>JAJRRT010000106.1 GCA_024279255.1 Deltaproteobacteria bacterium | reverse complement strand
GCATCCACACAGTGCGCAACAACCCAAAGAACTCGCTCTTTAAAACGATAGATCAGGAGATTGCCGAATGGCCGATCAAAGGTTTTATGCAACTGGTAGAAGAAAAGCATCTGTAGCCCGGGTTTGGATCAAGCCTGGTACAGGTGAATTTATTATCAACAAGCGTACGCTTGACGAATATTTTGGTCGTGAGACTTCGAAAATGGTTGTACGTCAGCCGTTTGAAGTGACTGATAACTCTGGCAAGTTTGACGTTTTTGTTAACGTCTGCGGCGGCGGTGCTTCGGGTCAGGCTGGTGCTATCAAGCACGGCATTACTCGTGCCCTGCTGGTTTCTGATGCGAATTTACGCGGCGTCCTGAAAAAGGCCGGGTTCATTACTCGTGACAGCCGTGTTGTAGAACGTAAGAAGTACGGACGTAAAGGCGCACGTGCCAGCTTCCAGTTCTCCAAGCGTTAATTTTCTGGGCCATCAACTGGCCGAGAATCTGTTTCAAAAACAAAAGGGAAGCCCGCCGGGCTTCCCTTTTGTTTTTTAAGGAGTCTTCGCATGAAAAAGGTTGCTGTCATCGGCGCCAGTGGCTACACAGGTGTCGAACTGCTCAGGCTGCTTGCAGGACATTCGCAGGCAGAAGTTGTCGCCGTCACTTCGCGTCAGTATGAAGGTGTGTCGATCAGCCAGGTCTTTCCGAGTCTCGGTGGGTATTTTGATCTGGAATGCGAGGCCATTGATATCGATTCTATCGCTGCGCGGGCCGATGTGGTTTTTACGGCGTTGCCACATAAAAGTGCGATGGATGTTATTCCGGATTTTCTCAAAGCTGGGTGCAAGGTTGTTGATCTGTCCGCCGATTATCGCTTACGTGACCAACAGGTCTATGAGCAATGGTATCAAAGTCATAGTAGTCCTGAGTTATTGGCTGAAGCGGTCTATGGGCTGCCTGAGCTCTATCGTGACCAGATAAAGAGGGCACAATTGGTTGCCAACCCGGGATGTTATCCGACCAGCGTTGCTCTTGGACTTGCGCCTTTGCTTGAACGGCAATTGATCGTCACCGATTCAATCATTATAGATAGCAAGTCAGGAACTACCGGTGCGGGTCGTGGTCTCAAAGAAGCAAGTCTGTTCTGTGAAGTGAATGAAGGCTTTAAAGCTTACGGGATAGCTAGTCACAGGCATACACCAGAAATTGAACAGACTCTCAGCGATCTGTCCGGTGAACCGATACAGGTCTGCTTTACCCCGCACCTGCTTCCTGTTGATCGCGGGATTCTGTCGACAATCTATGCCTCACAGACCAAAGGCCATTCAACGTCTGAGCTCCTGGATATTTTTAAGATACGATATGCAAAAGAGCCATTTGTTCGAATTCTCCCAGAAGGACAATTGCCTAATATTGCCTATGTTCGGGGGACTAACTTTTGTGACATTGGACTTGTGACGGATCAACGGACTGGTCGAGTTATCGTTGTCTCGGTGATTGACAACCTGTGTAAGGGGGCGGCAGGGCAGGCAGTACAGAATTTTAACCTGATAAGTGGTATCGATGAACTCACCGGTTTATCTGCTGCGCCGCTTTTTCCCTAGAGTTTCAACAGACTTCTACGTAAAATGCACCGTTAGTAATTTATAGTAACAACGGAATGGTTTGATGTAGCTGCGCTTTGGCCGCTTAATTTAATAATCAATTTTGATATTTTTATTTTAATCAGGACCAATGGAGAGATTTGGATGGATGAACATCCCGAGAATACCGCTTCTGCCGATATGGCCAGTCGTATAGAAAAGACTCTGGTCAAACGAGAACAAGAGCGATTGAAAGAGGCCCCAGTCAATATTGAAGACATCGACTCTGAACGGGCGACTCGCGGACAATCTTATTCTGGATATCTCGTTCTTCTGCTTGGCGTCCTGATCGGTGCCTTGATAGGAGTCGCGCTCTACTCTTTTCTTCCTGAGCCTGCGTCTACAACTGTAGTGAGTTTGCATAAGGTAGAAGGGTTGGGGGGGATTGAAGAAGCAGATCGCCTGCTGGCTCTGGGTCAGTACGATCCTGCCAGAAGGGCCTACCTGAATCTGATCGCGCAGGGAGCTGGTTCGCCCAGACCGTACAATAATCTGGCCATTCTCTATGCGGCCGAGGGTGACCTTGATCAGGCCCAACTATTACTCAAACAAGCCTTGGAAACCGATAAGGCTTATCTTACCATTTATAATAATATCGGTATGGTCTACGCGGCTATGGCTCGTGACAGCTATGGCAAGGCTTTGCAATTGGAAGGCGAGACGAAACCTGTTCGGTTGCAAGCCCTTGGTTTGCCTCAGGCTATACCTCTTGTCGCACAAGAGGTGACAATGCAGCCTGAGAATAAGGTTGTCGCGATTGAGCCTGTTGCACCAGCAGTGGATATTGAAGATGAGAAGTCCCCTCAAGTAACTGTTGTTGCCACTAAAGAAATATCTCCTCTTGTGGGAGCAGCGGCCGAGGTTAAGCCTCTGGCGGTGATCGCAGGAGACAAGGCGTTGCTTGCCGATGTTGTGCCTTCAAAGGTTACTCTTTCTGTTGCTGCCGAATCTGTCACTTCGCAGGATTCGGCAATTTCTGATCCGTCAGCACATGTTCCGCCACAACAGTTTTTAAAAAAATGGGCCGAGGCTTGGTCATCTAAAGATATTGAGACCTATCTGCGGAGCTATGCGACGGAATATGTCTCGAAGGGGAGCTCAAGCCATAATGACTGGCAGGAACAACGTCGTAAGCGGGTGACCGCTCCGAAGTTTATCGAGGTTAAGCTTGATGCGATCAAATTAGTTAGTGAGGCAAAAGATAATACAAAGGTTGAAGCCATTCAGACATATCGTAGTGACCGCTATCAGGATCGTACTCGAAAGAGCTTTGTCCTGCGACGCAATGGCCAGACCTGGGTGATTATTGAAGAAAGGTCGTTGGGTCGGGTGCTCTGATGTTTAGACGCGGTTTTGTCATATTAGTAATTAACCTGCTGCTGATTGCTACGGTCGTGAGTGTTTGGGCGTTGTGGCGCACACAGCCTGTTGGTGTGGTGTCTGATCCTGCAGAACAGGTAAAGGCTATGTTGTCGGTGGCAGCGATGGGGACTCTGCAGCCGCAACAAAAAGCGCTCTATCAGCGTCTGGAACAAAGACTTCAGAACAATCCAGACGATTTTGAAGCACAATTACTTAAGGCCTTGTTGTTCTTTCAGGTTGATCGTCTGGACGATGCGATCGTGATGTTGCGCGACCTGACTAAAAAGGTGCCTAAGTTTCAATTGGCTCACCTGGTTTACGGTGATCTCCTGATCGCCCGCTTCGAGCGGCTGGGGCGGTTGGGTGGTAGCGATCTTATTGCCGGTCTTAATTCTGACCAGAATGATGAGCAAGTTGAGAATCTGCGGCGAGAAGCTTCTGCGCGACTGCAAGGCTACCTTAATCTTTTACAGGATAAAAAAATTCCGGCAGCATTTATTGCTCTTGATTCGACAATTAAATACGCACTACTTGTCGACAAATCGACCAATCGACTTTATGTTTTCCGCAATTCCGGTGTCGGCTTACCCCCCCAATTAGTTGATGATTACTATGTTGTTCTCGGTCAGAAGCCGGGCAATAAGTACCGGACAGGGGATTTGAAGACGCCGAGCGGAGTTTATTTTGTAACAGGGCACATTGAAGATGATGAGTTGCCGATCAAGTACGGGTCTGGTGCTTTTCCGGTCAGTTATCCCAATGTCTTTGATCACCATTTGCAGAAAACGGGTCATGGTATCTGGCTGCACGGTACCCATAAAACCCTTTATAGCCGGCCTCCACGCGACACCGAGGGCTGTGTTGCGTTAACGAACGAAGAGTTGCTGCGGTTAGGGCGCTATATTGAGCCAGGGGTCACTCCAGTCGTCATTAGTGGTGACGTTGAATGGGTCACTGGCAGTCAATGGTTAGACCGTAATGTTGAACTTCAGGCAATGCTGGAGAATTGGCGGAGTAGTTGGGAAAATGTCGATCTTCCCAATTATCTGGGTAGCTATTCGCAGGATTTTTGGAGCGACAAGCACGACCTGAAGAGTTGGAAATCATACAAGTCCCGCGTCCTGCGTCAGAAAACTAATCAGAGCATTGCTCTGCGCGGTATTTCACTATTCGGTTATCCACGACAGGGCAGTGAGGGGCGCAATATGGTCGTTGCGACTTTTCTGCAACAATACACCTCAAATAATTTCAATGGTGATATGCAGAAGAAGCTTTATCTTGTTAATGAAAATCGGAACTGGAAAATTCTGTACGAGGGGAAATAGCCACCTGACCAGGGCTGGAACTAATTGATCTGCGATATGGGATGGTTGTGTTGTGACATCTCGCGGGACCAGACTTTGGCGGCGTTGCGACCGGTTCGTTTGACCTGGTACAGGGCTTCATCGGCCATATTCAGCAGACCATAAATGTCTGTACTGTCTGTCGGGAAGGTCGCAGCTCCGATTGATACTGTCAGCTTCTTCTGGCCCTGACTCTCTTCCATTCCGCTGAAATATTCTGCGTCTATGCAATTGCAGAGTTTGTTTGCGACTGAAAGACTTCCCTCTCTATCTGATTTTGGCAGTAATATCACAAATTCGTCACCACCAAAACGCGCGACCAGGTCGATACCGCGAGTGTTCTGCAGTAGTAGCGCCGAAACTTTCTTGAGCACGATATCTCCTTTCAGGTGCCCATGGGTATCGTTGTAGCTCTTGAAATGGTCGATATCTATCATTAAGAGACTGAAGTGACTGTGATAACGACGTGCCTGCGCCCATTCCCGCTGCAGATAATCCTGAAATTGACGACGATTGGCCAATCCGGTCAGGTCATCGGTTGCTGACAGGGTTCGGGTCTTTTCATAAAGTCTGGAGTTTTCAATAGAGATGGCAGTCTGGTCGGCAATCGCCTGGGCCATTTGTTGCGCGACCTGATTAAAAGCATCTACCTGCTGATGATGGATGTTAAGAACTCCAATTAGGCGATTCTGTAGCACCATTGGCATTGAGAGTAGGCTGCCTGACGAAACCCAACGTCCTTTGTAGTTGAGATTACGGTCATCTGTGCTGAGGTCGGTGCTGTAGATTGGTTTCATGCTTGCGGCGACCAGGCCGCTGATACCTTCGCCAAGATTAAATGATAGGCCCTTGGATGTGCCGGCATCAATCCCGGTGGTTTTTATCACTTCTAATGATTCAGATCCTTGTCGATACAGCAGCAGAACTATCCGGTCACAGTGCAATGTATCTTTTAAAATATTAAAGACTTTTTCGAAGAGAAGGTTTTGATCCAGCGCTGATGTCAGGCTGCGCGATACCATAAAGAGAGCCGATAGTTCTTCATATTGTTCCTTGAGTTGAATGTTTACTTTTTCAATCTCAAGGTTCTTCTTTTTTAGGTGGCTGCTGTACTTCAACGTTTCCAAGTTAAGGACTGAGGATTTCTCAGCCTCAAGTCGGTTCTCATACAGAGTTTCGAGTTGTCCCAACATTTGGTTGAAGCTACTGCTCAGCTCGTGAAAGTGAGAATTTGTTGAGATTTCGGTACGACTGGAAAGATTCCCTTGAGCAATCTGATGGATGGTGTCGAGTAGATTTTTCAAGGGAGTCAAGGTGCGCAACAGGAGGCGATAGTAGATCATTGCTCCGATAGCGAGGGTTAGAACAACAGTCAGCAGCAGCCTCCAGCTGTGAGTCAGCAGCAGGCTGTTCAGGTTGCCGAGTGGTTTGCTGGTCGCTAGGTAGAACATGCCGTCGCCACCAAGAGGCAGGGGAGTGTAGAGGCTACGGAAATCGATATTCTTGATCTTTGAGGTATAGAGATTATTACTACCCGCAATACGGGTCATAAGCGTATCTGAGAGCTTCGGAATCGACTTGGTCAGATCGCTACTGCTGACCATCAAGCGACCTTCTTCTGAGTAGAGTGACAACTCACAAAGATAGCGATCCGCTATGGTTTTCAATAATTTTTGATCGATTGGAGACTGTAAGAGCAGCACGTCACGTGGTGAGGCCGCAGGTTGAATAAAGGTTAGGGAATGGAGATCTTTTGAACTGTCGAAGGTGATATGCCGCAAAGCTATCCCGCTTTGAATGACAGAGTCGGCGAGGCTACGGAGTGGATCACTGAGATTATTGCGCGTATCGTAAAGTTGAAGGTTGAGATGAGGTTGAGATGTTTGGATTTCTTTTTCCAGATCAGCAGTCGTGATTTCTTCTGGCTTTTGTGCGAGGAGAGACAGAAGTTCCGCGAGTCGATTTTCTCGTTGCTTTAAGTCATGATAAACCATTTGCTGAGCATGGTCGAGTTGAAGATCGACGCCATCGATTAAGCTGTTATGCAGCAACAGGCTAGAGCCAATGACTGAAGTTCCTGCCAGTATGAGCAGCAGGATAATCAGTGGGCGCAGGAGGTGCCTGAGCAGTGGGAAGGTCGTGAAGTTGGGCATAAAGTGGGCCCTCTGGCCTCTCTTAGCCTGGAAGAATTCCGCTGTGAATTAGTTCAAGAAACGCGGTGACCACTCGTGGGTCGAATTGGGTGCCGGTATGCTGCTTGAGTTCCTTGATTGCAATTTCTTGAGGCAGAGCTTTGCGATAAGGGCGGTCTGAGGTCATGGCATCAAAGCTATCCGCTACGGAAAGAATTCGTGCCTCAAACAGTAATTTTTCAGCAGATAGCCCCAGGGGATAACCTTGGCCATCAAAACGCTCATGGTGCTGCCCGATGATCTCACGTACCCGGGTCATAAATTGAATTGGCTCCAGGATACGCATGCCGATCATGGGGTGCTGGCGTAGGCGGTCGATGTCGTTGAGCGAGAGTTCATCAACTTTGTGTAGCAATGAGTCATCGATACCGATCTTGCCAATATCATGAAGTATCGCAGCCTGTTCGAGATCTTTGAATGAGGACTCTGGCAGGTCGAGTTGGCGTCCTAATGCGAGGGAGTAGCGTGTGACACGTTCGGAGTGACCGCGAGTATAGGGATCGCTTGCTTCAATCGCTGAAACCAGCGCATGTACCGTGTTCAGATAAGTACTTTGCTGCTCCTCGTAGAGGCGGGCATTTTTTATGGCGACACTGGCCTGGGCGGCTATTGTCGAGAGCATCTCCATATCTTCATCGCTAAATGTGGCGCCGTCGGGGCGATTGGCTATCGTCAGGGTCCCAAAGACTTCATCGTGGACGAACAGTGGTGCGCAAATAATTGTTTCTCGCGCAAAGCCGATAGGGCTCATGCGTGAAAAGTCACGAGAATCTCCTATCTTGCGGATCAGTATCGGTTCACGGTTCTCAATGACCCAGTTTGAAACTCCACCCTTGGTCAATTCAATGGTCATTGAGCGGTCCAGGTCCGGGCTATTTAATCCGACGATATCACCGATGCGGAGTGTGTTGCGGTTTTTGTCGAGTAGAAGTATGTAGCCGATACTGCCATTCAGGGAACTGATCGCCCTGTGCAGCAGCAAGTTGAAGAGTTGGTTAAGATCCATCGTCGAGTTGACGGCCAATCCCATTTTATAAAGCGATGACAGGCGATGGACTGCGCTGGCCAGATTGGTATTGCGGTCTTCAAGATCGCTGGCGAGGTCCGCAATTTTGAAGTTTGCCTCTTCAACCTCTTCGATGCGTTCTTCGAGAGTGATATTTAAATATTCGATCTCACGTAGTCTGTCTTCGAGAGTCACGTTCATGTTCTCGATCTCTGACTGGTGGGAGAGTTTCTCGCGGTGGACCGCTGTTTCACGTTCGTATGAGACGGTTGAGTCGATTAGAGATTGCAGTCGGTTTACCATGCCGTTGAATTTGATAGAGAGGGTCGACATTTCGCGTGAACTGGTAATGTCAGTGGATGCTTTATCGAATTCACCATTCTCAAGTTTGGTCATAGCCTCGACCATTTGACGGATCGGTGTGTCAACATAGTAGAGAATAAAGAAGGTAATCGAGAAGATCAGGATGGCGATGATTGTCGCAGAAGAGATGAGGTTTGCCTCACGTCCCTTGGCTTGCAATATTTCAATACTATCAAGGGTGAGATGCACATTTAGAATGCCAAGGATTTTGTTTTTGGCGTTATGGCACCGGTGGCAAGTTTCATCATTGAAAATTGGGAGTGTGGAGGTGAAATGGTTTTCTGCTTGCGGCGTGAAGGAGAATTTGTCGGGCGAACGACGATAGGTCATGAGGTCTGCAGCATCAACCATTTGACCAATTTCAGGGTCATCCGCCGAAAGCAGAATCTTGCCATTTTGATCGATTATGCGGACGCTGGAGATTGTGACCTCGTCAGCAATTTCCTTGAGAATGCTAGCGACATCATCATTTCGGCCAACAGACATCGCGGTGCGAATACTGCTACGGATGGTATCGGAAAGAAGTCGACTGTCGTGCGCTGCAATCCGCTCGATCATAGCGGATTGGGTTCGCAGGTTATGCCAGGTCCCAAGCAGAACGGCAATGATCGTTATGCCGATAGTTAGACCGAGTATTTTTATTTTAAGGGAATTCATATACTGATCAAATCTCTACTTTTACAGTCTAAAGGCTAAATATTCCCGTTAAAAGCCCGGATTCGAGTCCCCCCTCTGCTTTTGCTGAAGCCTGAATTCTCTCTAAATGTAATGCATATGGATCTACTGCGGGAAAAAGCTGAACAATCTAGGCTTGGATAAGTGCAAATTGTTTGCCAGTCGCTGTAGTTATCTGTGGTTAGACCAGAAAATGGCATAAATACCTGACCTGAAACTCAGATTTGTTGCGGTAGTTGATGTGCGGAAAATGAGTTTGACTTTGACCTCTAATTATGATTTTCTAGGTCGCTGGTTTGCCCTGAAAATGGGCGTTGAGAAGTGGTGTCTGATGCAGTTGGAAAACTTTGATTATATACTGCCGGAAGAGCTTATAGCTCAGCATCCGGCAGCGACTAGAGACGCATCGAGATTGATGCGACTTGAACGTCTAGCAGGTAAGATCTCTAGCGGTTGTTTCCCTGACATTGTCAACTCATTTGTTGCCGGAGACGTCCTGGTCCTAAACGATACGCGAGTCAGGCCAGCTCGTCTGCTGGGGACCAAAGAGTCGGGTGGCAAGGTTGAACTTCTTTTGCTACAGCGTTTACCGGGGGAAGCTGAAGATTGGCGTTGCCTGGGACGTAGCTCTCGTCCTTTGCGGCCGGGAACTCAAATAGAATTTGCGCAGGGAGTCCGTGCTGAAATCCTGCCCGGCGGGGAAGATCAACAGAAGATCGCACGATTTAACCGTACTGATGATTTTGAGGCCCTGGTTGAAGAGATTGGTCACCTGCCCCTTCCTCCTTATGTGAGGCGTGAAGAAGACGCGCTTGACCGTGAGCGTTACCAAACGGTTTTTGCATGTAATACCGGAGCGGTAGCGGCTCCTACGGCCGGGCTTCACTTTACAGAGTCTTTGTTGCAGCAATTGAGGGACAAAGGTGTTCATGTTGTGCCGTTGACCCTGCATGTCGGCATTGGGACTTTTCTGCCGGTCCGAGTAGAGAATATTCGTGAGCACCAGATGCATTCTGAGGTTTACGAGGTGCCTGAAGCCACGGCAGCTGCAGTTAATCTTGCCAAGCAGCAGGGGCGAAGGGTCATCGCATTAGGAACGACATCAGCTCGCACTCTTGAGACGGCTGTTGATGAAGATGGTAAGTTGCAGGCCGGTCGAGGGACGAGTGAGATTTTTATCTTCCCAGGCTATAAATTTCAGGTAGTCGATGGCTTGGTGACCAATTTTCACCTGCCAAAATCTACACTACTAATGCTCGTGAGCGCTCTGGCGGGGCGTAAATTTATTTTGGAAGCCTATCAGCAAGCAATTGCTGAGCGCTTTCGTTTTTTCAGCTACGGTGACTGCATGTTGATCCTTTAGGGTCATGGCAGGTTGGACAGACTTTGATCCCTTTTCAATTTGATCTTTTAAATCAGGACGGCGCGGCTCGTTACGGTAAAATCACGACCTCCCGCGGTGTTATAGAGACCCCTGTTTTTATGCCAGTTGGTACTCAGGGAACGGTCAAGGGCGTCTTGCCAGAGGCTCTTGATGAAATTGGTGCTCAGATAGTATTAGCGAACACCTATCATCTTTATCTGCGGCCAGGGCATGATTTGATCCAGCAGCTTGGTGGGCTGCATAAATTTATGAATTGGTCGAAGCCAATTCTGACTGATAGTGGTGGCTTTCAGGTTTTCAGTCTCGGGGATTTAAACAAAATAGATGAAGATGGCGTCTCTTTTCAGTCACACCTCGATGGTAGCAAGTGTCGTTTGACACCAGAGTCATCGATAGAGATTCAGTGTGCCCTTGGTTCAGACATTGTTATGGTTTTCGATGAATGTATCCCTTACCCCGCAGAGCGAGATTATGTTGTTACATCGACGGCTCGCTCGAGTCGCTGGGCAGGGCGTTGCCGAAAGGCATTGCCGGCAGGCGGCGAAACTGCTCTGTTTGGTATCGTGCAGGGGGGGATGCATGAAGACCTCCGACGTCAAAGCGCCGAAGAACTGATCGATATTGGCTTCGAGGGTTATGCCCTCGGTGGTTTGTCGGTAGGCGAGGATGCTGAGGTGATGTATCAGGTGATGGACTACGGCCTGCCAATATTACCGCAAGAAAAACCGCGCTATGTTATGGGAGTAGGTACTCCAGAAAACCTGATCGAGGGAGTGGCTCGTGGTTGTGACATGTTCGACTGTGTCATGCCGACCCGGAACGCCAGAAATGGCGTGCTTTTCACTAGTTTTGGGAAGCTGAGTATTAAACAGGCGCGTTTTCGTGATGATTCGCAACCGATTGATCCTGCTTGTGACTGTTACGTTTGCCGTAATTACAGCCGGGCTTATTTAAGACATCTTTATCAAAGTAATGAGATACTTTCGTCGGTTCTCAATACACAACACAATCTGTACTATTATCAACAGCTGATGGAGGGTGCCAGGAAGGCGATCTCACAGGGTTGTTTTCAGGCTTATCGAGCCGATTTTTATCGTATGCGACAAGTCTGAAAGTATTAGTTTTTGTCCACTTAACGATTTATCCAACACAAGGAGATGTAAGTAAATGGTATCTGAAGCTTTTGCCATGGCTGGAGGCGCTTCCAAAGGGGGCGGACAGGGTTACGAAGGACTGATTATGTTAGTCCTGATGTTTGCTATCTTCTACTTTCTGTTGATTCGTCCGCAGCAGAAGCGAGCTAAGCAACATCGTGAACTGGTCAGTGCGCTGAAATCTGGTGACCAGGTTGTGACAGCAGGTGGTCTCCACGGCAAGGTCGCAGCAGTTGAAGAAACAATTGTCACAGTTGAGGTGGCAACTGGTGTCAAAATCAAAGTAAACCGTGCCTCTGTCACCGAGGTGAAGGGCGACGCTTGAAACGAGCCGTTGTTTGAGTAGTGCCTCAATTTCGAGGAAGTTCGTTTGAAAGGAGTGGCGACGATTATGTCGAATAGTCTCAAAATTCGGGGTCTGGTAGTTTTTGTCTGCCTGATTCTGGCCATGTTCTCATTGGCGCCGACCGTTATGTATGACAGTTTGCCTGGTTGGTGGCAGAAAGCGGTCGACCCTATCCATCGCGGTCTTGACCTGCAGGGGGGGATGCATCTGGTCCTCGGGGTTGATGTTGATAAGGCGGTAGAGAGTCGGGTTGATTCATTGAGTGACCAGATTGATGCCTTGCTGCGTGAAAAGGACATCATTTTCAAGCGGATCGAACGACGTCAGAAAGATCGACTGGTTGTTGTTGTCTACGATACCGCTGCAGGTGTTCAGGTTGATTCCTTGGTGGCTGAAAATTTCCAGAACCTTGAAGGTGAGACTCTGCCGGTCACTGGTGGTTACATCGAAAAGCACTATCGCCTCAGTGAGCAAGAAGCAGCTAATATCGCTGACTTCGCTGTGCGTCAGGCTCTCGAAACCATGCGTAACCGGGTTGATGAGTTCGGAGTCAGTGAGCCGACCCTGCAACGGCAGTCAGATAATCGTATTCTGATTCAATTGCCTGGAATCAAAGACCCCAAGCGGGCGATTTCACTAATCGGCAAGACAGCGCGCCTTGAATTCAAGATGGTTGCGGAGACTGTCAATGTCGCTGAAGCTCTAAAAGGTAATTTACCTCCAGGGACTCAGTTGCTTTTCGAGCGTAATACCAACAGTAACGGGGTGGTTACCGAAACTCCTATTGTGGTTTACAGCAAGACGTCGCTGACCGGCGATCTCCTCGAAGATGCTAACGTACGGATCGATACTCGCTATAACGAACCTTATGTATCGATCGATTTTAATAGTGTTGGCGGCAAGCGATTTGAGCAGCTTACTGCTGCCAATGTTGATAAACGGATGGCGATTGTTCTCGACGATTCAGTTTATTCTGCACCGGTTATCCGTGAACGGATCTCTGGCGGTAGCGCACAGATCTCGGGTTCTTTTACATCGCAGGAAGCGACTGACCTGGCTATCGTGCTGCGTGCGGGTTCACTGCCAGCTCCGGTTAAGATCCTCGAAAACCGTACTGTCGGACCTTCTCTCGGTCATGACTCGATCAGCAAGGGGATCAAGTCGGTTATTGTCGGCAGTCTGTTGGTTGTCAGTGCAATGATTATCTATTACAGCCTGTCTGGTCTGGTTGCTGTCATTGCCCTGAGTCTCAACGTCCTCTTTATTGGTGCCATGCTCTCACTGTTTGGAGCAACTCTGACCCTGCCGGGGATCGCCGGGATCGTACTGACCGTTGGTATGGCCGTCGATGCGAATGTGTTGATCTTCGAGCGTATTCGTGAAGAATTGAGGCTTGGGAAGGCACCTAAGGTTGCAATTGACCTTGGCTACGGCAAGGCTTTCATGACTATCATTGATGCAAACTTGACGACTCTGCTTGCAGCGCTGGTCCTTTTCCAGTTCGGTACTGGTCCGGTTAAGGGCTTTGCGGTGACTCTGTCAATCGGAATCGTCGCTTCACTCTTTACGGCGATCTTTGTATCAAGAGTGATCTTCGACTTTTTCCTGAACCGCCGGCAAGTGCGGCGGCTGAGCATTTAAAGGGAGGTTCTGGAAATGCAGTTGATTAAACCGGATACTAATTTCGATTTTGTCGGTAAGCGAACGATTGCGTTGGTGATCTCGCTGGTATTGCTGGCAGTAGGTATTGTTTCACTGATTAGCAAAGGAGGCCCAGACTACGGCATTGACTTTGCTGGCGGGACTCTGGTCCAGGTCCGTTTCACCGATACAACCAATGCTTCGGACATTAAGAAGGCTCTCGATGGGTTGGAGATCGGTAGCATGGTTGTCCAGCAGTTCGGTGATGACGAAAATGAGTTCATGATCCGCATGGAGAAAACCTCTGCAGAGCTCAAAGGTCTTTCGATTGAAGTGCAGGAGACGTTGTCGGCCACCTATGGTGCCGATAAGGTCGATGTGCGACGGACCGAAATGGTCGGACCACAGGTTGGCAGTGATTTACGGATGAAAGGGATCAAGGCGATTGCCTACGCAATGCTGGGGATTCTGGCCTACATCTCCTGGCGCTTCGAGTTCCGTTTTGCAGTTGGGGCAATCGTCGCCCTGATTCACGATGTAGCGATCACCATTGGCGTCTTCAGTCTTTTCGGCAAAGAGATTGACCTGCCGATCATCGCAGCTTTTCTGGCGATCATCGGTTATTCGTTAAATGATACGATCATTGTATACGACCGCATCCGCGAGAACCTTGGTCGCTACAATAAAGAGAGTTTCTCCTTTATTGTGAACCGTAGTGTCAACGATACCCTGTCGCGAACCATGTTGACATCTGGCACGACCTTGTTAGTCGTGCTGGCACTTTTTGTCCTGGGTGGTGGAGTTATCCATAACTTTGCTTTCGCCATGCTGATTGGTGTGTTGGTCGGTACATATTCATCCATTTTCGTTGCCAGCCCGATTCTGATATATTGGGAAGAACGTAAGTTGAAAAAAAGCTGAGACCAATTTCGCGGAGTCAATAATGAAAAAAGAGACAATTTTTTTCGCAGTTGTTACGCTTGTTATAGGTGTGCTGGTCGGTGTTATTTTTACCAATGCTCGTAAGCCTGATCGCAATACGTCGTCTGCGCCAATCGCTTCTGCACCAGCGGTTAACGCTGGTCAGCAGATGGCAATGCTTGAAGGGATAGTTGCTAAGGAACCAACAAATCGCAATGCCTGGGTTCAGTTGGGCAACGCCTACTTCGATGCGAATCAACCGATGAAATCGATTGATGCGTACGATAAAGCGTTAGAACTTAACGCTAATGACCCGAACGTACTCACTGATCAAGGGATTATGTTTCGTAAGGTTGGCTGGTTTGACAAGGCGATCGCAGCCTTTGAGAAAGCTGCAAAGGTTGACGCGAATCATGCCCAGAGTCTCTTCAATCTGGGGGTTGTCTATCGCTATGATCTTCAGGATTTTGGCAAGGCCAAACAAACCTGGGAACGCTATCTGACCATTAATCCTTCAGGCCCTGGCTCTGATCAGATTAGGGCAGAGCTTGATTTCTTGAACAATCAACCCTCTTCCGGGGGTCAGTAAGTTTTTCTCTAGAACGGCCAGCCTGTCGCACAGGCTGGCCGTTTCTTTTTCTAACGGAAAATAGCCCTTTGCCATGTTGATCCGTTTATTTTGTTCACTTCTATTAGTCATTGCCTTGAACTCATGCAGTTTGGTGCCGTCGCCATCGGGCCAGGTTCTCAGTGGGAAAATTTATTGGCAGGGGGAGGTTCGTCTCCGTGGTGATGTTGTTCTTGAGGCGGGATCAGAACTGATCATTGCGCCTGGCACAAAAGTGATTTTTGAGACTCCTCGGAATGGTGAGGATCTCTACATTGAACACCCCTATTTTCCTGGTAGTGAATTAATTGTTCGTGGGCGGTTGCTGGCTCTCGGTACAGCTGAAGCCCCAATTGTTTTTATGGCAGCAGACCCTGCTGGCGAAGCTGGGAGCTGGGGCGGAATCAATATCGAAGATTCTCCTGAAGTTCATTTTTCTTATTGCCGATTTATTCAGGCGAATAGTGCGCTTCATTCACGCCAGTCTTGGGTCACTGTCGAACATTCAGTCTTCAGCAACAATTATGTAGCTGTACGCTTTCATGATACCCATCTTCTTGCTGAAAACAATTTATTTGAAAATAATGGCACGGCCATTCGGTTTCATTTTGGCTCTCCAGTAATCTGCAATAATCTGATTCGTCATAATGGCAAAGGTCTGTTTATCTCGTCTGAACCGCGAGATTACCGGATTGAAAATAATAGTTTCATTGAGAATTTTCCTTATCAAGTCAGCTTGGGCGAAGGCGTTCGGAGCGCCGTCGATCTGCGTAATAATTATTGGAGTGAACCTGTCGGCTTAGCGCTTGAAGCTCTATTTTTTGATGGCCGGGACGATGACTGGCTCGGTCGCGTTGAATATCTACCGGTTCGTACCCAACCGTTTAGGTTGGAAAATTCCGAATGACGGCTATGGTGAAACGTTGGATTGAACGACAGAGCGATGCTGGCCAGATCGCAGCACTGACAGCTGAACTCGGGACGATACCATTAATTGCAAGGGTGTTAGCCAATCGTGGCCAGTCTTGCCCGGCCTCTGCGCACGATTTTTTGCACGCCAAGCTGAGCTCTTTGCCCGATCCTGATCTGCTCCCCGATATGGAGATTGCCGTCTCCCGCCTTGAAGAAGCTCTGGTTAAGGGGGAGAAGATTTCCGTCCACGGTGATTATGATGTCGACGGTATTACTGGCACCGCTTTACTGGTCGAATCGCTGCGTGCTTTTGGCGGCGATATTGAATATCACCTCCCATCACGGCTAACAGATGGTTATGGTCTTTCGGGGGAGGCAATCAACCGCGCGGCACAGAGCGGGTGTTCCCTGGTGCTGACGGTTGATTGTGGCGTCTCGGCAGTGGTTGAAGCCGACCTTGTTAATGAGCTTGGCCTTGATCTGATCATCACTGATCATCACCAGGCTCCGGACAGGCTGCCAGCTTGTCTGGCACTGGTAAATCCACATCTGCCAAATAATCGTTTCCCTTGGCCGAATCTGGCTGGGGTTGGTGTCGCCTTTTTTCTGCTGCTGAGTCTACGCCGCAGGTTACGCGAAAATGGCTGGTTTGCAGAGCGGACTGAACCTGATCTGCGGCAAGGTCTTGATCTGGTTGCTCTCGGGACTATCGCTGACATGGTTTCACTCGGTGGCGTCAACCGGATTCTGGTTCGTTTCGGCCTGCAATTACTCGATGCCGGGAAGCGCCCCGGAATTGCGGCTCTCAAACAGGTGGCTGAAGTGACCAAGGTCAGCTGTGGCACTGTTGCTTTCCGTTTGGCACCACGCCTGAATGCTGCCGGGCGTTTGGATGATGCAACGTTGGGGGTGAAGTTGCTGCTAGGTGCTGGAGATGACCCGGTAACTGAACTGGCTGCGCACCTAGATCGTTGTAACCGTGAACGCCAACAACTTGAAGAGCAGACTCTTCACGAGGCGCTTGCTGCGGTTGATGAAGGGGGTGCTGGTGAGCACAGCCTGGTTCTCGCCGCCGAAACCTGGCACCCCGGTGTGATTGGCATCGTCGCTAGCCGGCTTGTTGAACGTTACTATCGTCCGACTGTTATGATCGCGCTGGCTGACGGGACCGGCAAAGGATCGGCTCGTTCGATCCATGGGTTCCATCTGTTTGCCGCTCTGGGTCGTTCAGCAAATAGTCTTGATGGTTTTGGTGGGCATGCGGCAGCGGCGGGCCTGACAATCAAGGCTGAGCGAGTCGATGAGTTTCGAGCTGATTTTGAACGGGTTGCGGCCTCGGAGTTAAACGCTGAGAATTTGATTCCTCGGCTCGAATACGATGGCGAGGTTGATCTATCGGAATTGGAAATGTTAACTGTTGCGCAGTTAACCGAACTGGCTCCCTTCGGGATAGGGAATCCACAACCCTCCTTTGTCTGCCGTAATCTCGAGCTGATATCCCCACAAATTGTTGGTGAAAAACATTTGCGCTTCAGGGTTCAATCACAGGGAGTTCAGCTTGGCTGTATCGCGTTCGGCATGGCTGATCGCTTTGATCAACTTCATGGGCAGATTGATCTGTTGTTCCGACCCGAGATCAATAGTTTTCGAGGCCGGGATTCCGTACAGCTTCAGGTCGCAGACTTTCGTTCAAGCCTTTCCTGACCCGATTAATGCCTTAACTTTATTGTTACTATTTATATTAAGGGTTTGGTTTAGACCAGAATGTCGAGAATGGTTCCGCGCTGCAAAGAGTGTTGAGGGGTCATTTGCTGATAGCGCTCTGTCACTAGCGAAGGGGGCTGGTTTTCTGCCAAGAGGGATTCTTCTGCCGTGAGGTCTGCTGAATTGGTCTGATAAGCATTGGTGGGCCTGACGGGAACTCCTGAAATCGGTCGCCACTCGGCCTCAATGACGCGATCAGTTTCGGCATTTTGTTTCGGGAGAGGAGTATTCAGCGGTTCTGTCTTCGGCAGGTCCGGTGAAAAGGGCCTTACATAAGCCTTGGGCAGATGTTGCGCTATTGGAATCACGGCAGACCTTGGAGCAGGTGCTTTAAGTTGGTTGTAAAATACCCAGCCTACTCTCTTAAATATAACGGTTGAGGGTGAATGTTACAAGTTCCAAACAAATAGGCCCATAATTAGGTATAATTATGGGCCTATTGTGTAATGTTAGCAGTATGTATCTATTTAAGACCAATCTCTATAGCTAATTGATCCCAGGCACCGAGGCTGCGTTCAATCATGTCGTCATCAACACAGTAGGCAATCCGAAAATAACCAGGAGCCCCGAACCCGGTACCAGGGACCAGTAATATCAGGTATTTTTGGGCGATGCGGATAAAATCCATTTCATCTTCCATGGGTGATTGTGGAAAGAGGTAGAATCCGCCACCGGGCTTGACCATTTTAAACCCCAAACCGGTCAGGTGGTTATAGAGACGATCACGTTTTTTACGATATTCTTCAATGTCAACGCTACAACGTTGCAGGTTGGTGACCAGTCGTTGCATCAGGGCCGGGGCATTGACAAAGCCGAGCACCCGATTGCAGAAAATCGCCCCCTGTATGAAGAGTTCAACCTCGGGCATTGCCGGGTTTGCCGCAAGGTAGCCGATTCGTTCGCCTGGCAGGGCCAGATCTTTGGAGTGGGAAGTGACGATGACAGAATTCTCTATGCAGTTGAAAATATTAACGACCGGCTCTTCGAAGCTGATTCGAGCATAAGGTTCATCCGAAATCACGGTGACCGGGTGACCTGTCTGCTGCTCTTTGCGCTTTAACAACTTACCGAGTTTCATAAGGGTCGATTTCTGATAGATAACCCCGGTTGGGTTATTCGGTGAGTTGATGATTATGGCCCTGGTCTTCTCTGTAATGGCAGCCTCGATAGCGGCTAGATCAGGCTGGAAATTTTCGCCGGTCGCTACGGCAACCGGCACGCCGCCCTGATTGTCTATGTAGAATTTGTATTCTACAAAGAAGGGGGTAAGAATGATCACCTCATCGTCAGGATTCAGGATAGTTTTGAGGGTAATATTCATGGCAGCCCCCGCCCCGCACGACATGACGATATGATCAGCCTTGACCTGCTGGTTACAGGTCTCGGCAATGACTTCAGCCACTGCAGCCCGGGTCTCTTCGTAGCCTGCATTGTTCATGTAACGGTGCATGCCTGGAATCGGAGAATCAGCCAGCCTCTTTAGTTCTTGCTTCAATTCCTTCGGTGGTTCCATGGTCGGGTTCCCAAGGGTAAAATCAAAGACCTTGTCATCCCCGTGTTGCGCCCTTAAGGCCGCCCCTTCCTCAAACATGCGACGGATCCATGATGAGCTTTCAATACAGCCTTTTACCTTCTCAGCGATGATCGACATCGGGCACCTCTTATCAATAGATGAACGTTAGTGTTGAACGATAATTATCGCGGCAGTTTAACGGTCTCAAAGCCCGTGGTCAAGGGCTTGATTTGCCAAGAAGTTCATTGGCAAAAGGAGGGCGCTGGTTTGCATTTTAACCCTGAATAGGCTACATTTCCTGACCCGCTAAGCGGGTATTTTTAACTAATTACATATTCTATAAATATGATCAGGGGCGTTGTATGTCGAGTCCGAATTTGAAAAAACTCAGGGATAAGATTGATCACATTGATGATCAGATTCTTGGTCTGCTCAATAATCGTGCTAAAATCGTGCTTGAGGTTGGCAAGGCCAAGGCTGGTGAAAGCCGTGAATTTTACGTTCCGAGCCGCGAGCGCGCTATCTTCGAACGCTTGCAGACTGGTAATTTGGGTCCTTTCCCGAATGAATCGGTCTGCCGTGTATTTCGAGAAATTATTAGTGCGTCCTTGTCTCTTGAAATGCCGATGAAGGTGGCTTTTTTGGGCCCACAATCGACCTTTACGCATGTTGCGGCAATGGAGCAGTTTGGCCTCTCAGCTCAGTTGGTTCCGCAGAAGAGTATCCCTTCGGTTTTTGAAGAGGTTGAGCGCGGAAGGGCTCATTATGGTGTGGTTCCGGTGGAAAATTCGACTGAAGGGATCGTGAACCATACCCTTGATATGTTTATCAGTTCTGAGTTGCAGGTCATCGCCGAAATTCTGCTGGAAATTTCGCACGATCTGTTATCGAAAACCGGCAAACTTGAACAGGTCAGTAAGGTCGTTTCCCATCCTCAGGCCCTGGCTCAATGCCGCCATTGGCTAGAAGAAAATCTGCCCGATATTTCGCAGGTCGATTTATCCAGTACCGCTGCCGCTGCGCAGATGGCAGCTGAAGATGAATCTGTGGCCGCAATTGCCAGTCATGCTGCGGCGCGTCAGTATGGGCTGCAGGTAGTTAAAGGAAAAATTGAAGACAATTCCAATAACTTCACCCGCTTTCTGGTCATCGGACGTAAGACTCCAGAACCGAGTGGACGTGATAAAACCTCGATCATGTTTAGTGTGCGTGATGAGCCTGGCATCCTTTATCGGATGCTTGAGCCCTTTAGCAAACGCGATATCAATCTGGTGAAAATTGAAAGCCGTCCGATGAAACAGAAGGCCTGGGAATATATCTTCTTCCTCGATCTGGTTGGGCATGTGGAAGATGAAGCAATTTCAACCGCTATCGAAGAATTGCGTGGCTACTGTCATTTTTTGAAAATTCTTGGGTCCTACCCGATTTCCGGTCCGGGAGAGAAGGAATGAGTGCTTTTTACGTTGAGCGGATGACAGTGATCGGTGTCGGGTTGATTGGCGGATCACTGGCGCTGGCGCTTAAAAAAGCAGGTTTTGTTGGCGAGGTTGTTGGCTGTGGCCGTGGTAAGCCAAACTTGGAAACCGCCCTTAAATTGGGGATCATAGATCGTTATGAGCGTGATCCTCTGAAAGCGGTAAAGGGCGCCGATATCGTCTTTTTGGCGACTCCGGTGTGCACCCTTGCCTCCATGGTTGCTGAAATTGCACCAGCCCTTAAGCACGGAGCCATTCTGACTGATGGCGGTAGCGTCAAGGGTGAAGTTCTACGTGAAATAAATCCAACAGTGCCTGAGGGGGTCCATTTTGTTGCCGGACATCCTATCGCCGGGACTGAAAATAGCGGCGCCGAAGCGGCCTTTGCAACCCTTTATCAGGGTAAGCGTTGTATTTTGACTCCTGATTCTCAGACAGATGTGCAGGCCCTTGAAGCTGTCACTGCAATGTGGCAAGCCGCTGGTAGTGAAGTGGTCTGCATGCCAGCTGAAAAGCATGATCGGGTTCTCGCTGCGATCAGTCATCTCCCACATATGGTTGCCTACTCCCTGGTAAACGCCGTCGGTTCTTATGATCATTATGAAGAGAATATCCTCGAATATTCCGCTGGAGGCTTTCGAGATTTCACCCGGATAGCATCCTCAGATCCGACGATGTGGCGAGATATCGCACTGACAAATCAAAGTGCACTCCTTGAAATGATGGAGCAGTTTGAAACCTTTTTTGCTGAACTCAAGGAAGACGTGCGTCAGGGCGATGTTGATCGTCTTTTTGAGTTTTTTGTGCGGTCCAAGCAATTACGAGATGCCATTCTTTGAGGTTACATTTTGGCGAGAACTAGAAAGTATTTTTTATGCACCAATTAGAAAATAAGACGATCTCCCCAAGTCAGGGGCTTAGGGGCGAAATTGTCGTGCCCGGTGACAAGTCGATTTCACACCGCGCTATCATGTTTGCTTCTTTGGCGGAAGGCTCCAGTCTGGTCCGTGGTTTTTTGCGTGGTGAAGATTGTTTGTCGACCTTGGCGGCTTTTCAGCAAATGGGTGTTCGGGTTGATGATCGTGGCGAAGAACTTTTAATTGAGGGGCGGGACCTTCGTGGCCTTCAGGAACCGGGCGATGTCATCGATTGCGGTAATTCCGGAACGACTATGCGTCTGATGAGTGGGATTTTAGCGGCTCAGCCGTTTTTTTCAGTATTGAGCGGTGATAAGTATCTGCGGCGGCGGCCGATGGCTCGTATTATCAAACCTCTGGTCGGAATGGGTGCGCAGATTAGTGGTCGAGAGCAGGGAACCAAGGCACCCTTGGCGATTCAGGGTGGAATGTTACGCGCGGGAGAATATCACTCGCCGGTTGCCAGCGCGCAGGTGAAATCGGCAGTACTCTTGGCTGGAATGCAGGTTGAAGGGGTGACTCGTGTTTTTGAGCCACATCTTTCGCGCGACCACAGTGAGCGGATGCTGCGCTATTTTGGGGTTGACGTTCAGTCGTTTGCAGGAGGAGCCTCGGTGTGCGGGCCTGCGAATCTGCAAGGAAGGGACGTAGACGTCCCCGGTGATATCTCTTCTGCAGCGTTCTTCCTGGTCGCAGCTCTGATTACGCCCGGTTCCGAACTGCTGTTGAAAAATGTCGGCGTCAATCCGACTCGCAGCGGGATCATCGATATTTTACAGCAGATGGGCGGCAGCATTGAGCTTTTGAATAAACGCGAACTTTCAGGAGAGCCGGTTGCCGATCTGCTGGTACGTTATAGTGCTCTGCGCGGCATCGAAATTGGTGGCGATCTGGTACCGCGGGCGATCGATGAATTTCCGGTCGTCAGTGTCGCGGCTGTTTTCGCTGAAGGAGAGACCCTGATCTGTGATGCGAAAGAGTTACGGGTCAAGGAGACCGATCGCATTGCTGCGGTTTGTGACACTCTGGGTAGGATCGGCGGCAAGATTGAGCCCCTTGATGACGGCATGCGGATAGTCGGAACAGGACGGTTGCAGGGTGGGCGGGTCAACTCTTTCGGTGACCATCGGATCGCTATGAGTATGGCGGTTGCAGCTCAAGCCGCATCCAAAGAAATAATTATCGAGGATACCGGTTGTACTGCAACATCATTTCCTCATTTTTGGGACCTTCTGGTTCAGGTGAATGATTGAACTCTCTATTGAAGGGCGAGGACTTGCCAGGACTGATTATTGCGATTGATGGGCCTTCTGGAGCTGGCAAAAGTACCCTGAGTAAGGCACTTGCTGCTGAGCTTGGTTACGTAAATATAGATACCGGTGCCATGTACCGTGCTGTTGCTCTGCTTGCAACCCGGCGTCAGCTTGCCTTGGATGACGCGTCAGCATTGAGGCTACTTTGTCGGCAGATGCAACTCGAATTTCGACGCAATGGTGGCCAGGAAAGAGTTTTTGTCAACGGGGAAGATATCTCGACAGCGATTCGCTTGCCTGAAGTGAGCTTGTTGACCTCAAAGGTTGCTGCTTGTTCGGCCGTGCGTGAGGAGTTGGTGCAGATGCAGCAGCAGTTGGGAGAAAAGGGTGGTGTTGTTCTTGAAGGACGTGATATTGGAACCGTCGTTTTCCCGCAGGCAGACATCAAATTTTTTCTTACGGCTTCGGCTGAAGAGCGCGGTCAACGCCGTTTTGAAGAGTTGCGAGCTAAGGGGATGAGTGTTGACCTGCAGCAGACGATCGCTGAGGTACGTGCTCGTGATGCTGCCGATAGCAGCCGTGAACATGCACCTTTGTGCCGTGCTGAGGACGCTATCGATATCGATTCGACTGCTTTGGGTATAGATCAGGTTTTGGCGTTAATGCTAGGAATGGTCAAAGAGCGACTTGAAAACTAAGTGAGGGACTTCAGAGGAGTTTAGTGTGATTGAGATCCTGCTTGCAAAAAGTGCCGGATTTTGCTTCGGTGTGAAACGTGCGACCCAGATGGCTTTTGACGCGGCCGATAATTACCAGTCACTACAATCTCTTGGTCCTCTGATCCATTCTCCGCAGATGGTAAAAAAGCTTGAAGAGCGTGGGATCAGAGTCTGTAGGCTGGTCGAAGAGGCTGATGGTGAGGCAATTGTAGTGCGCTCACACGGGGTCACTTCTGAAGAGTTTGCGGCCCTTAAGGGTTGTGGTAAAACGATCGTCGATGCGACCTGTCCTTTTGTGACAAAAGCGCAAAAGTATGCAGCAGAACTCAGTCGTGAAGGTTATCTGCTGGTGCTGGTTGGTGAAGCCCATCATCCTGAAGTTCAGGGGATTGTTTCTTATGCCAGTGGTGAGGTAGTGGTTGTTGCCAACCCTGTGGAGGCCGCTGAGCTGCCGATAAATAAAAATATTGGTATCGTTGCCCAGACGACTCAATCGATAGAAAATTTTCGTGCGATCGTCGGGGTTTGTTTGGAAAAAACCCGAAAACTAAAGATCTTCAATACGATCTGCGACGCGACCTCGGTACGCCAGGAAGAGGCCGTTGCGATCGCGGAACAAGTTGATCTGATGTTGGTTGTTGGCGGCTATAACAGCGCAAACACCACCCGCCTTGCCGGGCTCTGTCGTGAACAGGGGACGCAAACCTATCATGTCGAAACGGCGGGTGAGATCGACCCCCAGTGGTTTAGAGACGTCCGACGAGTTGGGCTGACTGCAGGTGCTTCAACTCCGCAGTTCTTGATTGATGAAATCATGGCAATCCTTAGGCGTTTCTGATGTCATGAAAATCCTATTCTGACAACGCTTTTTTTTGTTCAATTTTCAACTAACATGCTGAAAAATATTACTTTGTTTTTTTTAAGTGCTGTGATACCGTGCGCGTCTCGCAAGAGCTCGCCGTCGAAAGGCGTCGGGAAATTCGTAAGGGGGTTTTATCCCAATGGTTGAAGAAAAAGAGATGTTCGAAGAAGACATGGAAGTCGAAGCTGGAGAAGATAGCTTCGAGGCGCTGCTCAATGAGTATGAGCAAGGTGGCCTTGAGCTCAAGCGCAATGACGTCGTCGAAGGTACCGTGGTTCAGGTGAATCCTGATTCGGTAGTT
>JAJRRT010000010.1 GCA_024279255.1 Deltaproteobacteria bacterium | reverse complement strand
TGGTTACACCTGGGCAACATGTACGACATCGCCCCTTTTTACGCCCTGGTGATTATCCTCATGATCAAACCCTACGGCCTGTTTGGCACCAAGAACATCGAGAGGATCTGACACTATGGCATCGGCTCACTCACGAATGAATTGCGGCGAGTTCCGCACCACCTATCAGCAAGACACAACGATCTTTCCGACCCCTCTAGCGCGCCGGACTGCGCTCTTTTCGGTGCTGTTTTTGATGGTGGCTCCCTATTTTCTCGGTCCCTACTATCTCAACCTCGGCATCCAGATTGGCTATTACGGCATTGCGGCTCTGGGGCTGAATATCGTGGTTGGCTTCACCGGCCAGATCTCCCTGGGCCACGCGGCATTTTTTGGATTTGGTGCCTTTGCCTCGGCCTGGCTTAACAATACTACCGGCCTGCCGGTCTTCTTCTGCATCCCGCTGGCCGGAGCAATGACCATGGCTCTGGGCCTGATCGTCGGCATTCCAGCCGGCCGCATCAAGGGATTGTATCTGGCCATAGCGACTCTGGCTTCACAGTACATCCTTGAAGATTTCTTTTCCCGCGCCGAGTGGTTCACCGGTGGTTCTTACGGTGCGATGGCCAATCCGTTCTCGATCTTCGGGTTTGAATTCAACAACGATCAACTTTACTTCTACGTGGTTCTCTTCTACGTCGTAGTCATGTTCCTGTTCGGCACCAACCTGATGCGTAGTCGTGATGGCCGAGCTTTTGTCGCTGTTCGCGACCATTACCTCTCTGCCGAAATCATGGGGATCAACCTGACCAAGTATCGCATTCTCTCCTTCGGAATCTCCTCACTCTACGCCGGGATCGGTGGTGCTCTGTTTGCACATTACCTCGGCTTCGTATCGGCCGAAGGTTTCACGATCGGTCTCTCAATTCAGTTTTTAGGGATGATTATCATCGGCGGCCTGGGCTCAGTGATGGGAACGATGTTCGGAACCGCATTCATGGTACTTTTACCCGAGGTCATGGAGGCCGGAATCGGCCTTGTCGGTGGTGGATCAGGATTGATCCAGGCCCTTGCATATATCAGGGAGATGGCCATCGGTATGGCAATCATCCTGTTCCTGATTTTTGAACCGGACGGCCTGGCTCACCGTTGGAGGATGATCAAAGCCTATTGGAAACTCTACCCCTTCTCTTATTAAAGAGGAGGTTGTGCTTCGCAGATTCACCGCAAGGCCCGCAAGGCGGGTCCGCAGTTAACCCAAGGGAGGAAGACAATGCGCAAATCGATTATGTTAGGAAGTTTGTTGGTTGCTTCATTAGCTTTTGCCGGCAGCCTGTTCGCCGCTGATAAAATTCCGGTTGGTCATCTGGCCTGCTACACCGGACCGACTTCAGATGTTGGAGGTCCCTTTGGTAACGGCGTCGCTGACGCTCTGGGATATATCAACAAAACAGGTGGTATCAACGGCAAACTTCTCGACTACGACACCGTTGACTACTCCTACAACGCACCACGCGCCGTAGCGACCTATAAAAAATGGATGTCGGGTCTCAAGCCAGTCGCCATTCAAGGCTGGGGCACCGCTGACACAGAAGCCCTGGTCAAGTTCGTTGCCAAAGACAAAGTCCCTTATTTTTCTGCATCTTACTCCGGGCATTTAACTGACCCAACCGGCAAGTCCCCCAGGACCAAGGCCCCTGCGCCTTACAACTTCTTCTATGGCCCCTCTTACTCTGACACCTGTCGTGGCCTGGTCCAGTGGGCTGCTAACGACTGGAAAGCCAAGGGGAGCAAAGGCCAGCCAAAATTCATCCACATGGGTGCCAATCACCCCTACCCCAACGCTCCAAAAGCTGCCTGTGCTGCATATGCTGAAGAATTGGGTTTCAAAGTCCTCAACCCGATCGTTTACTCCCTCAAGCCAGGCGATGCTAAAGCCCAATGTTTGACCCTTAAAGACTCCGGCGCCAACTACGCATACCTCGGCAACACCGCCGGATCTAACATCTCGCTGCTCAACTCTTGTCGTACCGTCGGCGCCAACCCCCAGTTTCTGGCAAACGTCTGGGGTTGGGATGAAAACTCCATTCAAGCCGCCAAGGAAGCTGGCGACGGTGTTGCTGTTTTTGTCGGTGCTCCATCCTGGAAAGATACCGAACCAGCAGGCATGAAGACTGTACGCGAAATCTCAAAAATGTCTGACTCAACCGGTAAAACCTACCGCAACCTGCACTATATGCGCGGTGTCTGCTCAACCTTCTATATGAAAGAAGCGATGCTGATTGCCGATAAAAAAGGTGCCATCACCGGCGAAGCCATCAAGGCCGCAATGGAGACTATGGTCAATAAAGTTCCGACCGGCCTCGAAGGCGTCTGCACACCTTCGACCTGGACCAACGAAGATCATCGCGGTACGACTTCCGTTGGGGTCTACACCAGCCTCTACAACGGGGGTGATTTCCAGTTGACAAAACAGGCAACAATCGAAGTTCCACGCCGTCCGGAGTGGCTCGGTTGGTAAACTGAACATCAGGTGCGAGGGCTTTTTAGCCCTCGCACCTTTCGATGCTCGATGGCTGTGATTCGATATCGAAAACCAGCCCTGGACCATTGAAAAGCGATGAACACCAAACCTCCTAGCATTGGAGTATTCCATGGCAGAACCAGCCGCAAAAACTACAGAGGTCCCCGTCGAGAAGGAGATCCTCCTCTCGGTCAACAATATCGAAGTGGTCTATGACGAGGTTATTCTAGTCCTGCGCGGGATCAGTCTCGACGTCCCCAAGGGTGAACTGATCACCCTGCTTGGCCCTAACGGCGCTGGAAAATCGACGACCTTGAAAGCCATTTCCGGTTTGCTTAAGACTGAGGATGGAGAAGTCACGCGCGGAGCGATCACCTACAAGGGAGAGAGTATTGCCAACAGCGCCCCCGATGAAATTGTGCGCAAGGGGATCTTTCAGGTCATGGAGGGCCGGCGCATCATTGAGGATATGACCGTCATCGAGAACCTGCGCCTCGGCGCCTACACTCGCAAGGACCGTGGGGTTAAAGACGACATCGAAAAGGTCTTTCATTACTTCCCACGCCTCAAGGAACGGACCGGCCTGTCCGGTTACCTCTCCGGCGGTGAGCAGCAGATGCTCGCCATCGGTCGTGCGATCATGGCAAAACCGGAGATGATTCTACTCGACGAACCTTCAATGGGCTTGTCACCGCTCCTGGTTAAAGAGGTCTTTGAGATTATCCGCAGCATCAATAAGGAACAGGGCATTACCATGTTGCTGGTCGAACAGAACGCCAACATGGCCCTCCACAGCGCCGACTACGGCTATGTTATGGAGTCGGGCAAGGTTGTCCTCGACGGAACCGGCCAAGAGTTGCTCGACAATGAAGACATGAAAGAATTTTATCTTGCCGGAGGCGATAAAGAGCGTAAATCATTCAAGAATTTGAAATCATACAAACGTCGTAAGAGGTGGATGTAAAACCTCGAAATGAGGTCATCAAAAGAATTCTTTTAACGGAGAGTCGCAGAGAGTGGGGGGAGAAATAAGCAAAAAACATCAAGGCTTTAAAACCTCAATAGACTTCGGCTCATGTTCTCTCCGCCTCTGCGTTAAAAAGGCTTTTAGCTTACGGAGCATACATGTCTGACTACTACGACAACCTTGAAACCCGCCCGCCCGAGCAGCGCGAAAAAGAGCTGTTTGCACAGTTGCCTGAACAGATCACACATGCCAAACAGAGCGCGCCAGCCTTTACTGAAACCCTCGCGGCAGTCGATCCCAGCAGACTGACTGACCGGGCCGCACTGGCCGGGTTGCCGCTGCTGCGCAAAACAGATTTGATTGAACGCCAGCAGGGACAACCTGTTTTCGGAGGCTTAACCGGGATTTCAGCACCGCAACTCACTCATATTTTCGCTTCCCCCGGCCCAATCTTCGAACCCGGCTCCATCAGACCAGATTTCTGGCGTTTTGCACGGGCCCTGCATGCCGCTGGGTTCAGGCAGGGCGAGATTATTCACAACTGCTTCTCCTACCATTTCACCCCGGCCGGAATGATGTTCGAAGCCGGTGCCCAGGCGCTTGGTTGCGCCACAGTCCCGGCCGGCACAGGTCAGACCGAGCTACAGGTCCAGGTGTTGAGCCATGTTTGCCCGCAAGGTTACGTCGGTACGCCATCCTTTCTAAAACTGATCCTCGACAAAGCTGACGAGCTCGGCAGCGACCTGACCTGCTTGCACAAGGCCCTGGTCTCCGGTGAATACCTGCCGCCGACACTGCGCGCTGCTTTTGCCGAACGGGGAATCGCCGTTTTGCAGTGCTACGCGACTGCCGATCTTGGCCTGATCGCCTACGAATCAGAGGCACAAGAAGGGATGATCATCGACGAGGGGATCATCCTCGAAATCGTGCGTCCCGGCACGGGCGATCCTGTCGCAGAAGGAGAAGTCGGCGAGGTCGTGGTCACCAGCCTCAACCCCGATTACCCACTGATCCGCTTTGCCACCGGCGATCTCTCGGCGCTTCTACCCGGAGTCAGCCCCTGTGGTCGCACCAACCAGCGAATCAAAGGTTGGATGGGTCGTGCCGACCAGACCACCAAGGTCCGCGGCATGTTCGTTCATCCCGGCCAGATCAATAGCATACTCAAACGCCACGGTGATCAACTGCGCGGACGCCTTTTGGTCACCCGCGAGGATGAACAGGACTGCATGCGCCTGCAAGTGGAATTTACCGGACCGCCCCCGACCGACTTTAAAACAGCCCTGATTGAAAGCATTCGCGAACTGACCAAACTGCGCGGCGATGTCGAATTTGTCACGCCCAACAGTTTGCCGAACGACGGCAAAGTAATCGACGATCAACGCCCAATCGAATAACGCTACCGACTCACACTCCCGTGCGACGCCGCCGGAGCGCAACGGAGATTTTAAGGAATTCGAGCAAGGATGTCTGAGCCGCAGGCGAGTTTCCGAGCGAGCTTAAAATTGGAGTGCAGCGCAGGGTACTGCCATAGGCAGCAAGGAGGTCGGGCGCATTTCTTTGCTTCGTTTCTTTGGGCGCACAAAGAAATGAAGGCGCAGTGCGGGGGCGCAACCCCGCGACCTTGATTTCCGCCAGTCAAAACGAAACCAACAATAACCACCAGGAAGGGATTCCCCATGCCAACCCAAACCCAACTCGACGTAGGTGTTCAATTACTCAACAAAATGAGCAAAGAAGAGTTGATCGCCATCGTTATCGATGACGCTAAAAACTGGCTGGCTCACGACGGCCTATGGTTTCAGGCGATAGAAAAAACCCACGGTATGGAGGTCGCCATCGCCGCCGATACCGAGGCATGGCGCAACTTCACCGTCATCGAGGCAAAACGAATCATGGCACGTCTCGGGATTGAACCGGGCGGTGGTATCCCGGCTCTGCTTGAATGCCTGAACCATAGACTCTATGCACGACTGAACCTGCAACAGGCGATCGAGGTGACCGATACCCGCGCCGTCTTTCGCATGGTCGACTGCCGGGTCCAATCCGCGCGCAAGCGCAAAGGGCTGGATGACTTTCCCTGTAAATCAGTTGGCGTTGTCGAATACAGCGAGTTTGCCCGAACCATCGACCCGCGCATTCAGACCAACTGCATTGCCTGTCCCCCCGATGCACACCCTGATGATTTCTTCTGTGCCTGGGAATTCACGATCCAGGACTGATGAGGCAAACCGATGCTTAGTGATTGCCTCGACGGCGTACGGGTTCTTGATCTCAGTCAGTACCTGCCAGGTCCTTTTGCCACCCAGTTGTTGGCTGATCTGGGAGCAGAGGTCTTAAAGATTGAACCGCCGCACGGCGACCCGATGAGTCACTTTATCATGCAGGATAGCGATGGCATCTCCCCCTGGTACAAGCAGATCAACGCCGGAAAATCGATCCTGAAGCTTGACCTTAAAACCGCCAGCGACGGTGCGGTTCTCGCCGAACTGATCACATCCGCCGACGTACTGCTTGAATCTTTCCGCCCCGGCGTACTCGACCGACTCGGTTTCGACCGCACAAGGTTACAGGATCTCAACCCCAAACTGATCCACTGCGCCCTCTCCGGCTTCGGCCAGACCGGTCCTTGTCGTGAACGCGCCGGGCACGATGTGACCTATCTGGCGATGAGCGGTATGCTCAGTCTGACCGGAACAAAAGAAACCCCGGTCATCCCCTTTCCGCCCATCTGTGATTACGCCGCCGGGAAACAAGCCACAACCGCCATACTCGCGGCCCTGTTACGCCGCAACAAGACCGACAAAGGCGCATTTATCGATGTCAGCCTGTTCGAGATGGCCCTATCCTGGCAATCCGTCGCCCTGACCGCCGCCAATCGACCTGGACAGGAATTTTCACGTGGCGGCGATCTCCTCACTGGCGGGGCCGCCTGTTATCAAATTTATCGCACCTCTGATCAGCGCTTTATCGCACTCGGTGCCATTGAAGAAAAGTTCTGGCAAGCATTCTGTGATACGATTGGAAGGTCCGACTGGATCGACCGACAACATGAACCTTTACCGCAAGAACAGTTGATCGCCGAACTTCAAGCTCTCTTTTCCACTGCTTCTTTAGATGACTGGCAACAGCGCTTCGCCAGGGTCGATTGTTGCCTTGAGCCGGTCTTGGAGCATAGCGAGGTCGTTGACCACCCGCAGGTAAAAGAGCGGCAACTATTGCAAGCCCTGGACAGCGAAAAGCGCTATGATGCACTCTTTCCAGCCTGGGTCGATGCGCAGCCGCCAACACCACGGCAGAAGTTACGTTCAGTGACCCCCACCGAGGCCCTGGACGGTTGGAAGAGTTAATCCACCTTTTTCAGGAGTCACCAATGCCCGAACTCCCACAATTGACCGACGCCAGATTGTGCCTGCAGAATCGGGTCGCCGAACTGATTTTTCAACGTGACGATGTCCGCAACGCCCTGACCGGGACGGCCCTGGTCGAAGATATCCTGACAACTCTCGACTGGTGTAACAAGACTCAAGCGGTTTCGGTTTTGATTCTGAGTGGTTCAGGCAGCGCTTTTTCAGCCGGCGGCGATATCAAACAGATGCGTAATCGCGAAGGGATGTTCAGCGGTTCAGTGCTCCAGATTCAGGATCAATATCGACGCGGAATTCAGCAGCTCCCCCTGGCGATGCAGAAATCAGAGGTCCCCCTGATCGCCGCAATCAACGGACCCGCCATCGGAGCCGGTATGGACCTCGCCTGCATGTGCGATCTGCGGATCGGCTCGACCAGCACCCTGCTGGGCGAAACCTTTATCAATCTTGGGATTGTCTCCGGAGACGGTGGCACCTGGTTTTTACCACGCCTGATCGGACACCAGCGGGCGGCCGAGCTGCTCTTTACCGGGAGACTGATCAAGGCACAAGAAGCTCTGGAACTTGGCCTGCTGCTCGAAATCGCCGAACCCGATCAGCTCTTGGAACGTGCCCATAAGTTAGCTGCGCAGATCGCAGCCAAACCACCGCAGGCAGTGCGCCTGAGTAAGCGGTTACTTTCACTCAGCCAACGCCAGGAGCTCCCCGACTTCCTCGACCAATGTGCTGCCTTCCAGGGGATGTCACATCACAGCACCGACCACCTTGAAGCGGTCGACGCCTTTCTGGAGAAACGACCCGGAAAATTCACTGGTGCCTGATCATTCTTTAGAAGCTGTGCCGTTTTTAGAGCTTTTATAAGGGCTGTAGCTGCGGCCCCTAAACCCTCCCTGAAAAACACAGCACCTACCAACCTTCGTTAATAGACAGACCAGCCCTCTGCCATAATTCACTATAGTGAAAATTCTCTTGCGCAAAACTCTATTTTAGCCCACTATAGTGAACTTTAGAGGATGTACCTCTAATCTATGACAGATCATAAGTTCACTACAGTGAGTTAAAATGAATTGTCGCATCGAAATATACCTTGATGGCCGCTGGCAAATCGCAGCGATATTCGAACCCGCCCCGCAAACCCTTTCAAAAGGAGTCGATGGTGGATGCCGCCTTGAATACGATATCGATTATGCGGTTGAAAACCTCAATAATCGTAACGCAGAACTCATTCCCGGACTGACTGTTGGTTTCGAGCTGTTCCGCTTTAAGCAGTGGCCATCATTTCTGATAGACCTGTTACCCGCCGGAGCCGGCAGGCGTGCTTGGCTGAGACGAATGCAGATCGATAAGGATGGGCCACAGATAGACTGGCAACTCCTTATCAAGGGTGCAGGCAACCCACCGGGAAACCTGCGGATTGCTGAAGCTGTCCTTCCTCCACCCTCTGATCATTTTAAAAATGGCTTCCCGCGAATAGATATCATCGAGCAGCGCGAGGACTTTCTGGAATACGCGGCAGAACGTGGTGCCCATGTGGCTGGCGCGTCCAGCGTGCAGGGAGAAGCGCCTAAATATTTACTTGTCGAGGATAACGCCGGGATGTTTCATGCCGAAGGCGCTCTGCCGGATGACCTGATAAAAAACTTTTTACTGGTTAAGTTTCCTCGCGGCAAACGCAGCGACGAACGAAATCGGCAGGTCTTACGCAACGAAGCCCCCTATCTGGAAGTTGCTCGCAGGTTTGGCGTTCGCACAGGCATGCCGCTGACATATCAAGACGACGCTCTATTTGTCCCGCGATTTGATCGTAAAGTCGAAAATAGCCGAGTCATTCGCCATGGAATGCACAGCTTGTATGCGCTGGCAAATATCCCAGGATATGGCTCCCCGGTCCGCCACGATATCTTTTGCCAAGCCTTAGCCAGAGTTTCTGCCGATCCCGTCCGCGAACTGCGCGAATATATCCTCAGGGATGTATTGAATCTGGCATTACGCAACACCGACAACCATGGCAGGAACACCGCAATCTTAAGAGTTAACGGTAAAATCACACTCTCTCCAGTCTTCGACTTCGCACCAATGTTTCTTGACCCTGAAGGGATCAACCGTGTGAGTCGCTGGAGCGATGAGCGCCCTGGGAATCAACCTGAATGGGCCGCCATTTGCGAAAATCTTAATTTTGCGCTGAACGCCAACGAAACCAGGCAGTGGCTGGCATCCTTGAGTGACAAGGTCCAAAAACTCCCAGAGATCATGCGTGACTGTCATGTTGAGGACGAAATTATTGAGAGACTCGCGAGGTGGATCAATCAGGTAGCCACCGGATTGAAAAGTGCCCAGCCCAAAATAACTATCTAGGAGAGTCGGATGAAACGGCCGAACAATAAAGAAATGTCTGAAATGAAAGAGGCTCTCTATCTAGGTCTTGCAACTGGAGAAATAGGGATCAGAGAGGCCACGCGTCAAATGCGAAAAATTCTCGGTATGACACAAAAGGATTACGCCAAGAAAATTGCCACTGTTTCCCCCCGAATTCTCTCAGAATTTGAGAATGGCGCTGGAAATCCGACCTTGGCGACACTGGAAAAGATCGCTTCACCCTTCGGCCTCAAGGTCAGCTTCTTGCCTCCCGAGTCATGGCGGAGCACTGAAACCCCATAAAGACCTTATCAATTGTCTAGCAATCGGTCGGATGGTCAGCATATCTGTCTGACGTGAGCCAACGAATTCTGTTTAATTGAGGACGTGTCTACAAATTTCTGTCTTGGATGCTTGCTAATGCAGTAAGGCATGAGCATCCCCTTTAGTACTGAGTGTAACCAGATAACCGGTAATAACCGATAAAACGGAGGTAGTGAAGTGCACGCTCAGGAGATGGGACATCGAGCCCCCTGTCCGTTAGAAGGCCAAGTTGATCTTCAAGGCTCAAGGAAGGCTTAGTGTAGGTTTTTGAAGAGATTGAGGACATAAAAATACCCGCCTGGGTGCGCATCGTCGAGAGGCGTGGCGGGTGTGTTGACCAAAGCATTCAACACACCCATATATTTGTCAATACAATAACCCTGAGTTAATTTATAAGTCAGGCTCCTTCAACAGGTTTTTCGCCATCAATCACCAGCAAGACGCAACTGGCGACACTCCGATCGCCACTGACTGCAACCCTCACCAACCAACGGCCAATCGAACATTAAAAAGTGCCTGTCCCCCTCAACTGTTTCGTCCGCTTGATTGCATGGTTAGCTCAGGCTTCTGTTCTAGCTAAAGACAGAGTTAGCGATGACACTATTTCCTCTTCAACATTTCTGAACAAAAAATCACCAATTAGTTGATGGCCACCGCCATGAAGTTTTAAAAGGCACGTAGCATAGGATGTGATCCTTTTGTCTTTCGGTACAAAATTTAAGGTTACATAGCCCTCCCACATGTAGCCAGTTACATTGAAATTAATATTGAATGATTTACCTGGGCTTTCAAATTTTAAAAGGAATGATCCACTTAATTCGTGGGCATTTTGATTTAAAAATAAGTCACATTCATTTTTTATTTCTCCAATTTCGTTTTTACCCGTCCAGGCACCGTCTATTTCAACACCTTGATAACGAAGCTTTGCTAAAAATGGTGTTATTTTGGCATCCCAATAACCTTTCGCGAGATAAAGAAGGGCCGTTGTTAAAATGCCTGATACTATTCCGAGAAGACACTGGCTTATTAAATTGCTCATTTAAATTTCCTTTGAGCTAACGGTTCATGATAACCGGCTGCGACGGGTCATTGAAACTAGTAGAGACCTTTTCGAGAATTGCCCATGTATTGACAGTCCGGTTGTTTTGATTGTTAGCTATTTTATGTACTTACAAATAATGCTGTATCTATCTGTTGGATTAGTTGGTGGCAATGTTACTATGTTGTATCCAAGCAATTCGTAGTGTTTTTTAATAAGAAGCCCTATTTCCATTTGATATGCCTTGTCATCGTTTCTAACTTCATCTTTTACATACTTAAATGGCTCGCAATAAAATATATTTTTATAATCATAGGTCATTGCAGACTCAAGTAATGTTCTGGGAAAAACCTTGTCTTTTTCACAAAAAGCTAAATTGCAAGGAAGTGCATACTCAAGAAAGGTTAATGTTTTTATGTCTAGTAAACTCTCAACTCTAACCATTTCAGCCAGAATTTTTTCTTGCAGAAATAGAGGGCTGTCTTTAATTCTCTTCATGGTGCAAATATCTTTATTCGCCTCTGCAATAACCAGTCTACTAACATCACTACTGATAGTGTGCCCCATAGATTTAATGAAATTGATAAGTTCTGTTTTTCCTGAACATGGTGGCCCAGTTAAAACTGACCAATTTGTATAAGTTTTCAGCTTCATTTTGTTTCTCATTGTAGACAATAGGATTTAGATTCTGAACAAGTGCACCTGTGAGTAAACTTTTATAGATTCAATATTTACATATTCTTCATCACAGTGAATAAACCCATTTTTTTTGAATAAATATTTTATATACTCACTGTGCATAGGGGTCGGGTTAATAGCAATGTTTCTACCCTCGATATTTTTGAAACCATATTTTGGATTGTCATAAACATATGAAAAGTGATTGTCTGAAAAAATCAATATTGATTTGCTATTCATTAAATTTTTGATTTTCTCAAGACGTGGGAAGATATCCATTGAAGAAAACAGAAAATTAATTATTACAATATCGTAAACACTGTCATCAATTGGTGAATGATCGTCTCTAATGTCACGATTAATTGTTTTTTTGTTCTTATATTCGGTATATTTTTTGTTGAAATAATCAAGAGCACCTTGAGAAAAATCCACATTAAGCCAAAATGGATTAAGTGCTTCAAACTGTCGTAATAACCAACCTGTCCCACCACCCAAATCACATATCTTCAGGTTGGACGTTTTGCTTATATGCTTTATTGCTAAATCGAATATTGCAATATAGGTCTCACCATAAGGCCCCATGTTCCTTCTGTCGTAGTGGGGTGCAACTAAATCATAGAATCCGGAAACTTCATCTTTTTCAAATATTTCATAGTACCCCTCTTCTGCATTAGGACTACCTCTGTGTTCACCTTTGAAATCCGTTAATGTGAGAATATCGTCTTTTAGATTGATACGTTCTCTTAGGATTTCGTTATGCATTTTCTGCCGTTCATTTTCTATTTCCTGGCGCTCTAATTCATTTAATTTTTTCTGTTTAAATTGTTCTCTATCGTCTTTGCTTAATTTGTAAATTAAGCCCAAAGCCGAAACTGAAAATAAAACACTGATTATGCTGATAATGTTCGCTGTATCCATAATTTTCGTTTCTTCGATAGCTAACAGGGATTAGGCGCATATGGATATATTGGATATGGCCCTATGCGACATATTGTGTTTTAAAAACTAGGAATTTCAATATCATACTTTACGCATAAAAAAGACCGTACGTGGCACCTGGTTATGGGTGCTGCGTGCGGCCTTTTGATTTGTTGCTTATTTTGTTTTGCATGATGCCCCCACCTAATAATTTAACTAGTCAGCCTAATCAACATGACGATGTTTTTTGTCTACTTGTTTACCTTCTTCTTCTGAAAACATTTCATAAAGCGTGGTGGTCAGCTCAGCTTTTTGCTGGGGATAGCTGCTTGGTATTAAGCTTGATCAGCTATCTTTGTCATGCACTCGGAATGGGCATCAAGAAACATTTTCACTTCGTTGCTGTGCAGTGATGTTACCCATTCAACAAGAGCTTCTCCTGGGGAATTTTCTTGGTCGTAAATCACACAGCTTTTCGACCTTTCCCCCTTTGGACATCTGAGCAGAAACTTCAGAAGCTCTGATTTTGATTCAAGTCCTTGCATGAGGGTTTCGCTCTTTCTCCCCCATGAATCCCCTCCTTTAATAAGAAAAACAATGCTTCAAACTAACACAGCACTACACGTCCATCAACAACCCCTAATCCTCAACTCCCAAATGACTTATTCGGTGGTGTTAGAAAAAGATAGCGCGGGATAAGTTCGGATATGACCTGATCTAAAACATCATGAGCAGGTTTATCTATGTAGATTCTTTCGGAACCACAGCTTACGCAGGCCAATGGCTACCAATCAGTAGGATACTCATCCTCAATTTCGGCAGGATCATTGTAGGCGAGAATCAAATCCTTATCCCGTTTCAGAACCTTCGTAACCGTCTCGGCAGTGACCAGCACAGTCTCTTCATTATGCAGAGCCAAGCCCAGCCGCCCGTTGGCGAGTTTATCGGCGATATCCTGCTGCACCTGAATGCGCTTTATCTTTCCTGCGGCATCAACATAGTGATAGTTGTCATCGCCCTCTTCCACCGCAATGTGGTTAGCCGCAACCAATTGTTGCGCGGCAGCCAGATCGGCTTTTTGCTGGGCCTGCTGGTTGCGTTCGGCATTTAACTTCTGGTCCTGTTTGGCCCGTTCGGCTTGTTGCTGCTGTAGCCTCAGCTTGTCTCGATCTTCGAATGAGTCTCCCAGCTTACGCTTCTTTTTATTCTTGACCCTTTTTTCGTGGTCGGCCTTTTTCGCCTGTTTCTTGTCGACCAACCCGGCCTTAAGCAGCTGTTCTTGTATGGAAAGCCCCATTTTCTACTCCAGGATATGAATTTATCTTTATGAGGAATAACGCTGGTTGCACCCTGCAGCGCAGGCAGCGCCGACACATGTGCACCAAAAACTATAATAATCCCGGACAAAAGGGAAGCCATCCGGTCAGGACGGCTCCCCTTCAGACTTAACTATCGGCTCGCCATGGCAGAGGGTTGATCCAACCCCCAGAGGTAACGATCGATCGCTTTGGCAGCCTTTTTACCGTCGCCCATCGCCAGAATCACCGTGGCTCCACCACGTACGATGTCGCCACCGGCAAAAACCCCTGGCAGACTGGTGACACAATTTTCATCGGCGCAGATATTACCCCATTCATCAAGCAGCAGATCTGGCTGGGTTGCGGTCAACAGAGGATTCGGCCTGGTCCCCAATGCATTAATCACAACATCCGCGGCCAACTCGAAGGTTTCTCCCGCGACCGGGGTCGGTCTTCGACGCCCCGATTCATCCGCATCCCCCAGAGTCATGACCTGACAGTGCAAGCCTGCAACCCAGTTCTGCTCATTCCCCCTGATACTGAGCGGCTGGGTCAGGGTGACAAGTTCAATCCCTTCCTCCTTGGCATGTTCAATCTCTTCCTGCCTGGCCGGCATCTCAGCCTCGCTGCGCCGGTAAACGATCATCGCGCGCTCGGCCCCCAAACGGCGCGCCGTGCGAACACAGTCCATCGCGGTATTACCGGCGCCTATCACAGCAACCTGACGACCTCTGATAATCGGGGTCGGACTGCTCGGATCGCGACCAGCCCCCATCAGATTGACGCGGGTGAGATATTCATTGGCAGAGTAGACCCCTTTGAGGTTCTCACCAGCCATGTTCAGCATCACCGGCAGACCGGCACCGTTTCCGATGAACACCGCGTCAAACTGCTCGCGCAACTGTTCCAGGCTCAGGGTGCGGCCAATAATCACGTTGCATTCGATGATCACGCCCAACTCTTTAAGCCGCGCGACCTCAGCATCGATGATCGCCTTGGGTAAACGGAATTCAGGGATACCATACCTGAGCACTCCGCCGGTCTCATGCAGGGCCTCAAAAATCGTGACCTCGGGCCCCCAGCGCGCCAGTTCTCCGGCAGCGGTCAAACCTGCCGGGCCACAACCGATAATCGCAACTTTCTTGGAAGACGAAAATTTGGCTTTCTCCATCCCAACCTGCTCAGGGTGCGCCATCGCCCAGTCCGCAACAAACCTCTCCAGGTGCCCGACCGCAACCGCTTCCCCTTTTTTTGCTCTGACACAAAGCGCTTCACATTGAGTCTCCTGCGGACAAACCCGGCCGCAGATTGCGGGCAGGGCTGAATCGTTCAGTAGTATCTGCGCGGCGCGGGGCAGATCGCCAGCGGCCAGAGCATTCAGAAATTCGGGGATTGAAACCTGGACCGGACAGCCGGCAACACAGTCGCGTCCCTTGCACTGCAGGCAACGCCGCGCCTCCTTGACCGCCTGAACCATGCTCAGGCCGAGATTAACTTCATCAAAATTACCGCACCGAACCTTAGGATCGATGGTGGGCATTTCAGCCCTGGGGATAGCCATTCTTTGTTTTGCACTAAGAGAATTATTCATCAAAGCTTTGCTCCTCAGAATTTATGAAACCAGTCGGCATTCGTGATCCTTGTACATGCTGAGCCGGTCGATCAGACTGGCGAAATCGACCAGATGACCATCGAATTCAGGACCGTCAACACAGGCGAATTTCGCTTGACCTCCGATCTGCACCCGACAACCGCCGCACATGCCGGTGCCATCAATCATTATCGGGTTTAAACTGACAATGGTCGGAATCCCGGCCGGGCGAGTCTGCTCACAGACCGCCTTCATCATCGGCACAGGGCCAACCGCAAAGACTGCATCCGGACACCGCAAGGGATCCTCGAGCATTTCAGCCAACTCGAGGGTCACGAAACCCTGGCGGCCATAGCTTCCATCTTCGGTGGCAACCACGACTTTAGCACTGAAGCGGGCCAACTCCTCTTCAAGGATAATGAAGTCGCGTGATCGCCCGCCTATGACTGAGGTGACCTGATTCCCGGCTTCGTGCAGGGCGCGCACCAGCGGAAACAACACCGCGGTGCCAACACCGCCGCCGACACAGGCGACGCGGCCCCATTTTTCAAGATGAGTCGGTTGACCCCAAGGGCCAGCAATATCCTGGATATATGATCCAGGTTCGGTTTCGGCGATCTTCCTGGTGCCAGCGCCAATGGCTTGAATAAACAGGGTGATTGACCCTCTGGAACGATTAGCATCACCGATGGTTAAGGGGATCCGCTCGCCACCGTCACCACTGCGGACGATTACAAACTGGCCAGCCTGTCTGGCAGAAGCAATACGCGGCGCCTCAATGACGAGACGATGCAGGTGAGGGGCAAGAAGCTGGTTTTCAATAACTTTAAACATAGTGACCTCCTGACATCTTTAGCTTCGGCTCGAACTTAAGTCCGGCTCGTGAGCAGGTAAAGGTGACGATGCTCATGGTTCAAAGGGGGACTAGCTCTTCTCGCTGCTACTCAATCGCACAGTGGAGAAAAATCAAAAGAGCCCATACAAAAGTCGCTCGCGAATAACATTTTGATGGACGCGGTTGCCGATCTGCCTTACCTTTTCACGGATGACTATGGAATATTTGTTTACATATCAGCCTGGTGTGGACCGGCGAAAAGAGCAAGCCCTGCGGATGATCTCAGAGGGCTGCAGCCATGCCGATGTCGCCCTCCAGCTTCGGGTCAGCCATAAAACTCTGAGCGCCTGGATCAAGGCTGGCTTACCTGCCGGTGATCCGGAGCTTGATCAACTCTCTTTCGTTGATGGCCTGACCGAACGCGAGCGTCAGGGCTGACACCGCCGCAAGAACACTCACAATCTCAAACTCTGGAGACATATCATGCCCTTTCAGGGAGTTCTCGGCGTCCTCTTTATCCTCTTTTTTGCCTGGTCTATCAGCGAGAATCGCCGTAAAGTCGAAGCCTGGCCGGTTATTATCGGCCTCATCCTGCAATTTGTTCTGGCGCTGACACTCCTGAAGTTTCCGCCATTTAAAAGTCTCTTCCTGATGATCAATCAGGGCGCAATGGCACTTGAAAAAGCGACCATGGCCGGGACTTCTCTGGTGTTCGGCTATGTCGGCGGCGGCGAACTCCCTTTTGACGAGAAGTTCCCCGGTGCGGCCTTTATTCTGGCCTTCCGCGCCCTGCCGCTGGTGCTGGTGGTCAGCGCCCTCTCCTCGCTCCTCTTCTACTGGCGG
>JAJRRT010000105.1 GCA_024279255.1 Deltaproteobacteria bacterium | reverse complement strand
TTTACGCCTATTCTTTGAAAATGATCTGCGCTTTTTACGGCAGTTTTAAGTCTGGACAAAGGTTGATCCAATGATTGTTACTTACAATTGGTTAAAAGAATTTGTCGATTTTCACTATAGCCCACAAGAGCTTGCTGATCGTTTAACGATGCTTGGGCTTGAGGTTGAAGGGATGACCTCCATTGGTGAAGGGCTTGACACTGTCATCGTGGCCCGGCTTGAAAAAGTAGAGCCACATCCAGATGCTGATCGCTTGACAGTCTGTCAGGTCGATAATGGCCGTGAAATTGTTCAGGTCGTTTGTGGTGCGACAAATCACAAGACGGGTGACTATATTGCTTTTGCGCAACCTGGTTCTGTTCTGCCCGGTAACTTTAAAATTAAGAAATCTAAAATACGTGGTCAGGAATCTGCCGGGATGCTCTGTTCTGAAAAGGAACTTGCTCTGTCTGGCGAAGCGGCCGGGATTATGATTCTTGATCCGGCGCTTGAAGTTGGTATACCGATTTTTGAAGCCTTGAAGATTAAGGATACCGTCTTTGAGATTGGCTTGACACCGAATAGGCCTGACTGTCTGAGTGTTGTTGGTATTGCTCGCGAGGTTGCTGCTTTGTGCGGTAAGGCGCTGACCTTACCTAAGCCTGAGATTGTCGCCAGTGACGCGGATATTACAACCTCTGTCAGTGTTGAGATTGTTGACCCTGAAGGGTGCCCTCGGTATGCCGCGCGGATGATTAACAATGTCAAAGTCGGACCTTCCCCTGACTGGATGGTGCAACGACTTGAAGCCATTGGGATGCGTTCCATTAATAACGTGGTCGATGTTACCAACTACGTGATGATGGAACTTGGTCACCCTATGCACGCATTCGATTTTCGACATCTGAATAATGGGAAAATTGTCGTTAAACGTGCGACGGCAAAGGAGTCGTTCACAACTCTCGATGATACCAAGCATCAATTGACTGCTGAAGATCTAATGATCTGTGCTGGTGAGCGCCCCGTTGCCATGGCGGGGGTCATGGGTGGTTTGAACTCAGAAGTTAAGGATGATACTTCAACTATTCTGCTGGAAGCGGCTTATTTTAATCCGGTGAGTATCCGTCGAACCAGTAAACGACATGGTCTGCATACTGAATCATCACACCGCTTTGAGCGAGGTGCTGATATCGATATGATTCCGGTCGCACTCGACCGTGCTGCGGCTCTTATTGCGGACCTTACAGGCGGTGAGATTTCTACTGGTTTAATAGACAGCTATCCGACTCTTTTGCCAAAGGCGAAAATTATCTTTAGTGCAGCGAATGCTGAGAAACTTCTTGGTGTTCATGTTGATCTTCAGCAGATTCGCAGTTTGTTGGAGGGGATTGGTTTGGATACTCAGCCGGGGAAAATTGATGTAGCCGGGACTATTGAGGTTGAAGTTCCAAGTTTTCGTCCAGACCTCGAACGGGAAGTAGATCTGATCGAAGAGATCGCTCGGCTCTTTGGCTATGATAACATCCCGGTCACAATGCCAAGAGCCTGTCTTGAAAGTCAGGTTGAGAAGCCAGAATTGAAGTTGGAGACAGAAGTGCGTAATCTGCTGGTTGGATGCGGTTTTTCTGAAATCATCAACTACTCATTTATATCTTCTGCCGCCACTGGTAAGCTTCAGTTGGCTGCAGAAGACCAACGGTTTGACGCGGTGCGTATTTTGAATCCGTTGAATGAAGATCAGGCGGTCATGCGCACGACACTGGTTCCGAGCATGCTTGAGACGATATCGCGAAATCTGGCTCATAGTTCGACCGACTTACATCTTTTTGAGCTTCGCCCAGTCTTCTTTGCCACAGAAGATAAAGTTGGTAGTCGTCAAGAATTATATCTAACTGCTGCGATTACAGGGCAAAAGTCGCCGCTGGGGTGGAATCAATCAAGGGACAAGGTTGATTTTTACGATTTGAAGGGGGTATTGGAGAAAGTTCTTAGTCTCCTTGGAGTTAAGGACCCCCATTTTTCTAGTGCTAATTCCGAAAAATATTTACATCCGGGCAGGTCGGCTCAAATCTACAGTGGTAAGACGGTCCTTGGCTCTGTTGGTGAGTTACACCCTCAAGTTCAACAAGAGTTTGATCTTGACCAAGAAACCTATTTGTTTGAATTGAACCTCGATAAGGTCTTTGCGGCGGCGGGACATTTTACTGCCTTTACAGTGCCATCCAGGTTTCCAGCCGTTGAGCGTGATAGTGCTTTACTGATTGATGATTCAATTGAGGCCCAAAAAGTTCTGGATGTTGCACGAAAAAGTCTAGGGAAGCTTGGCCAAGATATTGTAATTTTCGACCTTTATGACGGAAAAGGAATTCCTGAAGGTAAGAAGAGTCTAGCCTTGCGAGTACGCTATGGATCTGTTGAAAAAACACTGACAGAAGATGAGGTTGCGAAGGCTCATGGGAAACTGGTCAGATCAGTCTGCCATCAACTGTCGGCTGAAATTCGTTAAAAGGTATTGCGGTCCTTTCGGCCATGTGATATAAAACCTGAAATATCAACTAGATAGTAACCGTTGTACTGTACCTGCCACTGAATTGCAGGAGGGAATATGACCAAGGCTGATCTCATCGAAAGCGTCTATTTGGCGACAGGGTTCTCAAAAAAAGAATCGGCATCTATTGTTGAGCTGGTTTTTGATCTGATGAAAGAGACTCTTGAGAGTGGAGAAAAAATAAAAATTGCCGGTTTCGGTAATTTTGTCGTCAAGGACAAAGCCTCCAGACGTGGTCGTAATCCTCAGACCGGGAATGAGATAGAGATCTCATCCAGACGTATCCTGACATTTAAACCGAGTCAGGTCCTTAAAACCTCGATCAATGAGAACTAGGTTAAGCTGCTGCGGTGGCTGATCGGATTCCGGATAAAATTTATTTCAAGATTGGCGAAGTTGCTGAGCTTGTTGGAGTTAAATCTCATGTTCTTCGTTACTGGGAAGAAGAATTTAAATCGCTAAAGCCGGTTAAAAGTCGCTCTAATCAGCGTCTTTATCGTCGTGAAGATATAGAACAGGCCCTGCTGATTAAGTCCTTACTTTATCAGCAGGGCTTTACTATAACTGGTGCCCGCCAG
>JAJRRT010000104.1 GCA_024279255.1 Deltaproteobacteria bacterium | reverse complement strand
ATTCTCAACTATTTGTCTGCAGGTTCCAGTTGCTGTTAATTTTGAAAATGAAGGCGGCTTTCAGCGAACGCTGCAAGCTTTTCTCAAGGGGGTTAAATGAAGATCAGTGCAGAACTTCTCAACATTCTTGCCTGTCCAAAGTGTAAGAAACCGGTTGAGCCGCATAAAAACAGCACACTGCGATGTGGGCATTGCCACTTGGAGTATCCTGTACGTGATGGCATTCCTGTGATGCTGCTTGATGAAGCCGAGTCGTATTGATTTGGTTGATGTAGAAAAAAAACGTCTGCTGATCCTCAGCGACGGTAAGCCGGGGCACCTGAATCAGTCTTTGGCTTTTGCGCGTTCTTTGGGATATGACTTTAACGTCTGCGCTGTGTCTTTCCGCAGTCGAGTTGCCAAAGCATTCTCTTACCTGATAGATCGTTGTGGTTTGCGAATGAACAGCCTATTTCATGTCGATAGTATTGAGGGTGAGTTTGACGCTGTTGTTTCGGCAGGATCTGAAACATATTTTGCCAATAAAATTCTTGCTCAGAAGATTGGTGCCAAGTCTGTTGCCATTATGTTGCCGCGCGGTTATCGCTACAATTTTGATCTGATTGTCGCTCAGGAACATGATAGCCCACCCGTTAGTCCGAACATTATAAGCTTGCCGATCAACCTCTCTTATGTTGAGCCGCAAGGCCTGGTTACGGCAATCCCCGGTGATCGTTATGTGTCGCTTATAGTTGGTGGCAACAGTAAGCATGTCACCCTTGATAAGGATCGGTTGCGGCAACAAGTGGCGACGATCTTCACCCTGTTCCCCGAGCATAAAATTCTGGTCACAAGCTCTCGGCGTACGCCTCCCGAACTTGAAAAAGTTTTGGGCGAATTCCCGTTTACACGTGCGATTCTCTATTCTCTAGAACCGATCAATCCGATTCCCGATTTTCTCCAGCTCAGTGAATACGTATTTTTAACAGCAGATTCCAGTTCTATGATCAGCGAAGCGGTCAGCTACGGATGCTCAAATATAGAAATTCTCGCGCCGCATCCTTTAAAGGGACAAAATAAATTCTCGCGATTCTTACAGCATCTTGTTGATGAGGGATGTGTTCACCTGTTTGATGGTGAAACGGCAGAGTGTCATCAGAAAATCGACCTGGGTAAACGGCTTCGTGAGGTGGCGTTGTGAGAGTTGTTCAGTTGTTGCCTGAACTTAATGAGGGTGGGGTTGAGCGGGGTGTGGTTGAACTCAATCGTGAACTTGTCAGCCTCGGAATTGAGAGTGTCGTCATTAGTGCAGGCGGCCGTCAGGCGGACCAGATTGATTTGGATGGTGGGCGACATGTTGTTTTCGACGTCGTCAGTAAGAATCTACTTACGGCTCCAAGCCGGATGATTCAACTTAGAAAACTGCTGCGACAACTAAACCCTGACATCCTGCATGCCCGCAGCCGTGTGCCGGCTTGGCTGGCTTTCCTCGCAAATCGTTCCATGTGTGTCCCCTTTGTGACCACTGTTCATGGATTTAACAGTGTGAACGCCTACAGTCGGGTGATGACCTTTGGTGACCGGGTTATTTGTGTCAGTCGTTCGATTAAGGAATATGTCCAGAAGCACTACTCAGTTCCCGAAGAAAAGATAGTTGTTATCCCGCGGGGAGTGGATTTGAAGCTGTTTAATCCAGATAACATTGATCGAGAGTTCATGCAGGATTTTAAACAGAAATATCAGCTGGACGGACGGTTGATTATCTCGTCGGTTGGGCGTATTACTCAGTTGAAGGATTATGAAACATTTATTCGTGGTGTCGTTTTGGCGAAAGAGAAGCTGCCCACTGTCGTCGGCTTGATAGTTGGCGGGGTGAGGGCGGATAAGGAGAGCTACCGACAAAGTCTGCAGGCATTGGTGGCTGAACTTGGTGCAGAGGATTACATCCACTTTGCCGGAAATCAGGCTAAGATTGCTGAAATCTACGCATTGAGTGACCTGGTTATCTCCGCGTCCCGTAAGCCGGAAACCTTTGGGCGCAGCGTTGCTGAAGCCATTGCGATGAATTCACCTGTGATTGCTACTAACCACGGTGGAGTACTGGATATCATTGTAGAGGGTCATACCGGAGATTTTTTTGAGGTTGGTGATCATGAGGGCTTGGCGGGTAAAATTATAGACGTGTGTCGTTGCAAAACGGGCTCTATTCGGGGACATATAGAGGAGAACTTTACTCTCTCAACTATGGTCGTGAAAACAATTCAAGTGTATGAATCTCTCTTAGCTGACCGAAAGAATTAAATTTCTTTTTAGACTTCGTCTCGTGATCAATAAGTAAATCAGACTACCTGTGTTCCTTTGATTTGCAGTGGAGAATTTAAACATGAGTAACCTGTGCCGAATTTGCGGAATCCAAGGCGACCACCAAGCCTATACCGTTAAGGAAATGATGTTCGGAACACGGGAAGAATTTGAATATTTCCAATGCTCGTTCTGTGGTTGTTTGCAGATCGAACAGATTCCAGAGGATCTTGGTCGTTACTATCCTGAAAATTATTACTCTTTTCGATCATACGATAAACTAGCTGTTTCTAAGTGGCGTAGTTTTCGTTATGCGCTGCGCAACAAGCGCGGCCAGTGGCTGGAACGAATTGCTGGAGCTTTTGTTCGTCCTCCAAAACATCTTGCATGGGTCAGAAATTCGGGAGCAGATTTAGATTCAAAAATTCTAGACATTGGCTGCGGTAACGGTAAAACACTTTTGAAAATGCATCTGGGTGGTTTCAGGCAATGCGTCGGTTTGGATCCATTTATTCAGGAAACACTCCGCTACCATAATGGAGTCGTCATCCACAAACAAAGTCTGCAGGAATTCCGAGAGAATACGCAGGAAAAATTCGACCTTATTATGTTCCACCACTCTTTGGAGCATATGGGGGATCCTCAAGAGATGATCAACACTGCTGCAGCTCTGCTCGCAGACCGAGGGCGAATTCTGATCCGTGTTCCTGTCGCAGATTCCTACGCATGGGAGCATTACCGCGAGAACTGGATGCAAATTGATGCCCCTCGTCACCTGTATTTGTTGACCCGAAAAAGTATGAGTATCCTTGCAGAGAATTCGGAGCTCAAGGTGGACCGGATCGACTACGATTCTACGAAAGGGCAATTCATTGGTTCCGAACTTTATCAGCAGGATATCCCGGGCAATTCAAACTCGCGCGATAAACAGGTATTTAATCGGTCGCAGCTGCGCTCCTTTAAGCGTAAGACTCGCGAATTGAACCAGAAAGAACAGGGCGATCAGGCGGTATTTTACTTCTGTAGGTAACTTTACCTTTTGATGGCGCATTCCCTCACGCCTCAAAAATGATTTGATATAGGTATCGACATATCATTAAGAGAAAGTGACGATTATATAAAATGAAGATAAAGATGGACAAGCTTTTGAGCACGTTGTTGCTGATGTGTGTTGTCTTGACCCCGCTTGCCCGGTCTGCAGAGATTCCACTCATATTAATGGCAATTTTTGGCCTTATTCTTGTTGTCAAGCAGGGGTCTAATGTCTTGGGACTGGATAAAGTCAGGAAGTTCTCGCTACTGTTCTTGCTACTTTGGCTACCGATCATTTTTTCTGCGACTGACTCGATCAATCAATGGGATGTCGTCAGGTTCTCTGCTGGGTATCTCAGATACTATTTCTTCGGTGTGTTTGTTATTTATCACCTTGATGATTTGAAATTGAGAGATCGCGTTGTCTCCTGGGTTTCGTTTTTACTCCTCTTCTGGATCGGAGATGCCTTGATTCAGGCTTTTTTTGGGGTGGATCTGTTCGGATTTCCCCTGCTTAATCGAGTGAGCGGTGTGTTCGGTAAACATGTGAAACTGGGATTGTATTTGGCTGTTTACTCACCCATTTTGATGATTTTTATCGATCGGTTGAAAAATAAGTACGTCAAAATTGTATTGTTCGTTGCGCTGGTCTTGGTAGTGCTTTTAGCTGGAAGTCGCGGTGGTTGGATCATGCTGGCCGTTGCTTGTATGGGGTTTGCAGGGATTATCTGTCTTAAATTGAAAACTGTTCCAATTCGTTCATTTATAGTGTTGATGAGTTTGGTCGTTGTGGTAGGAATTATCAGCTACCAAACCGTTCCACTATTCACAGCTCGGGTGGATAAATCTATTTTGGTTTTTAGTGGAGATCGAAAGTCAATTGATCACGCACTTGCTTTTCGTTTGCCGATCTGGACTATCGCCGTACAAATGTTTGAGGATCATCCGCTAAATGGGGTTGGTGCAAAAAATTTCCGTTATGTTTACAACGATTATGCAGGACCTGATGATATTTTTGTAAAAGCTGGCGATAGAAAACTGGGGGCCTTACATGCGCATACGATGATTCTCGATGTTGCTTGTGAGTCGGGGATCATCGGTCTTGTGGGACTGGTTGGTTTTTGTGGTTTACTTCTGGTTTTCTGGTTTAGGTCAGATCGCTATCAGAAGCTTTATGCGGCACCCTTTGCTGTTGGGTTGCTGACCGCACTTTTCCCGTTAAACACTCATTTTGATTTCTATTCCAGCGCGTGGATGCAGGTTATCATGTGGTACACCGTACTTTATGTGGCAACAATCCATAGCCCGATTGCACGTGAATTTTGCACCGAAGGAAATGATGCCTGATGTCTACTGGCAACCCCTCTGTCCTCTGGTGGGGACACTTTGATCCCGATTATTCGCGTAATCGTATTTTGCGACAACTCCTGAAAAATCAGGGTTGGCGATTGGTCGATTTTACACCGAAACTGAGTGGATTCGGGGATATCGAGGCGTTACTGCGTTCCTTGCCGGAGGTTGATTTGGTCTGGGTGCCCTGCTTTCGGCAACGGGATCTGAGAGCAGCATATCGGTGGGCTCGCCGCCGTAATATTCCTCTAGTTTTTGATCCTTTGATCAGCGCCTATGATAAGCAGGTTTTTGAACGATCCAAGCTGACAGAAGGTAGCCGACGAGCGAAGAAGCTTCTTCGCTGGGAGCGAGATTGTTTCTCCCGTGCCGATCTGGTTCTTGCGGATACTTTGGAGCATGCTGATTTTTTTGCTTCGATGCTGCAGGTCCCGCAAAAGCGGCTAGTCGTTATTCCGGTCGGAGCTGAAGAAGGTCTATTTAAACCAGCAGAAAATAGAACCAGTCGCACGCAGCCACCCTTTGAAATCCTCTTTTATGGCAGTTTTTTACATCTTCAGGGTCCTGAAATAATTATTGAGGCAGCTAGGATTTACCAGGGGCCGCCTGCGGTTTGGAGATTGATTGGGGAAGGTCCATTGTTAGAGAGTTGTCGCGCTTTAGCAGAAGGGTTGGCCAATGTAGAGTTTCTTCCCTGGGTACCATATACCGATTTGCCGGAGATAATCTGTTCGGCTGATCTGATTCTTGGGGTTTTCGGAACAACACCTAAAGCCGGGCGTGTGATCCCAAATAAGGTTTACCAAGCTCTGGCCTGCGCCAAGCCTTTGATCACACGGCGTGCCCCAGCATACTCCTGTGAGTTGCAGGCGAATAATGAGCAGGGGATAGTCTGGGTAGAGCCTGGGGACTCCGAGGGCCTGGCTGCTCAAGTCTCCGACCTGTTGTGCGATGTTGAAGGGTTGGATCAAATGGGACAGTCAGCCAGGGTAAGCTATGAACGTTATTTTTCGACGGACAAGATTGGGAAAACACTTCATAACGCCTTGGGTCACTTGCTGAGTGTTTGAGTCTGAAGGACGTCACACGCCTTTTATTTGGGGCGGTCTTTTCTCTGGTATTCAGGCGCGTTCTTTGGCAGTAGATCGGTACCATATTTCTCTTGCTGTGCATATTCGAAGAGCTTCGCATATTTTAAAAATGCATAAAACGTGTTGATAGCGGCGGCAATGAAGCCAGACCAGCCATTCAGAAAATTTCGTTTTACAACATATTGCCGCAAAAAAAATACCGGTGGGTAGACGAGTAAAATCCAGGGGTTGGGTTTTTTCCCCCTGGCGACCTTATCGACAACTAAGCCAGTTGAGTAACTGTTGATCTTGTCGACTTTAGTGTGGATGTCAACTTCACCGAAATGATAGAAGGGCGCATTGAGGCGTCCAACCTTTCCAGTGACCTTGGGAGCCGCATGAATCGGCATGTCCGAGACTCGCGCCTTGCTCTTGTCGAAGAGTCGTAAGAAGCCGTTCAGGCGCGAAGATGTACTGGCCATACGCCAGAACATCTGCTCCTGACGTGGCAGTTCATAACCGTCAAGTTGCGGTCCGTTCTTTAGCAGTTGCTGGACTTCCAACTGTAGCTTCGGAGAGAGAGCCTCGTCGGCATCAAGCAACAGGACCCAACGGTGGCTGGTCTTCTCCATTGCAGACTGCTTCTGTGGCCCATAGCCGAGAAACTCATGTTGGAATGTTTTGGCCCCAAAGTCTTCGGCAATCTGCATCGTTTCATCATTGCTAAAGGAATCGAGTACCACGATTTCATCGGCCCATTGGACACTCTCCAGGCAGATTCTCAGCGTGTGCGCGTTGTTGAAGGTGGTCACGAAGGCAGAGAGCTTTTCCATTCCGGTTACTCCAAAGTGTATGGCTGATGGTTAAGCCGCGATGTTAGCCTCCTGCTACTATTTGCGCAACAGGTTTTGAGGCAGTTGCTTAAGAAGTTGAACTCCCTCGACGCTAGAAAAACAGCTTGGTTCTTACGCCTATTTGATGGTCGAGTTAGTTTGCCTTGGGTGCTCTTTCTCCAGATAAGGTTAAATTTGAAAAATCTTTCAATCTACTGAGTGTTGTTATATCGTTGTCGTCTTAATTTTTTGATAACATCAAAAATAGTGTGGTGCGGTCTGAGGCTGAAGCTGAAGGTTTATTCAGTTCTTCAGCGCTTTTTTTGTCTGGAGAAAATATGAAACGTATTCTTGTTACCGGTGGTTGTGGTTTTATTGGTTCCAATTTTGTCCGACATTTTTTGAATTCTGTAGATGACTGTCGGTTGATTAACTTGGATAAGTTAACTTACGCTGGCAACCCGGAGAATCTGCGTGACATTGAAAAAGATCCACGATATCGGTTCGTCAAGGGGGATATTTGCGATTCCAGTTTGATCGAAGCGCTCTTCGATGAAGAACAGATTGATACGGTGGTCCATTTTGCAGCCGAGTCTCACGTTGATCGCAGTATCAGCGGCCCGTCTGAGTTTATCCGAACCAACATCAATGGTACTTTTATGTTGCTTGAGGCTGCAAGGAAAGCCTGGTTGTCAACCTCACATCTGTCGCCTCTTCATGCTCGTTTCTTACATGTCAGCACTGATGAAGTTTACGGATCACTCGGAGAGACCGGACTCTTCTGTGAAACCACCCCTTTCGATCCGCGGTCACCTTATTCGGCAAGCAAGGCGTCGTCAGATCATCTGGTTAGCTCCTACTTTCATACTTACGGATTGCCGACATTGATCACCAACTGTTCTAATAACTATGGTCCCTATCACTTTCCTGAAAAATTGATTCCGTTGATTATCAATAATGCTTTAAACGGTAAAGAATTACCGGTCTATGGCGATGGCAAGAATGTGCGTGACTGGCTCTATGTTGTCGATCACTGTGCCGCAATTATGACAGCATTACAACATGGGAAGCTTGGTGAAACCTACAATGTTGGTGGAAACAATGAGAAGCAAAATATAGAAATTGTGACGACAGTCTGCGACTTACTTGATGAAAAAGTCGGTCTGCTCCCTTCCGGGGACGCCCGGCAGAACCTAATCCGCTACGTCACGGATCGTCCCGGGCACGACAGGCGCTACGCTATCGACGCCAGCAAGATCAAGGATGAGCTAGACTGGGAGCCATCAGTGACTTTTGAGGAGGGGATTCGATTAACGGTCGACTGGTATCTGGAAAACCCTGAATGGATATCTTCAGTTCTGGATGGCTCTTATCAGGAATATTACGAAACTATGTATGGTAACCGTTGAGTCATGGATGTAGTGAACCATAAAAAAAAATTACTTCTTGTCGGCAGTAAAGGGATGCTCGCGCAAAAGATCGCCGCGAGAGCTGCTGGCGAGTGGGAAATTATTGCGGTCGATCTACCTGACTTTGATCTGACGGATCAAGCCCAGGTGTTGGCGACTGTGCAGCGATTGAGCCCGGCAGTCATTATCAATTGCGCGGCATTCACGAATGTTGACGCTTGTGAGTCGGAGGAGGAGGTGGCAACTAGGGTCAATGGCAGCGCAGTCGGAACTCTGGCCGAGGCCGCTCATGCAGCCAGCGCAACGTTGGTTCACATTTCAACCGACTATGTTTTCTCCGGGACGGGGAATACGCCTTTGAGCGAAAAAGACATTGTTGGACCTCAGTCGGCATATGGCCGCTCGAAACTTTTGGGTGAGCAATCTATTCTCACAAGTCGTCTGGAAAAATTTATTATCCTGCGAACCAGTTGGCTGTATGGACCCGGTGGTAACAATTTCGTCGAAACCATTATCCGTCTGGCTAAGCAACGAGAAAAACTCGGGATTGTGGCGGATCAGATCGGCAGTCCGACCTATACAGGTGACCTCGCAGATGCGATATTCAGCATTCTGGCATCTGATGTCGACCCTTACGGGATCTATCACTTCTCGAATGACGGCGCCTGCAGTTGGTATGATTTTGCTTTGAAAATTGTCGACCTGGCCCGTAAGAATGGTGAAAATTTGAAGATTAAGGAGATTGCTCCGATCAGAACGGAGGATTATCCCTTGCCTGCCAAGCGACCTGCTTATTCAGTTTTTTCAAAAGAGAAATACTGCCAACTTACCGGAAAATCTATTCCCTTTTGGCAAGATAGCTTGGCTAAATACTTTATCGAACGATAATTATCAGCGTTTTGATCTTTTTGATTCAGGAGATTTGATATGGCAGGAATTAAAAAAGGGATTGTTCTGGCCGGTGGAGCCGGTTCACGTCTTTACCCCTTGACCTTGGTCGCCAGCAAACAACTTCAACCGATCTACGATAAGCCGATGATCTATTATCCGCTTTCGACCCTGATGCGCGCAGGGGTGGAGGATATTCTGATTATTTCTACCCCGCAGGATACTCCGCGTTTCGAAGCTCTCCTTGGTGATGGCAGTCGCTGGGGTATTAAATTGACCTACGCAGTTCAACCCGAACCGAAGGGGATTGCCCAGGCTTTTCTTGTTGGGGAAGAATTTATCGACAATCAACCCGTCTGTTTGATTCTGGGAGACAATCTTTTTTATGGAAAGATGGATCTCGACAGAATTTTTGCCGAATTTACTGGTGGCGCCCGAGTCTTCGGATATCAAGTCAATGACCCGGAACGTTACGGTGTTGTCGAGTTCGATATGGCGGGAAAGGCGATCGGCATTGAGGAAAAACCGCAGCAACCGAAATCAAATTTCGCTGTTCCAGGGCTTTATCTCTATGATGGTAAAGTCGTTGAAATGACCAAGGAATTAACCCCCTCTCCTCGTGGTGAACTAGAAATTACTGACCTTAATATAGCTTATCTTCAGCGCGGAGAACTAATGGTTGAATGCCTGGAGCGTGGGATCGCCTGGCTCGATACCGGGACTCACATGAGCCTGCTTGAAGCCAGCCACTTCATAGGGACCCTTGAAGCACGTCAGGGGGTGAAGATTGCATGTTTGGAAGAAGTGGCTTTATCTAAAGGCTATATTGACAAAGAGAAAATGAAATTGGTTATAGAGGACACACCGAAGTCGAGCTATCGTGAGTATTTGGAGAAGGTTCTACGGGAGAAGAGATAGCGTGAACATTATTAAAACCGAAATCCCGGATGTACTCATCATTGAGCCAAAGGTTTTTGGTGATGAGCGCGGTTTTTTTATGGAAAGCTTCAATCAGAGGCAATGGGAAGAAGAGACTGGATTGAAAACAGCCTTTGTTCAGGATAATCATTCACGTTCATCTAAAGGCGTTCTGCGTGGTCTGCACTATCAGGTGAAGCAACCCCAGGGGAAGCTTGTAAGATGTGTTCTCGGTGAAGTCTATGATGTCGCTGTTGATTTACGGCGCTCTTCAGCGACCTTTGGGCAGTGGATCGGGGTCGTTCTTTCAGCCGAAAACAAGAGACAATTATGGGTGCCGGAAGGCTTTGCTCACGGTTTTTTGGTCTTGAGTTCCTCTGCGGACTTTCTGTATAAAACGACAGAATATTATGCTCCGGAACATGAACGTTGTATCCGCTGGGATGATCCTCAATTAAGTATTGATTGGCCAATCCAGAGCCCCCCGCTTCTTGCTGCGAAAGATGCAAGTGCCCCTGGTCTAGTTGGTGCGGAATGTTATTGAGTTTTATGGATAGTTTTTGTGTGAGGCATTAGGTCTTTCACAAAAAAATCTTCACATCTATACACCTTAATGATACTGTCTGTTAGCTCTTCGTAATCAGGGGAGGGGGATGGCGATAACGGTTCTTTGTAACCGTTTTAGATGCCCATAAGGGGCTTACCTACATGGAGGGGACTTTGAAAAATTGTATCCGTAAAACTTTTTGCTTCTGTCTGTTGCTGGTCATGATTTGTGCCTCGGCTCAGGCTGTTTTTGCTTCACAGAAGGTCAATATTAACAAGGCTACAGTTGCCGAGTTTGTAGAGTTGAAAGGTATTGGCGAGAAGACTGCGACCAATATTATTGAGTATCGAGAAATTCATGGTCAGTTCAAAACAACTACTGACATTATTAATGTCAAAGGTATTGGTGAGAAGACCTTCGCCAAGATGGCTGATCAGATCACTGTTGGTGAAGAAGCTCAACAGAAATAAATAGTTCCGCCGTTATCGCACCCGGTCGGAGGCGGTCTTCTCGCCTCCGACCATTTTTGTTTGGAGTATGAAGTGAAAGTTTTAGTGACTGGCGCTGCCGGCTTTATTGGGTTTCATGTTTCTCGGTATCTGTGTGAGCGTGGCGACATCGTAGTTGGAATTGACAACCTGAATGATTATTATGATCCTGCTCTTAAGCAAGCCCGGCTTGAACAATTAAGTCTGCTAGACGGCTTCAGCTTTCAAAAAATTGATATTGTTGACAGTTCTGGATTGGAGAACCTGTTCTCCATAGAAGAATTCGATCGTGTCGTTCATCTTGCGGCTCAGGCAGGAGTCCGCTATTCCCTTGAAAACCCTCAAGCTTATATTGACGCTAATCTGGTCGGATTCACAAATATTCTTGAATGTTGTCGTCATCACAAAATCCAACATCTTGTCTACGCTTCATCTTCTTCGGTTTATGGTGCCAACACCGCGATGCCCTTCTCCATCCACCACAATGTTGACCACCCGGTGTCACTGTATGCTGCCACCAAAAAGGCCAACGAGCTGATGGCACATACTTACAGTCATCTATTTCGTTTGCCGACCACAGGTTTACGTTTTTTTACAGTCTATGGACCCTGGGGACGCCCTGATATGGCGATGTTCCTCTTCACTAAGGCAATTCTCGAAGGCAAACCGATTCAGGTGTTTAACCAAGGCAAGATGCGGCGTGATTTCACTTATATCGATGATATCGTCGAAGGGGTTGTTCGAGTCCTTGACCGGGTTGCCGCGCCTAATCTCGATTGGAGCAGCGAGCAGCCCGATTCGGCGACCAGTTCTGCGCCCTACCGCCTTTATAATATTGGAAACAATAATCCGGTTGAATTGATGACGCTAATCGAGACCATTGAAAAGGCGCTCGGAAAGACGGCTAAAAAAGAAATGTTGCCGATTCAACCAGGTGATGTGCCTGCAACTTATGCTGATGTTGATGATTTAATTCGTGATGTTGGTTTCAAACCGGAGACTTCAATTGAGACAGGCGTGGGTCGTTTCGTGGAGTGGTATATGCAGCATTATTTGCGTTAGTTGTTTCATGGTGTTTAAAATAGGGGCGCAGATTCAAGGCAACTTTTGTTGTTAAGGACAGCTTCTTAATACATATTTGTTGTGTCTGGAATATATTTATTACGTTTTGAATAAATTGATCGCAAAGCTTGACCCGATTAATTACGAACTTTGTATAGGGATGTGTTGTAATGGAACAGAATATGAAACCTCAGGCTGATTTCTTGTCACCGAATGTTGTTGGTTGCGCCGCATCGGATGAAGTTGACTTGGTACAACTCTGGTTGATCCTGATGAAACGCAAATATCTTATTGTGGGAATCTGTTTTGTCTGCCTGCTGGGCGGGACTGCCTTTGTGTTTCTGACGCCCGATCAATACACCTACACCTCTTCAATTGAGATTGGTACTACTTTAGTGAGTAATGGTTCCGGAGTGGTGGGCCGTGTCATTGAATCCCCCGAGGCGGTGCTGGCTAAAATTTATGAATCTTACGCTCCGCTGGCCATCGCTCAAATGATGGATTTGGACGCTGAAGGCACCTTCCAGGTTGAGGTCAAGAATCCTAAAAAGAGTAATTTAATCATTCTGTCAAGCAAGGGTCCGCTCGAGATGGCTGAGTCCTATCAGCGGTTACATGATTTGGTGACGCAACCGCTCATGGCTGATCATGGTCGGATACTCGATGTGCCGCGTCGGGGTTACCAGCTTGCGGCGCAGAAGGAGGGAATTAAGCTTAAGGCTCTCGAAGATCCACGTCTATTTGTGGTCAAGGAGAAGGGTTTATTGATTCAGTTAGAGGCGGCAAAGATGGAATTGATTAGCTTTGATGATCAGAAACAGCTTCTGCTTTCCCGGGAGAAACGTCTGGCCGAAACCCAGCAGCTACTGCGCCAACAGATTACTGAGGTTGAAGAAAATCTTGCTCAGACCCATGCTAGTCGCGCGCAAGCCACTGCCAATGTCGGCAGCAATGAGGCGCAGGCCATGACCCTGTTGATGATCACCAACCAGATTGAGCGGAACGAGAGGCGTCTTTCAGAGTTGCGGGAGCGACTGAATATAAACCTGGAGAACCAAAAACAGGTTTTGCAGAAGAATGTTGCCCAAAATCGTCGTGACTGGGAGTTGCAGAAAAAGCAGATTGCCAAGCTGCAGAGTCAAATGATTGAGCTCAAGGCGATGCGTGAATCTGAGCAGGCGACTCAGAAGAATGTTGTTTCTACCATCGAAAATAAAATTGCCACCTTGCAGGAAACTCGCAAGCTTGGCGTTGTTGTTCGTTCTGTAACACCGACGGGGTCTAGGAAGTCGATTGTTCTTGTGGTGTCGGTGCTTCTCGGCCTTGTGGGAGGGGTTATGTTTGCATTTTGTGTTGAGTTTATCAGTAGTGCGCAACGGCGAATGGAAATAACAGTAAAATAAAGGTATTAAATACGTGGGATCTGCTCTATGGGCAGATTGAGGTGAACCTGGTTGATTATAGGTTTCCTTATGTTGCACTTAGTTCTTGGATCTCAAATGATCGATGACTCTTCTTTGTCAGTCAAGTATCAAGTCGGAGGGATTCTCATATCTGTTGTACTTTTTGAAAAATTATAAGCTCCCATTGTCCTGAGTGGGGCGAACATCTCTGGTAGTTATCTGATATTGGTTGCGTATATCGGCTCTCTCAGAATCTATTAGGAAAACATTATGATTCGTGACTAATTTATGGCGATGTTATCTTGCAAGCATAACATATCGCGCCTACGCCTTGAATTTACCGATTCTCTGGAAATAACTATCGAGATAGGAGTAGTCCATTGTTAAACGAAAAATCAATACTTGTCACCGGAGGAACGGGATCTTTTGGTAAGCAATTTATTAAGCGCATCTTGAGTGATTATCCAGAGATTGAAAGAGTTGTTGTTTTCTCAAGGGATGAGCTCAAGCAGTTCGAAATGGCACAGGAGTTCCCGGAAGAGAAATATAAGCAAATACGGTATTTCATTGGTGACGTCCGTGATCGAGAACGGTTGATCAGGGCCATGGAGGGGATTGACATCGTAATCCATGCAGCAGCATTGAAACAAGTTCCGGCCGCGGAATACAATCCCTTCGAATGTATTAAAACAAATGTTATGGGTGCTCAGAATGTCATCGATGCTTGCCTCAACACAGCAGTGAAACGGGTAGTGGCACTCAGTACCGACAAGGCGGCAGCTCCTATCAACCTATACGGAGCGACCAAACTCTGTTCAGATAAACTTTTTGTCGCTGCCAATAATATGAAGGGTAAGAGAGATCTCAAGCTCTCGGTGGTACGTTACGGCAATGTCATGGGTAGCCGGGGTAGTGTTGTCCCCTTCTTTCTTAATAAGCGCCATGGGGGGGTCTTGCCCATTACCGATGAGCGAATGACCCGCTTCAACATCTCTCTTGATGAAGGGGTTGAAATGGTCCTGCGTGCTCTGGATATTATGTGGGGTGGTGAGATTTATGTGCCAAAGATTCCTAGCTACCGTATCACTGATGTGGCTATGGCTGTCGGTCCCGATTGTCGTCACGAAATCGTAGGTATTCGCCCTGGAGAGAAGTTGCACGAAGACATGATCACCGAAACAGATGCCATTAGTACCGTGGAATGTCAAAATTATTTTGTCATTCTTCCATCCATGAAGCTGTGGGATGTAGAGGAGTTTATGAGTACATTCGACGGGTGCATGTGCCCGCCTAATTTCTCCTACAATAGTGGAACAAATACCGAATGGCTGGATGTGGAACAGTTGCGAGAGTTGACCCGTTTGCACGTCGACCCTGAATTCACAGTTTAGGGGGTCTTGTGGGAAATCAATTCATCCCTTACGGGAAACAGAGTATCTGTGAAGAGGATATTGCCGCTGTTACCGAGGCGTTGCGCTCTGACTGGTTGACGCAAGGGCCCAAGGTTGAAGAGTTCGAAAAAAAAATCGCCAAGTATTGCGGCGCCCGGTATGCTGTAGCCGTATCCAATGGCACGGCGGCGCTGCATCTTGCGGTTCTTGCCGCTGACTTCGGCTCCGGCGATGAAGTCATTACCTCACCCATCACTTTCGTCGCATCGGCTAACTGCATCGTCTACGCCGGTGCTACTCCCGTATTCGCCGATATCAGATCGAACACTTACTGCCTCAATCCTGCTGAGGTTGAGAAGCGGATTTGTCCTGCAACCAAAGGGATAATTCCCGTTCATTTTGCTGGCCAGCCATGCGATATGGATGCAATTGGTAAGCTGGCCCAGGATAATAAACTGGTGGTTATCGAGGATGGTGCACACGCTATTGGCGCGAGCTATCATGTAGAAGGCAAAACCCATAAGGTTGGCTCCTGTATCCATAGTGACATGACCATCTTTTCCTTCCACCCGGTCAAGCATATGACCACCGGCGAGGGGGGCATGATTACCACCAACAGCGATGAACTCTATGAGAAGTTGCTCCTCCTGCGAACACACGGTATCACAAAGGACCCGTCCAAGCTGACCCGCCAGGACGGACCTTGGTACTACGAACAGCAAACACTCGGGTTCAATTACCGGATCACTGACTTTCAGTGCGCCCTTGGGATTTCTCAGCTAGAAAAACTTGACGGGTTTGTGTGCCGACGCCGTGAAATCGCTGTAGCATACAATGACGCCTTCAGTGGAGGTGAAAAGCTGCTTATTCCGTTCGAGGCTGAGCAGGCTCAGTCCTCTTGTCATCTCTATATGCTACAGTTCGATTCGCTTGACCGCTTAAAGGTCTTTAATCGTTTGCGAGAAAAAGGTCTGGGTGTCAATGTCCACTATATCCCGGTTCATCTGCAACCCTATTATCAGGAAAACTTTGGGTACAATACTGGGGACTTTCCTGAGGCAGAGGCATATTATGCTCGCGCGATTACACTGCCTCTTTACCCGATGATGACGCAAGAGGATGTTGCGTATGTGATTAACGCTGTGCTCTCTACCGTTAGCGAGCTAGAAGGATGAAGGCCGTCGCAATCATCCCGGCTCGTGGGGGAAGCAAGCGCATCCCTCGGAAAAATATTAGAACTTTTGTCGGTAAACCGATTATTGCCTATTCCATAGAGGCCGCACTGCAATCTGCTCTCTTTGACCGGGTCATCGTTTCCACTGACGATGAAGAGATCGCTGCCGTTGCACAGAATTTTGGAGCTGAAATCCCATTCCTGCGGCCCAAAGCAATCGCCGATGATTATTGCGGCACCAATGACGTAGTTAAGCACTGCTTGCAATGGCTTGAGACCAATGGAACTCCAGCCCAGTATGCATGCTGCATCTATGCGACAGCGCCATTTGTTCAAGCCGCGTTTCTCCGAGAGGGATTTGACAAACTCGTTGAGTCAGAAAAGTCATTCGCCTTCTCGGTGACTTCTTTTCCATACCCCATTCAAAGGGCACTTAAAATCAACCATCAAGGAGCGGTTGAGGCTTTTTACCCTGAAAATATCCTCGTCAGATCACAGGACCTTGAGGAGTCTTATCACGATGCAGGCCAGTTTTACTGGGGAAAAGCCGAGGCTTTTATAGATGACGTTGTTACCTTCTCGTCAGAGTCTATTCCCGTCATTCTTCCTCGTTACCTGGTGCAAGATATCGACACGGGAGAGGATTGGAAAAGAGCCGAACTGATGTATAAGGCGTGGGAGTCTGCCAAGTGAAAATTGTCTTTAGAGTCGATGCCTCATCTCAGATAGGCAGTGGGCATGTTATGCGCTGTCTGACCCTGGGTGAAGGATTTCGGGAACGTGGCGCTGAAATTCTTTTTGTGTGTCGTGAACTTGAGGGCCATCTCTGCACTTTGATTAGAGAGAGGGGATTTGATGTTCATCCTCTTCCTGTGCCAGGGGCCATGCAGAATGATCTTAATTGGTGTGTCCATGCACCCTGGCTGGAAGTTCCTTGGTCTCAGGATGCTGAGGAAACAGTTACTACCCTGCAATTTTTCGGTCATATCGATTGGCTTGTAGTTGATCATTACAGCCTAGATTCAAACTGGGAACGTCTATTCCAAGGCATTGTCACGAATATCATGGTGATCGACGATCTTGCAGATCGACCGCACGACTGTGATCTGCTACTGGACCAGAATTTTTATGCTCAGATGGAGAAAAGGTACTCAGAATACTTGCCTGCGTACTGTGAACAATTACTTGGTCCTCGTTTCGCATTGTTGCGGTCTGAATTTTCTGATTCTAGTCACTTATTGCGTGAACGTGATGGCAGCGTGCGGAAAATTCTAGTTTTTTATGGTGGTGTGGATGCCAGCAATGAAACAGCAAAGGCTTTAGAGGCAATCCAAGGTTTGAAACTTGTAGGCCTGCATGTTGATGTTGTCGTCGGCCAGTCTAACCCGAACCGTGGCAGCATTGAAACGATCTGCTCGCAGATGGCCAATGTTACGTTTCACTGCCAGGTTACAAATATGTCCTCATTGATGGCAGAGGCAGATTTAGCCCTTGGGTCTGGTGGTTCGGTGACTTGGGAGAGATTCTGCCTTGGGCTTCCTGCAATAGTTACGACTGTAGCCGCCAACCAAGAAGCCTTAACGGCCGATTGTGCTGAAGTTGGAGCTCTGTTTTGGCTCGGAAGGGCAGCGGAGACCACTTCTGAAGATATCGCAAATGCTCTGAGGCTTTTTTTGGGAGCCCCTCACGCTCTGAAATCTTACGGGCATCGTTGCATTGAGTATGTTGATGGGAGAGGGGTCCAAAGGGTTGTTGGGCGACTAATCCCACCTGCGATCAATTTACGCAAGGCAGCAATGGAGGATTGTGCCTCGTTGCACATATGGCGAAATGCAGAGGAAACTCGCCGCTATATCTTTGGGACGGACCCCATCCCCTTGGATGCGCACCGGAAATGGTTTAAAGATTCTGTTGAGAATCCGAATCGGATAATTCTTATTGGTGAAATCGATGGAGTGCCAGTCGGTGTACTACGTTATGACGTTACAGGACTAGATGCACTGATATCGGTTTATTTGGTTCCTGGCACGCAGGGACAAGGGATAGGTACGCAGTTGGTGCGGGTTGGCAGTCTCTGGCTTAAAGAGAATTTGCCTCAAGTCCTTACTGTAAAAGCAGATGTGATGTCTTCAAATGTTGCATCCATGAAGGCCTTTATCAATGCCGGATACAAGGAACACCATATGACTTTTGAAGAGGTACTGCACTAATGACAGAAGTAATTGGTAACAAAAAAGATTTTTTTATCGGAACTCGTAGCATAGGTGCCGACCACCCGCCGTTCATCATTGCTGAAATGTCTGGTAACCATAACAATTCTCTAGAGCGAGCATTGGAAATTGTGGAAGCGGCCGCTAATTCAGGGGCCCATGCCTTAAAGCTCCAGACCTATACCGCCGACACCATGACTCTGAATATATCCGATGGCGAGTTTTTCATCGAGGACCCTAACAGTCTCTGGAAGGGACGGTCGCTCTATGATCTTTATCAGAAGGCCCACACTCCCTGGGAGTGGCACAAGCCAATTTTCGATCGCTGTAAGGATCTTGGGCTGATTTGCTTCAGTACACCGTTTGACGATACCTCCGTGGAATTTCTTGAAGAGCTCGATGTTCCTTGTTACAAAATTGCCTCCTTCGAAAACACAGACATTCCTTTGATTCGTAAGGTCGCTGCTACCGGCAAGCCGATGATTATTTCAACCGGCATGGCTACTGTTTCTGAGTTGGAGGCGACTGTAACCGCTGCCCGCGAAGCAGGGTGTAATGATTTAGTTTTACTTAAATGCACAAGCAGCTATCCGGCGACACCTGAAAATACGAATATTAGAACCATTCCGCATTTGCGAGAACTTTATAAGTGTGAGATTGGCCTATCAGATCATACGATGGGGATCGGCGTGGCAGTAGCGAGCGTTGCCTTTGGAGCATCGGTGATTGAAAAACATTTTACCTTATGTCGCGACGATGGCGGTGTTGATTCAACATTTTCCATCGAGCCTGGCGAACTGAAACTGTTAGTTGATGAAACGATGCGGGCTTGGCAGGCGCTGGGGACTATCAAATATGGGCCAACTGAAGAAGAGTATAAATCAAGAATTTTTAGGAGGTCGCTTTACATCGTTCGAGATATGGATGAGGGCGAAACTTTGACAAGAGATAATGTTAGAGCAATACGCCCAGGAGCTGGTCTTGCCCCGAAATATTTTAGTGAGATATTAGGTAGAAGAATCAATAAAGCAGTAAAACGAGGGACCCCCCTCAGCACCGACTTGTTGTGGGGATGAGATTTTGCTAGCACGATCATATCTTGCTTTAAAAAATCTGGTACGTTCGGGACTCTTTAGGAGAACGTTTATTTATACGTTTTCCGCGGCATTAAATGCCTTGGTCAACTTCTTATTACTTCCAGTGCTAACAAGGTATTTGACTCCTTATGACTATGGTATAGTAGAAACCTTTACAGCCTTAAATTCACTTTTTACTTGTATCGTTTTGATGGGCAGTAACACCATTGTCTCCAAAGAGTACTTCAAGCAAACAGACCATAATAGAGGTGTCTTTTTAGGTAATTTATTGTTGTTTGTCGGGATGAATTCGGCACTAATACTGTTAATTATATTTGTCTCTGGTTTGTTTGGAGAGGGTCTCTCTGGATTGTTTGAAATTGGCGATTATCTGATTTTACTTGTTGTTGTCGCCTCATTTTTTAATGCAGTAATTACTCTTTTGTTGACCTTGTTTCAGCTTGAAAAAAAACCTCAAAAGTATGCTTTATTCATGAATTCGAAAACCCTGTCTGACATTTTCCTCTCCCTTTTTTTTATTATTGGAATAGGGATGGCCTGGGAAGGTCGAATTTCAGGTGTCCTGGTTTGTGGCCTGCTGTTTTTTATTTTAGCTGCATCAGTTTTTTATCGAAGGAAGTGTCAATTTAATATTTCTCAGTTTAAACCATCGACGTTGTATTCTTTTGGCGTTCCATTGATGGTTGCTCAGATAGCAGGTTGGGCCTTAGAGGCTAGTGATAAATTAATGGTCACTCAAATGATAGACCTACAGTCAACTGGCTTGTATTCTGTCGGTTATAAATTTGGCATGGTCGTTATGATTTTGGGAACTGCGTTTAGTAGGGCTTGGCTTCCGTTCTTTTTTGAAAAAATAAATGAAAATTCCAGAATGAATAATTTGAAAATAGTAAGGGCAACATATTTATTTATGGTATTCATTGGAATATTTTCGATTGTATATGGTTTTTGTGGAGAGTATTTATTGTACTTGGTCATTGACGAGAGATTTCATATGGCCGGTTCCTTTGTTATGTTGATAAGTATTGGATATTTTTTTGATGGGATTTGGAAATTATTCATTGGTTACCTTATTCATGAGGGAAGAACTAAAATATATTCTGGCATCGTGTTGTTTTCTGGTGTTTTAAATGTTGTTCTTAACTATGTTCTTATATCGAGAATTGGGTTGATTGGGGCTGCTTGGGCAACATTAATGTCTTTCGCAGTTGGTGCAGTTTTGACCATTGCAATTTCAACCAAAATCCATCCGATGCCCTGGTTTGATCGTGATTTATTATCTTTAAAAATTAAATGAAAGTAGAAATTTTATTTTCACCGAGAATTATTATTTGAATAGATACTAAACACTAAATATTAGAAAACTTTTCTCAAGGAGACATCTCTTGGATAGAAATCTCTTGATGGTTGCTGGACCAACGGAAATAGAAGAAGATGTATTGTCCGCTGGAGCCAAGCCAATGGTTTATAACCGGACTTCTGAGTTCTCAAAGTTTTATTTGGGGATTATTGAGAAACTTCAAAAAGTTTTTCGCACTGAAAATGATGTTCTCATTTTATCATGCTCTGGTACCGGAGCAATGGAAGCAGCTGTTACCAATCTTCTGTCAGAGGGGGATGAGGTTATAGTTGTCTCTGGTGGGACTTTTGGGCGAAGGTGGTTTGATATTGCTTCGATTTTTAACGTCAAATGTCATCTAGTATCCTTGCCTCAGGGGCGTACCGTTACTTCTGAACTCATTAAGCCGTTATTGTCTGATAAAATAAAGGCAGTTTTTTTGACTGCTAATGAGACATCCACTGGTGTTTTAACTGATATTGAGCCGGTCGGTGATCTTGTGAAGGGGTCGAATGCTATCCTAGTTGTGGATGCTGTGAGTAGCTTAGGGGCGGATCCCATAGAAACAGATGGCTGGAATTGTGATGTCGTAATTTCTAGTTCCCAGAAGGCACTTGCTTTGCCGCCTGGATTGGCCTTTGTGTCTGTGAGTCAAAAGGCATGGAGACTGATTGATGAGTCTTCAATTCCGAAGTTTTATTTTGATTTAAAAGAATATTGCAAAAATGCAGAGCGAGGGCAGACTCCATTCACACCGGCGATATCCCTTTTGAATCAGCTAGATATGCGATTAGATAAAATGCTTGAAATAGGGATGGAGCGTCTGAATTTTTTGCAGCGGAAAAAATCAGATTATCTTCTTAATGGTCTTGTTGGTCTAGGGTTGGAGGTTATAGGTGATGCTCATTCCAGTGGGGTTTTGGGCGTAATATTTCCCATTGATGTTGATGCTTTTGATGTTGTCAGTAGATTGCGGGATGAATTTTTTATAGAGATCACCCCGAGTCCGGGAGAAGATAAGCCTCGTGTTGCCCGTATCGGAATTTTTGGCAAGCTAGAATTGTCTGATATCGATTATTTTCTTGTATCACTGAAAAAGATTCTTAGTTAGTACTCTGATTTGTTACGACGCGGAGGTAGGAATGGATTTCATATATGCTTAAATACTGTAATTGTACCGAATGCCTTAAGGGAAGTGACATTGTCAATCCTTACGAGTTTACCGAGGGTGCATATTCGTTAGATGATGTCCCATTGATCTTTGATCCACGATCCGCTGCAATGTGCAAATATGGCTGTACGAGATTTAATGCCAAAGCGACCTGTCCTCCCAATGTTCCAGACATTGTAAGTTATAAGCGTATGCTCTCCGCTTACTCTTGGTTCTATGTGATTGGCAGGCGGTATCCATACTCTGATAGTTATTTCAGTAAACATTGGCGTACCTATTCTACAAATGAGATACACAGCGTTTTGTTGAAAAAGGAACTGGAACTTTTTAAGCAGGGGGAGGTGTATGCGAAGGCTTTCATCGGTGGTTCCTGTAAGGTGTGTCCCGAGGGACATTGCCGTCCGGATCGATGTAACGTTCCTTCTCGAGGAAGGGTTCCTCTAGAGGCCACTGGGGTCAATGTCTTCTCATTGATTGGCGCCCTTGGTCTTGACTACCAAGAGCCCCCGATCGACTATTTCTGGCGCATTGGTGTTGTTTTTTATTGATGGATAGTAAGATATATAATCTACGTGGAAGGATAGTTTATGACAAATAGAGCGATAATTTTAGCTGCTGGTCGAGGTACACGGATGGCCTCGTATTCGAATACCTCGCCTAAGTCTCTTCTTGAGTTTAAGGGCGAGTCACTGCTGTGTCGTCAATTGCGCTCATTTTCTGAGGCAGGAGTTGAAGAATTTGTCATTGTAGGTGGGTATATGTTTGATCTAATGGAGGAATTTGTCTCTAAAAGTCCACATAATATAACGCTTCTCTACAATCCTTTTTACGCTGTTACTAATAGTATAGGGAGTTTATGGTTTGCCCGCGAATATCTGGATGAAAATGTTTATATAACCAATGCTGACACTTTTTTCGACAAAGATATATTTTTAAGTTTAGATAATAATTTCAGCAACTATGTATTTGGTGTAGATAAAAGTAAAAAAAATGATGCAGATTATAGAGTTGTGCTGTCTGAAGATGAAGTGCTCGATATGGGAAAGGATATTTCCGAGCGTGATACCATGGCAGAATACATCGGTATTGCTTTGATCAGAAATGCTGAAAATCACTTATTTCGTGATTTGCTTGGTAAAGTTGTAAGCAATGGAAACTATAATCTCTGGTGGGAAGATTTGTTTTTGGAACTTATGGCAAAGGGTGAAAGTATTTCATATATAGATGTTACTGGCAGTTTGTGGTTTGAGATAGATGAGATAAAGGATTTTAGGAAATATCAGAGATGTTTTTGAGCATGTTTAACTGCCAAGGTGTTTTATGGTTGAAGTAGAATGTAGGGTCTCCTCATTGGTTTTTAGTCAAATGACACGTATTCAGTGTTTGCATGGTTGTTTGCACTTTAACCGAAGCCCGATGTGTCCTCCGCTTGCTTCTGAAGTGAGTTGGTTTGAGGAATTGCTTAGTTCGTACAGTCGGGTGCGAATCCTTTATGAACGGTACGAATATTCAGATTTTTATGAGTTAGAAGTGCAAAGGAGCCGGTTTAACTCTTCCGTCCTTTCTGTTGAGAGCACGTTAAAGAAGGATGGTCATTTCTATGCTTTAGGTTTTATTTCTGGGCCGTGTAGCAGTTGTGATGCTGATTCTTGCTGTCTCTCGGGATGCAATAGGCCGCTTCTTGGCCGTAGCCCTGTTTGTTCCGCGGGTATTGATTTGAAACATCTAGCCGAGCATATCCTTAACTTTCCTGACGGAATGTTCGGTAATTACTGGAAAAAGTGTTTTGGGTCAGAAAGATTTATTAATGACATCGATGAACATCTATGTCTTGGGTTGGTGTTTTATTGATAAGTATTTTTTTGTGCTAATAAGGTAATGACTTGGATCAATGAATCTTCTCTTTACCTGTAGTCTAACCTTGTATTTCTATTCGTAGTAGGATACCTCGTGCTTTCTTCCACCATGGGAAAGTGTGCCTAATCTTGTCATTTCCTCTGTTTATGGTTTTTATAAAGCAGATTATTTGTTTTGAGGTTTTAGTGTGCGTAAAATAAGAGCTTATCTTCGTTTTTTTTGTGATCTCGCTATATTTCATTTGTTCCCATTCGCCGAGTTCAGGGCGATACGCTTTTTCCCCTTTGATCACAATCAACCGTTACCTGCTGGTTCAGGCAAGGTGATGGAGAAGTGTTGTCGAGCACTTGATGGCCTGGGTATTAATTATCGACTGACCGATGGGACTGTACTTGGCCTCCATCGTCAGGGATGTTTTATTCCACACGATAATGATATCGATGTAGATGTACTTGATTTTAATGATTTTGAACAAATCCACCTGATAATGAAGTCCCTTGGCTTAAGGTTGGGGCGGAAGGCCGTATATAAACACAAGGTTCAGCAACTTGTATATTTTTCTGATGATCATGTCGTTTTCGACATGATCTTTTGGAGGTCCTCTGGTTCAGAAATTTACAATTATTCTGAGGAAGGTTATGAAAGGATTCAGTCGGCGGAGTTTTTTTATGACCTCGGGACAATTGAATTCAGTGGCTGGGCCTACCCCGTGCCTTCCAGACTTGAAGACTGGCTAGTGTTGAGGTATGGAGATGATTGGCGTGTCCCTAAAACTTATAAGGGTGACTGGAAAATAGAGTGTTTAGATTTGTCAAAAATAGAAAAATGAACCGTGCGGGTGGTTAATGTAATATGTTGACGGTGCCCAAGGTAGCAAGTCAGATATCCCCCCTAAATTAAACGAAGTTTCAGCGAGTCACCAATACTAAAAATTATAAGGTTGTTGAGGGCTAGAGGCTTAAAAATAACAACTATGAGGGTTGGCTAAGGACATGATTAATACTGTGTTGAGTAAGTTCATTGATAGCAATAAATCTTTTTACTCTAAAGTAAAAAAAGATTGTGTCGGGGGGAATGCCGGGGCGATGTTGGTGGATTTACAAATTTCCGACTTGTTTGCTGTTTCTGTGTTGATGAAAATTTCATCTGCAGTATCTCAGGTTATGAAATATGAAATGATTATCTTACCTTCAATTAAGGCAAACATCGACCTATTAAACATAGTTAGAAGTTATTGTCCTTCTCAGATACTTGATACGAGAAAAAACATATTTTATGGTTTCTTTGTTGATTTCTTTTCGATTATTACAAAAGTGCTAAAAACACAAACCGGTGAAGATTTAGCCAAACTTGAAACTGATAACATTCCTATCGGTATTCATATCTATGATTCTATTCTGAAACGGATGGGTATTTCATGCATAGGGCGGCTCACAATAAAGCAGAAACTTTGGTTGATGTTTGATCTGTCATATTCTAGTTATATACTTGAGTATTTTAATAAAAATGAAATTTCATTTGTTGTTTTGTTTGATACTACGTATAGACAAGGAATTTTATATGAAATTATAAAAAGTAAAGATATCCCTAGTATAACGGGTATTGATTTCAATGGAATGTCAATGCACAAATATGAATCAGCTATAGAGTATTATCAGCACTGCAGAGTTCCAGATATGGCTATTGTGGATCAAATCCTTGATTCGCCAGAATTGTATTCTGAAGTTGAGAACTACCTGTCCTACAGGTTTTCTGGTCAGGAACAGCAGCATGATCTTCTTATGGCTTATTCTGCAGATAAGAAAGCAGTCGATAGATCTGTGTTGGTTGAAAATTATGGTTTGTCCGGGGAGAAAAAAATTGTTTTGGTAATGGCACATATCTTTTGTGATGCCCCTCATGCTTACCCTGGTATGCTGTTTAAGGATTACGAAGACTGGTTGCTGAAGACTTGTCTTGCTCTGTCTGAAAACTCGAATATTTGTTTTTTGGTAAAGGAACATCCCTCTGCTTCACTGTACAATGAGTGTGGGAAGATAGATGAAATACTTAACAGAATCGGATTGTTGGATAGGCTTCTATCCAATGATATAAATACCAAGTCGTTATTTAAATCTATTGATGTAATTGTAACTTGTGGCGGTACTGCAGGTATGGAATTCCCGTGCTATGGTGTTCCTGTTATTGTTGCTGCATCTCCACCCTATGCTTCATTTCCATATGTTATGAGCGCTTTTACTAAGGCAGATTATTTTGCGGAGTTAGCAAAGGTACATGAATGTAGTAGGCTTTCTGATGAGATGATCAAACTGGCAAAGTGTGTCTTGTATGTGATTCATTCGGTAATGAAACTGGATAGGGTGAAAATTGGACTTGGTTCACAGCCATATCTAAGGGGTGGAAATTTTGATATGAACCTGTTTATGAAGGAAATGATTGATGATTGTATCGATGGAAGAGGCTACAACGATCTTGCTTTAGCTATCGAGAATTTATTGTATGGTGAGTACAAGAACTTGATTGATTTTAATAAATTAAAAAGCAAGATTTAACGTCATTATTATGTTTCATAGTTATTGAACTCTGTTGATTGTTGTGGATAGTCATTTGTGTGAAATTAAAAGTCCCCTTGATATGCATTACAGTTCAGTATTGATCTTTTCAAAATTGTTTACAATCTTAGGTTGTTTCTTTTTTTTTCTGATGCTTTTTATGCCAACTGCTCATCAGCAGTTAAAGTTATTATTGTTGCTTCTGGTTATTGGTACGATTGTTATGAAGTCAACTGTATTCGAAAATAATAAACTTTTTTTGCATCCAAAAATGTTGATTTGGTCCTTATTTTATGCATTTCTAGGCTTGTTTTTTATTCTAATTGGCCTGATATCCGCTAGGGGGGCGGAAGGTGCATTAAGTGTAGGAACTGTATATGCTCTCTGGCCTTTGGTTTTTACATTTCTAATCTGCAGTATAGGGACAGAGAAAAAAATTGATGCTTTGTTTAAGACTCTTGTGCTGGCATCTCTATGTATTGGTCTGTCAGTGCTTATCATTGTCCTTCACACAATGGGCTATTTTCCAGATTGTTTATATGTAAATATCTTCGACAGACAAGATTTTGATTTCGGGAGAGGATCCGTCTCTCTTCATTACAAGCCTATGGAGTCTTTATTATTCTTGGTTCCCTTTCTTGTCGCTGCGGTTTTTACTTGGCGCAGGAGACAAGACTGCCCGGTCCCTCGACGTTGGTTGTGGATTGCTTTGTCTTTTGGGGTGATTACTGTAGTAATAAGCTCCAGAAATGCATTACTATTTGTTGTGATGCTATCGATCCCGTTAACCTTGCTATTTCATTCTTTCATGCCGCGAAGACAAAAAAAATACAATTTAAAACTGTTTTTTTTTGCTGTACTAGGTGTTTCTTTGCTGCTGATGTTTCTTAACTTTTACTTGGATTCAGTTTATTCATTCAACTTTCATTCCCTCCTTGATGGTTTGATGCGGAAATTTGATTTCCAGGGGAATCCGAGTGCAATTCTCAGGAGAGATCAATTTTTTGCTCTTTGGGATGGTTTTCTACAAAACCCTTTTTTTGGTGCCGGCCATGGAGCAAGTGTTGACTATGTAAGGTCGGATAAGGCGTGGGTCTATGAACTATCTTATGTCGCGTTGTTGTTTCAGGTTGGTGTATTTGGTTTTATGGCTTACCTATCAGGAATATTTTGGATTTACTGGATGGGGATTCGTTTGATTCGTAAGGGTGGTAAGTTTAGTAATTATATGGTGCCTACTTTGGTTGGTATGACATGTTTTTTGATTGCCAATGCAACTAATCAATATCTCGCGAAATTTGATTCCATGTGGGTTGTTTTTCTTCCCGTTGCGTTAATCAATTATGCTCTGCTTTGTAAGCCTGATTGTAGTTAGTGGGATCATAGATAATCTCGATCAACCCATTTTTACTATTTCTATATCGTAAAAATTGACTGGATACTTATGAACGCTATCTCCGTAGTTATAGTGACTTATTGCAGCGATGAGTATATTAAAGATTGTCTGGACTCGATTTTTTTGCATTGCGATTTGCCAGACGATGAATTAGAAGTAATTGTTGTTGATAATTCACCAAGCACAAGCGATTTTCTGATCAGTGTAGTAGGGTCATTTTCGAATACAACGCTTATTAACAATCCTAAGAATATGGGATTTGGACAAGGCAATAATGTTGGAGCTGATGCTGCGTGTGGTAAGGTATTGCTCTTCTTGAATCCTGACACAAAGCTAATAGAACCTGTTTTTAGAGAAGCTATAGACCATTTAATGAAACACCCTGACGTGGGTGCTGTGGGCTGTCGATTAATAGACGGTGATGGTCGGAGTAATGACACTTATGGGTATTTCCCTGAGAAATGGAATATTCTTGTGTCGATGCTCGATAAATGTGTTTTTAAGCCCCTGAAGTATATTCCTAAAAAGTCCGTATATCCGTGGGGGGCCAACTATTTTATAGCAAGAAAAGATTTTTATTCCGCCGGTAAGTTTGATGAAGACTTTTTTTTGTGTTTTGAGGAAGCAGACCTTTGCAAAAGGATACTCCCTAAAAGAACTCATATTCTTAATAAGAAAATTATTCATTATGGTGGACATACAACTGATGAAGCGAGTAAACGCTTTGATGCGTGGCTCGAATCACTAAGGAAATATCATGTTAAGCATGGTTATGATTTAAATAGAACATTGACAAGATATAGAATTGCTTATTATTTACCACTCGTTCGCTGTCTTATCACCGGAGGGGATTATCGTGAGTTCAAGCGTATGATCAATAAGTTGGGTACATTGAAGAAGACACTAGCTATTTGATAAAATGATATTAAGGGTTATCGCTTATGAAAGTTTCTATTGTTACACCAACCTATAATTCTGAAAGGTTTATAAGGGATTCACTTGAGTCAATAAAAAACCAGACCCATAGTAATATTGAACATGTAATATGTGACAACATGTCAAGTGACAAGACTAAAGAAATCTGTCTGGATTACAATAATTTATTTATTCAGCAAGCTGATAGTTCTATGTATGAAGCTTTGAATAACGGAATACTCAAAACTACCGGTGAAATTGTATGTTTTTTAAACTCTGATGATTTGTATTTCGATAATAGAACCATCGAAAGAGTTGTTGATAGGTTCAGTAGAGATGACAGCTGTCAGGTTGTTTTTGGGAGATGTAGGAGGGTTGATGAAGATCTAAAGTTTCTATATTCCCATAAGCCAAAAAAAGATTTGACTTTTGATTTTGCGAAGAAGAGAATTTTTGTAGTTAGTCACCCTTCTGTTTTTATTAGAAAAAGTGTTTTTGAACGTTATGGGTTGTATGATTTAAACCTTAAATTTATGGCAGATTGTGAGTATTGGATCAGGCTTCTGAAAGAAAATATTAAGTTTAATTATATAGATAAAGAGTTAGCTATATTTAGGATTCATGACGAAAATTTATCATTAACTAACCATGCTACCGATGAAATTAGGTATGTAGCTAATAAGTATGGATATACAAATTCACCTGCCAAGGCAAGGTTGTATTTATTGTATGATAATAAGTTTAACTTTAATTATATTAAGTTTCTTACAACTAAATATATTTCTAAGTTATTAAAATGACAGGATTTGTCATGACTGTTTTGTTAGTGTGTACTCTTTGAATAATTATGACAATGTTATGAACCGTTAAATAGTGTAACGATAGTCTTCTTAGGAAATATTTTTGTTATTTGCTCTCTTTAGTTTGAATTGAATTTTGAATTAGGACTGATCATGCTAGCTAATTTTGATGAAGTAAAGAGAATATTAATATGCCCACGGACCGGAAAGTCTCTCGTGCAAGATGGTGACTCCTTTGTTTCTCTTTCTGATGGGGAACCAAGTGAGATCCGTTATATTACCGTTGGGCAATCACCTGCTTTGATTGATTTTGATGAATCTGTTCTCAGTGAAAAAGATATGCTCATTCGGGATGGAGTTTCTGTAATACAACGCAGGCAAAGTCGACTGAGAAGTTGGATAAAGGGCCATTTGCTGCACCCTGATGCGAATAGACTCGCAGCTAGTACTGCCAGTGATTTTGCTGAAAAGCTAAAGCGTAAAGCTGAGAAACCCAAACTGTTAATTATTGGCGCTGGTGAAAAAGGAATCGGCACTGATGTTTTTTATGATGACCCGGATATTCAAGTTATTGGTTTTGATATCTATGCATCACCGTTGACTCATTTCATTGCAGATGCCCATCGGATTCCTCTAGAGTCAGGATCTGTAGATGGTGTTTGGGTTCAGTATGTTTTAGAGCATGTTTTGGATCCTTGGATGGTGGTGAGCGAGATAAGTCGGGTGCTATCAACTGATGGCCTGATCTATTCTGAAACTCCCTTTATGCAGCAGGTACATGAGGGACCTTACGATTTTGTACGTTTTACGCACAGCGGTCATCGGTGGCTTTTTCGTGAATTTCATGAGATTAAATCGGGCGTAGCTATGGGGGCAGGAGTGCAATTACTATGGACACTGGAACATAATGTTCGTGGTGTATTTAGATCGCGTACTTTGGGCCAAGCCGTTAAGCTAGCTTGTTCTTTTTTTAGATTAATCGAAAAAATAATCCCTTCTCGTTATGTAATTGATAGTGCCTCTTCATTTTATTTTTATGGTGAAAAAAGCCATCAACCCTTAAAACCTAAAGATATGATTAGTTACTATCAGGGGGCAACCGGGGGGTAGTCTGCGCCCCGGTTATTTGCATATTTGTGCAGAATCCAAGTGTCGATGTAGCTAATGCTGTGAATCTTTATACTGCTCTCGTTTTCGAAGGGGCAGGTTGCTTGTTGCGATTTATCATTACCATCTGAGGCAAGTCTACAAAACATGAAGAGACGATTGTTGTTTATTGTTAATATCGATTGGTTTTTTTTATCTCATCGATTGCCAATTGCAATTAAAGCCTTGAATGAAGGCTATGAAGTGCATATTGCAACAAGTATTACGGATAAATATGATGTGCTTCGTTCGCACGGCTTGATCGTTCACCCGTTACCTATTGGAAGAAGTAGTATCGGCTTTTTTAGTGAATTGAAGACCTTTTTAACTTTTCTTCGGGTGATCAGGAAAGTTAGGCCACATATTTTACATTTAGTCACGATTAAACCAGTTATTTTTGGCGGTATCTGCGCGCGCTTGGCAGGTGTGCCTAGTGTTGTGTCTGCAATTTCTGGGTTGGGTTTTGTTTTTTTAGCCAGAGGGTTGAAGGCGTCAGTTGTTCGCACATTAGTCGTTAGTTTGTATCGTTTGGCATTGGGTAAGCGCAACCTGAAGGTGATCTGTCAAAATCCGAACGATTGTGAAACTCTTGTGCAAACTGCGGGTTTGTCTTTGGCTAGGGTAGCCATGATCCCGGGATCGGGAGTCGATTTAGTAAATTATATGGTCAAACCTCTACCTCAAGGTATACCCCTTGTGGTGATGGCCGCTCGTTTACTGCGCGATAAAGGTGTTTATGAATTTATTGAAGCTGCCCAATTGTTGAATCAGCGCAGTGTCGCTGTTAGATTTTGTTTGATTGGAGAGCCTGACCATGGGAATCCTGCAACGGTCACTTTGGATGACTTATGCGCTTGGGATAGGTACGGCTGTGTTGAACGTTTAGGTTATCGTAATGATATTCCGGATCTGTTTTCCAAGGCGAATGTTGTTGTGTTGCCGTCATATTATGGAGAAGGATTGCCCAAGACGTTAGTTGAAGCGGCTGCATGTGGGCGTGCTGTTGTTACGACAGACCATCCCGGTTGCCGGGATGCAATTGAGCCGGGGAAGTCTGGCTTGCTCGTTCCGGTTAAGGATTCGACGGCCTTGGCAGATGCGATACAGCAATTGGTTGACAATCCTAAGTTGCAATATAGCATGGGGCGTGCAGGCCGGGCCTTGGCTGAGCGTGAGTTTGCCATAGAGAAAATTGTTAATGCACATTTGACTATTTACAAAGAACTGGATGGTTGTGCGTGATTGTACTTGTTACCGGCGCATCCGGCTTTATTGGCTCGGCAGTGGTTGATGGATTGGTTGTTCAATCCGATTTCACGCCGCGAGCGGCTGTACGTTGTGAAAATCATACTTTTTCTTCTGCCGTTGATGTAGCGCAGGTTGCTGATTTGGCTTCGGATACGGACTGGTGCACTGCGTTGCGAAACGTTGATGCTGTGGTTCACGCTGCCGCCCGTGTTCACGTAATGCAAGACGTCGCCACTGACCCTCTGGGCGAATTTCGGCGGGTAAATGTTGCAGGCACGCTAAATCTGGCTCGTCAGGCAGCTGAAGCCGGAGTGAAACGTTTTATCTTTATCAGTTCAATCAAGGTCAATGGCGAGGGGACGCTCTTGGGGGGGGCTTTCCGGGGCGATGACCCGCCGGTGCCAGTTGACCCCTACGGGGTCTCCAAGATGGAAGCCGAACAAGGGTTACGACAGTTTGCTAGGGAAACTGGTATGGAGGTAGTGATTATACGGCCGCCTCTGGTTTATGGTCCCGGTGTTAAAGCCAACTTTCAATCGATGATGTGCTGGCTCGATAAGGGTATCCCGTTGCCCTTGGGTGCTATCCATAATAAACGTAGCCTAGTGTCATTGGATAACCTAGTCGATCTGATTGTGACATGCATTGATCATCCCGCCGCTGCCAACCAAATCTTTCTGGCCGGTGATGGCGAGGATCTTTCCACTACTGAATTGTTACAACGGTTGGCAAAAGCCTTAGGGCGACCGGCACGATTGTTTCCTGTCCCGGCCAAACTCCTTGTATTGGGAGCGGCATTGATCGGGAAGAGAGACCTCGCTCAACGGTTGTGTAGTTCGTTGCAGATTGATATTTCCAAAACCCGAGATGTTCTTGGCTGGACCCCGCCGATATGTGTAGATGACGGCTTACGCCGCACGGTGGAGGGCTCTAAAGCACTTGAGTAGTGGAACGAATGATCTATGAAGGGTTTTGGAATGGTTGTGAAACGTTTGTTTGATGTTATTGTTGCCCTTTTTGCGCTGTGTATTCTTGCTATTCCCATACTGGTTGTGTCGGTTCTGGTAAAGCTAACGTCTCGCGGTCCAGCTTTTTACTGGTCTGACCGGGTTGGGCGCAACAACGCTATCTTCAAAATGCCCAAATTTCGTAGCATGCTTATCGATACGCCCGCTGTGGCGACACATTTGTTGCAGGACCCGAAGAGTGTTTTAACGCCTATTGGGGACTTTCTGCGCAAAAGCAGTCTCGATGAATTGCCTCAGTTGTTAAGTATCCTTAAAGGTGACATGAGCCTAGTCGGACCCAGACCGGCACTGTTTAATCAGGATGACCTGATTGCATTGAGAACCGAACAGGGTGTGCAGCGTTTGGTCCCAGGGCTCACTGGTTGGGCACAAATAAATGGTCGCGATGAGTTACCAATCCCGCATAAAGTTGAATTGGATGTAGAATATATGCATCGACAGTCCTTCTGGTTTGATATTGAAATTCTTTGGCTTACTGCTCTGAAAGTATTAAAAAAAGAAGACGTGACTCATTGATAAAAGTGATGGCCAATATATAATTATAATTTACGTAGTTGCAGTGACCAATTTTACTGATTCATGAACTGAAGAGAATGTATGATGACACTGGGGGATGTTTATGAAGTCTTTTATATACAATAATCGTTTATTAATTATTGTTTTAAATAAGACATTGATAATTATTGGGTCTTTTCTTTTGGCATTTCTGGTGCGATTTGATCTGTCTATTCCCCAAGAGTACTGGCCGAGAATTTTTGTCTTGTTGCCTGTCTTGCTGGGGATAAAGTTGCTGGTTTTCTGGCGGATCGGACTTTTTAAGGGCTGGTGGCGTTACGTGTCAATGCCTGATCTGACACAAATTATCAATGGGAACCTGCTCGCCTCGCTGATTTTTATTGGTTATGTAGTTTTTGTTCATCGTTTGGAGCAAATACCCCGCTCAGTGCTGTTGCTGGATGGTGTCTTTTGCTTGATGCTCATGGGGGGGGTACGATTTACAACTCGCGCGGTCCGTGAAAGCTTCTTGCCCATGGTAAGTGGTGTCAGGGCCGGTGCGGTGCGGGTACTGGTCGTCGGCGCTGGTGATGCTGGCCAGGCGATTGCCCGTGAAGTTCGATCTAACAAATCGTTGGATATCCAGATTGTTGGTTTTGTGGATGATGATCCGTTGAAGCGCAAAGGAACTTTTCAAGGGTTCAAAGTTCTCGGCCGACAAACAGATCTTGAAAAACTTGTACTTGAACATGATGTCAATGAAATCATTATTGCTATCTCTTCTGCATCTGGGCCACAGATTCGTGCCATTGTCGATCGTTGCCGCCTGGCAGAAGTGAAATTTAAGATATTGCCTGGGGTCGGGGAACTCATTGATGGGCGGGTTTCAGTTCAGCAGCTGCGTGAGGTTGACCTTGAGGATCTTTTAGGCAGGGATCCGATTGTCTTGGATAAGGCGCAGATAAATAGCTATCTTCAGGGTAAGCGAGTTCTTGTAACTGGTGCCGGGGGTAGTATCGGTAGTGAGATATGTCGTCAGGTTGCAAGTTACGGCCCTGATAAATTGATCCTTTTCGATAATGCCGAGACTCCACTATTCCATATCGAGCTGGAGCTGGCGAGCAAGTTTCCTAATATCCATCTGGTACCGATTATCGGTGATGTTCGTAACCGTTCCCGGGTCAATGGTATTTTTGATGCGCAGATGCCTCAAGTTGTATTTCATGCTGCCGCCTACAAGCACGTCCCGATGATGGAAGCGAATCCGGCAGAGGCAGTGAATAACAACGTACAAGGAACCCGTCTGGTTGCTGATGCCGCTCATGCCGTAGGTGTAGAGACGTTTGTCATGATTTCGACTGATAAAGCGGTGCGGCCAACCAATGTCATGGGGGCGACTAAACGGGTGGCCGAACTTTATGTGCAATCTCTTGATCGCAAGAGTAAGACGAGATTCGTTACAACTCGTTTTGGTAATGTTCTTGGCAGTAATGGTAGCGTCATACCAACCTTCAAAGAACAAATTGTAAGTGGTGGGCCGGTAACTGTGACCCATTCCGAGGTCACTCGTTTTTTCATGACCATCCCCGAGGCGACTCAATTAGTCCTTCAGGCGGGGAGTATGGGGCAGGGGGGAGAAATATATCTGTTCGACATGGGTGAGCCGGTCCGGATTGTAAAATTGGCCGAGGATTTGATTCGTCTTTCCGGCTTGAGACCCTATGAGGATATTGAGATTGTATTTACTGGGCTTCGGCCCGGGGAAAAGCTTTATGAGGAGTTGTTGTTGGACGAGGAGGGTGCTCTGCCGACCCATCATGAAAAAATCTGTGTTGCTTCTGCCGCATTTCGCGAACCAGAAGTTCTCAAGTGGCAGATTGAAGGGCTTGTCGTTGCGGCCACAAAAATTGACAAAGAAAATATTTATCTGGGGTTGCAGCAGATAGTTCCTGAATTTAATTTCTCATCTGTCAATCAGCCTCTCAGTGCGAAGGTGATTCCATTTATAGCGACTTCAAGTGTAATGTAATCAGTCCGCTTGTTCTGGGTTTTAAGTTCCGCCTTTGTCATAGACTTTGGCGGTCTTTTACGTTTTAATACGCACCGTGATGGGGATAATGGCAGGCGGAATAAGAGGCTTTTATGATACGCAGCATGACAGGTTATGGTCGCGGACATGGCAAGGCAAACGGGTTAGTTTTTTCGGTGGAGGTTCGCGCAGTTAATCACCGCTACGCTGATATCAATATCAAAGCTCCGCGACTGTTGTTGCCCTTTGAGGCTGAGGTGAAAAAACAGGTCGCCACTGTACTTAAACGCGGCAAGATTGATGTTTTCATCAATCAGGAGACTTCTGAGGAGGTTGTCGCGGTGCCAGTTGTAAATACGACTGTTGCTCAGGCTTATGTAGATCTTTTCACCCAGATGCAGCGTCAGTTTGGTCTGAATGGAGATCTCTCTCTTGAATTATTGATGGCGCAAAAAAATGTGCTGATCTTTAAAGAGAATGATGTTGATGAAGATGATCTTCGTGTGTCATTGCAGCAGGCAGTTGCAGAGGCGCTGGGTGGCATGCTGAAGATGCGCGATGCTGAGGGTGAGGCGACCCGTTTGGATATTGTTAGCCGACTTGATTTGGTGGCAAAATCCCTTGATGACATTGCTGTCCGTTCACCGCAAGTGCCGCTTGAGTGGCAACAGAAGTTAAAAGATCGTTTACAACGTTTAGCCGAAGATGCTGTTGATGAACAGCGTATGGCACAGGAACTAGCGCTCTTTGCTGACCGTTGTGATATCAGCGAGGAACTTTCACGGTTTCAGAGTCATTTGCAACAACTTGATCTGCTCTTCAGCAGTAAAGAACCGGTCGGGCGGCAGATGGATTTTTTGATTCAGGAACTAAATCGAGAAACGAATACGATGGGTTCTAAGTCAAACGATGCAGAGTTGACACGTAATGTGGTTGCAATCAAAGCCGAACTTGAAAAGATTCGCGAACAGGTGCAGAACATTGAGTAGTCTGCGACCTGGTATTCTGTTTGTTGTCTCTGCACCCTCTGGTGCCGGTAAAACAACACTTTGCCGCGCAATGTTTGACAAATTTCCAGATTTACGGCATTCTGTTTCGTTCACCACACGGCCGATCAGGGCGGGTGAGCAGGATGGTGTTGATTACCATTTTATTGATCAGAAATGTTTCGATGCCATGGTTGCCGCTGATGATTTTGTAGAATGGGCCGAGGTCCATGGCAATTTTTATGGCACGGCTCTCACGACCTTGAAACACGCTGCTGCTAGTGGCTCAGACCTACTCCTGGAGATCGACTGCCAGGGGGCGCGACAGATCCGTAATTCAATTAAGGATGCGGTGTTTATTTTCGTGCTTCCTCCTGATTTTTTAGAGCTTGAGCGTCGTCTTCGTGGTCGTGAAACTGATAGCGACGAGATTATTTCTCGACGCATGCTCAATGCCAAAGATGAAATTTCTCAGGCGCACTGGTATGATTACATTGTATTGAATGACAACCTTGAGCAAGCAGGACAACGCTTTTCTTCAATTATTGAAGCTGAGCGTTGCCGTACGGGGTTGCTGACTGATTTTCTCAAGCAACAATTTTCAATAATTAAGGAGAACTAGAAATATGGCCCGTGTAACCGTCGAAGATTGCCTGGATATTATTCCCAATCGTTTTCAGCTCGCTATGGTCGCTTCGAAGCGCGCCAAACAGCTTTATAAAGGGGCTGAGCCGCTGATCGAAAATAAATCGAGCAACAAGAAAGTTGTCCTTGCCCTGCGCGAGATTGCTGCAGAGGTCATAAATTACGAAATACCGCAGCGTCGCAGTTAATTTTTGAATCAGCCGGAGACAGTTTCCAACGGTTTCCGGCTTTTTTGTGCCCGTTTTCTATTGGCGAAGTTATATGCCTACACTGAATTTGGACAGCATTCTTCATCGGGTCCGAGAGTACAACCCTGATATCGATGAGGGGATGGTGCGGAAGGCCTGTGATTTCTGCGCCACTCTCCACAAAGACCAGTTCTATCAGCCTGGCATCCCACAGCTGCATCATCTTCTCGATGTTGTAGAGATCCTTGTTCAACTCAAAGTTGATGAAACCACTCTGCTTCTTGGTTTTTTGCATGATATCCCCACTGCTTCAGATACTGCCTCTGCCGAATTGAAGGCTGAGTTTGGCAATACGATCTTCGAACTTGTCTCTACCGGCCACCGCATCAGCCAAATTCCTTATCGAAACAGCAGTCAGAAGCAAGTCGAAAACTTTCGTAAAATGTTTATCTCAATGGCGCGCGATCTGCGGGTTGTCTTGGTAAATTTGGCAGATCGCCTCTGTATGATGCGAACGCTCCAATCTCTTGCTCCTGAAAAACAGATGCAGATATCGCGCGAAACACTAGAAATTTACGCTCCTTTGGCTAATCGTCTCGGGATCAGTTGGCTCAAGGGGGAACTCGAAGATTTATCATTACGTTCTCTTGAAAAAGAAAAATATGAAGAACTTTCCAGCCGTATCTTCAGCCAAAAAGATGAGCGCGAGCGTTACGTTGCGCGCGTAAAGGAGGAACTTCGCGAACTGTTGAAGGGGAATGCAGTTCAGGGAAAAGTATCCGGTCGTTCCAAGCACCTCTATTCAGTTTATCGAAAGATGGAACGTTCTGGTGTCGGCCTTGAAGATATTTACGATTTGACTGCTTTTAGAATTCTCGTTGTGTCGATTGCTGAGTGTTATGCCGTTCTTGGTCTTGTCCATGCAACCTGGAAACCGATTCCCGGGCGTTTTAAAGATTATATCGCGATGCCGAAATCGAACCTTTATCAGTCGCTACATACCACAGTGGTTGGTCCTTTTGGTGAGCGAATGGAAGTGCAGATTCGTACCCATGAAATGCACCGTATTGCTGAGGATGGGGTTGCTGCACACTGGAAGTACAAAGAGGGCGGTGCGGTCTCTGCGACCGGTCGTGACGACCAGCGTTTCAGTTGGTTGCGCCATCTACTCGAATGGCAACAGGATGTCAGCCTTTCTCAGGATAGTTCTGACGCTAGCCTGATCGATCTCTTCCCTGAGGAGGTCTATATATTCACTCCGGGTGGGGATGTAAAGGAACTGCCCAAGGGGGCTACCCCGATAGATTTTGCATACGCAATTCATAGTGACGTTGGGAATCAGTGTGTCGGTGCACGGATCAACGGAAAACATTGTCCGCTACGCACAGAGCTGCACAATGGCGATATAGTCGAAATACAGACTCAAACATCGCATCAGCCAAGTAAGGATTGGCTCAACTTTGCTAAAACCTCTAAAGCTCGGAACAAGATTCGCCAATTTGTTAAAGAAGAGCAGCGTGAAAAAAGTTTGGAACTCGGACGTGAACTTTTTGAAAAAGAATTGCGTAAGTCTCAGTATAGTCTTAAACGTGCTCAGCAACTTGAGGGATTCAGGCAGGGTATTGATGATCTTGGATTTAAGAGCTTTGAGGATGTTCTGGCTGCGATTGGATATGGAAAGCTGACTGCTGGGCAGTTGGTTTCTCAGGTTTTGCCGAAGTCCGAAATAAGTTCTTCGCCGCCGGTAAAATCCAGTTCATTAAGCAAGGTTTTAGGAAAAATCACTGGACGTAAGCGTTCGACCAGTGCGATTCGGATTGACGGTATTGATGATGTCATGGTTCGCTTTGCGAACTGTTGCAATCCTCTTCCCGGTGAAAAGGTTATAGGCTTCATTACTCGTGGACAGGGTCTGTCGGTGCACGCCTTTGATTGCGCACAGGCGCAGGCAAGCGACCCACAACGTTTGATTGAAGTTGAATGGGATATTGAAAAAGTGACCAGTCGGGTGATTAAGATTCGCGTATTCTGTAACAATCAGAAAGGGATGTTGGTTGCGATCTCCGGTGCGATTACCTCTGCCGATGCCAATATCGTAAGTGCAAGCGTTCACTCGACGGAAGATAAGGGCGGGATGAACCTGTTTGAAATCGAGGCGGTTAACCTTGATCATCTCAACCGGGTGATACGTGAAATAAAAAAAATCCGTGGTGTCTATCGTGTCGATCGAATCCGTATTTAGCTTTTGAAGGGAGAGTGTATGGAGATCAACAGCATATCAACTGAGTTGGCCCCAGCTGCCATCGGGCCATATTCGCAAGCAATAAAGGCTGACAATTTACTCTTCTGCTCGGGACAGATCCCCTTGTTGCCAGATGGTTCCTTGGTTGAAGGCGGAATCCGGGAGCAGACCCTGCAAGTCATGGCGAACCTTAAGGCCGTCATAGAGGCTGCGGGCGGAAGTTTTGCCCAAATCGTCAAAACCACTATCTATCTCATTGATCTGAGTGATTTTGCTGTGGTTAACGAAATCTATGGCAAGGACTTTACTGAGAATCCACCTGCTCGTGCTACGGTTCAGGTCGCAGCTCTTCCCAAGGGGGTCCAGGTCGAAATTGATGCGATCGTAGCTCTTGGGGATTAGCAGCCTGTCAGGCTTTCCATGAACCGGCTGCAAATTCGTTCATTTGGCCCAGATTCCCGCTTCTTTTTGTCCCATAGCTATGGCTATGAGCCTGCAAACGAGCGAAAATCTGGTCTCAAGCGCTCAAATTTTCGCTTCGGTCCGGCAAGGCCGACAGATTGCTAGGTTTTATTTGAACTTTTGATTGAAGTAACGACAAAAAGGGATGACCCATTAATGGGTCATCCCTTTTTGTTCAATTGGGTGCAACTGATAAATCAGATTGCTTTTTGTACCTTGCCAGCACGAATGCAACGGGTACAGACTTTGATTGCGCGCACATTGCCGTTTTGAACGGCCCGAACTTTTTGCAAGTTTGGATTCCAGACAGTCCGGGTTTTGTTGTGTGCGTGACTGACGTTATTACCGGTAACGGGTTTCTTCCCGCAGATTTCACAAATTTTGGCCATCGATCGTACTCCTCCACAAATTTAAGAACGCGCATTAGTAGCACATTCCGGGCGCGAATGTAAATAGGTTATTTCAGTCAAGACTCTCTTCGCAGGTCACTTTTAACCCCGCTTGTTGTAATAGGGCGCAGGTAATACCTACACCGTCAATCAGGTTGCCATTGAGGTGGATCTGGCGACTGCCGCAAGAAGGGCTGCGCTGTTTTAAAATGGCGGTTTTGCAGTTGCAGATGCGAGCTATACGCAAGGCTTCTTCTGCGCCACGCAGAAAAGATGGTCCGGCGTCCTGACCATTTTCATCTGTCAGTTGAGCATTGTTTTGTAAATATCCTTGTCCGTCCCCTTTGGTGAACCATGTTTTCGGGCGCGGAGTAGGCAGACCCCCGAGTTGCTCGGGGCAGACCGGAATCGGCTGAAGCTGTTTTGCTTGCAGGTAGTCAACAACGGACTGATTTAATTGATTTGTACCGTCATAGCGGCAACTGATACCAAGCAGACAAGCACTAACCAGGACCGGAACATGGGATTTCATCTGCTACCTAGATTAGGATCTGAAGGGAGGATGTTTACCCGGCGTCCTTCGATCTGTAAGCGATCCTCAGCAAATAATTGAATTGCCTGAGGGTATATTTTGTGTTCTTCAATCAGGATCCGTGCGGCGAGATCATCAGCGTGGTCATCTTCAAGGACGGGCACTATGGCTTGCAGGATGATTGGACCGGTATCGACGCCGTTATCAACAAAATGAACGGTGCAGCCTGAAAAGCGTGCTCCATAATCGATCGCCTGTTGCTGAACATGCAGACCGGGAAACGCCGGAAGCAGGGCAGGGTGGATATTTATAATTTTTTGCGGAAAAGCCTCAAGAAGAATTGGACCGACAATTCGCATAAAGCCTGCTAAAACAACAAGTTCTACGCCAGATTTTTGCAGTTGCTGTACGATTCTATTGTCAAAGGCAGCGCGTTTGTCAAAATCGCGATGGTTAATACAGCAGGTTTTGATTCCAGCTTTTTCGGCGCGAGAAAGAGCGCCGGCATCGGGATTGTTGCTGATAACGATAGCAATTTCGGCAGTAAGGCTATTGTCGGCACAGCAATCGATAAGCGATTGCAGGTTGGTTCCCCCACCAGAGGCCAAGACTCCCAGACGCAATTTTTTCACAGAAATACCGTTCGACGTTGATAGCGCAGCAACGCATTGAAAATGTTTAGTTGAGAAGGACCTGGTCTTCGTCGTCCTTACGTTGGTCAATCTCGCCGATCAGGAAAGCACGTTCGTTCAGGCCTGACAGCCGGACCATGATGTCTTCGACCTCGGCTGAAGGGACAACCAGAACCATACCGATACCGTTGTTAAAGGTACGGTACATTTCAAAGTCATCCAGATTCCCGCCATCACGTAAAAGCTCGAAAATATCCGGTTTTTCCCAACTGCTGCAGTCGATGACTGCTTTACAGTTGCGCGGCAGAACGCGTGGAATGTTCTCGAGGAGACCACCACCGGTAATGTGAGCGATCCCTTTGATCTTGAAGTCGCGCAGCAGGTTAAGAATGCTTTTCACGTATATGCGGGTCGGAGTGATCAAGGCTTCCCCGAGTGGCACCGTTAATCCTGAGGGTGTCGCATCGAGGGGCAGATTCATTTTTTCAAGCAGGATCTTTCGAGCTAGCGAATAACCATTGCTGTGCAGGCCGCTAGAGGCAATACCAATGATTTGGTCTTCTGTATTGATGGTTGATCCGTCGACGATCATTTCACGATCGATTACACCAACTGAAAAACCCGCCAGGTCATATTCGCCATCCTGATACATGCCTGGCATTTCGGCGGTTTCACCTCCAAGCAGTGCGCAGCCTGCTTGCTGACAGCCCTCGGATATTCCTTCCATGATCTCTACAGCTTTTTCCGGAGAGAGCTTTCCGGTTGCCAGATAGTCGAGAAAGAAGAGAGGTTCGGCTCCTTGAACAACAAGGTCATTGACACACATCGCGACCAGATCTATGCCGACAGTATCGTGTTTATCCAAAGCAAAGGCCATCTTCAGTTTGGTCCCGACACCATCAGTTGCCGCGACCAGTGTAGGCTGCTTGTATTTGTTTTTGTTGAGCGAAAAAAGCCCACCAAATCCACCAATGTCCGAGAGAACCTCGGGACGTGTTGTGGCTTTAACTAGAGGTTTGATCATTTCAACGAAACGGTTGCCCGCTTCAATGTCGACCCCGGCGTCCTTGTAGGTGACCTTTTTATTGTCGCTCACGCTGTACTCCTTGCAGTTGGAAAAGGCCGGTCATTAGAGCATCGGACCCCGAGTTTGTCAACTGCTGTAGGGCTGTGGTTAGTCGTGGATAATCGTCTTTACAGCTTGCAGTTGAAAACATATATTATATGTCAATTCAATATTTATTGTTTGCTGCTGGAGGTTGTCATAGGTTTTTCTGAGACCGATTTTTTTATCCGCTGTTGTGAGTTGACTGATTTGCCTGCAGTGTTGGCGATAGAGAACTCTTCATATTCGCGTCCCTGGTCGCAACAACAGTTTTTACAAGAGCTGCAGGCAGCTTATTCTCGAATCGATCTCTTGTTTTTGGATAGTGACCTTGCAGCATATCTATGCTATTGGCTTGCTGCTGGCGAGATGAATATCCTCAATGTAACGACGGCTCCGGGTTATCGTCGTAAAGGGGGCGCTCGTAAGCTGTTAGAGCATGCTTTTTCTCAAGCAGAAACCATGGATATAGAATCAGCCTATCTGGAGGTGCGTACCGGGAATGTTGGAGCCATCTCCCTTTATCGTGATTTTGGGTTTAACGATGATTGCATTCGCCGTGCTTACTACAGCGATGGTGAGGATGCGTTGCTGATGAGCTGTGCACTGAAAAGCCCCTTTAACGACGGAGTTTGAGCTTAGGAATGAAAAATTTACAAACAATAGTTCTTGCAAACCAGGAGATCTCACCCGGATATTTTCGGATGCGGATCTTGGCCCCCGGTTACAAGGAGATAGCGAAACCCGGTCAGTTCGTGATGTTTCGGGTTAGGCGATCATTGCCGCCACTGCTGCGTCGCCCATTTGGTATCTTCCAGATTGGTTTATTACCGGCAGATTGTGAAGGGATGCCCGAAAAAGAATTTATCGAGCTAATTTATAAAGTGGTTGGTGCCGGTACCGAGGTGATGCGTGAGCTGCATGAAGGTGATCGGATCGAATTACTCGGGCCTTTAGGTCGCGGTTTTGAAATTGACGATGAGGGTGGTGATAAAATTCTGGTCGGTGGTGGCATCGGTTTGGTGCCTCTTTACATGCTGGCTGACTCGCTTGCCGATCGTTCTAAAACCCGTCTCTTGATAGGCGGTCGCAGTCGCGAGGATATTATCACTGTTACCGAGTTTGAGCGCCTGGGTGTGACCTCACATGTCACGACTGAAGATGGCAGCCTCGGTGAAGAGGGATTGATTACGCGGATACTCGAACGAAAGCTTGATAAATACCCCAAGGCTAAGGTCTATTCCTGTGGACCGATGCCGATGTTGCGTGCCGTTGAAATGATCTGTAGTGAGCGCAATGTCCCCTTGCAGGTGTCACTCGAGGCCTTAATGGCCTGCGGTGTTGGTGCCTGCCTTGGTTGCGTTGTCAAAGGGCGTGAGCACTCTGAACAGAATCCTGAGTATCTCTGCACCTGTCGTCAGGGTCCGGTCTTCCACAGTCATGAACTTGATTGGGAGCGAGTTGAAAAGAATACCGAGCAAGAGGAATCGTCATGAGTTCTAATGTCGCAACTGTCAACAAACCCAATCTTGCGGTTGAATTTGCCGGTTTGAAATTGAAAACCCCCTTGATGCCGGCCTCAGGAACCTTCGGTTATGGTCAGGAATTTGCGCCTTACCTCGATCTGAACCAGTTGGGTGCTATCGTCACTAAAGGGCTGTCTCTTAATCCCAAGGCAGGGAATCCGACGCCAAGAATCGCAGAGACCGTCAGCGGTATGCTTAATGCCATCGGTTTGCAGAATGTCGGTGTTGATGCCTTTATCAGTGAAAAGATGCCATTCCTGGAGCAGTTCGACAGCCCGGTGATTGTTAATTTCTTCGGTAACACCCAGGAGGAATATGGTGAGGTAGCAGCGCGCCTCAACGATGTTCCCGGGGTCGCTGCCCTTGAGATGAATATCTCCTGTCCCAATGTTAAACACGGTGGGATCGTTTTTGGAACAGATCCCAAGGCTGCTTTTGACGTGATCACAACGGTACGCAAACGGCTCACCAAGCCCTTGATCGTCAAGTTAACTCCCAATGTTACCGATATCCGTATTACAGCCAGGGCGGCTGAAGACGCTGGTGCCGATGCAATCAGTCTTATTAACACAATTACCGGGATGTCGGTTGATGTGCGCACCCGCAAACCGCGGATAGCCAATGTGATCGGGGGGCTTTCCGGTCCGGGGATTCGTCCGATTGCTGTGCGGATGACTCATCAGGTGGTGCAGACTGTCAAGATTCCGGTGATCGGTATCGGTGGCATCATGCGCGCCGAAGATGCCCTGGAGTTTTTGATTGTCGGGGCCAAAGCGGTGCAAGTCGGTACTGCTAATTTCGTCGATCCCAACGCCATGCAAACGATACTGGCAGATCTGGAAAACTTCTGTATAGAGCAGGGAATTGAGGATATCAATGACCTGATCGGCAGCCTGCAGCTATAATGGAGCCTGGCTTCCGGTAATAAGTTTTTTGTTATGCCTTCACCTCTTGCTTGTCGAACTGCGATTCTATGGATGTTATCACCACACATTTGAACGCTGATTTCGATTGTCTCGGAGCAATGATTGCTGCCCGCCGCCTCTACCCTGAGGCGGTGTTGGTTTTTCCCGGCTCGCAAGAACGTGGGTTGCGCGACTTCCTGCTTCACTCCACCCTTTATGCTTACAATTTCAAACGCCTCAAAGAGATAGATCTAAGCCAGATCAGTCGCTTGATCCTGGTCGATGTCCGTCAGGCTTCACGGATTGGCCCCTTTGCCGATATCGCCAGAGATCCTCAGGTTGATCTGCATATCTACGATCACCATCTTTCGGAAGAGGAGAGTCTCAAGGGGAGCTTTGAACGGATAGAGGCTGTCGGCGCGACGACTACAGTCATGGCACGCATATTTGTTGAGCAAGGCATCGTTCCAACTCCCGATGAGGCAACCATGATGATGCTTGGCCTCTATGAGGACACGGGGAATCTGCTTTTTGGCTCGACCTGCGTCGAAGATTATAGTGCCGCCCGTTTTCTTCTTGAGCAGGGTGCCAGCCTCGATACCGTAGCGGATTTTCTGGTGCGTGAAATGACTCCTGAGCAGGTTGATCTTCTCAACTCTCTGCTGAAATCATGTCGCCGTGTTTTGATTCAAGGTATCGAAATAGGCCTCGCACAAGCATCTCTCGATTACTATGTGACTGATATTGCCTCGTTGGCGCACAAAATTAAAGATATCGAAAATCTGTCAGTTCTGATTGTGGCCGTGCGTATGGATGATCGGATTTTCCTCGTTGCCCGTTCACGGTTGCCCGAAGTTGATGTTGGCGAGTTGATGCAACAATTTGGCGGTGGTGGACACCCTTTTGCGGCCTCTGCAGCGGTCCGTGACCTGCCGCTAGAGCAACTTCTCGATCAACTTGAAAATTGTCTCCAAATACAGATTTCACCAAAGATGACAGCCGGTAGCTTAATGAGTTCACCCGTTATCTCTTTGCCGCTCAGGGCAACTATAAGTCAGGCTGGTGAGCTGCTGACGAGGTTTAATTTTAATGCCGCACCTGTTCTCGACGAGACACAATTAGTTGGTGTCATTGCTCGGCAGTTAGTTGAGAAAGCGCTGCATCATCGAATGGGAGCGTCGCCGATCAGTGAAATCATGTCGAGTGATTATGTACAGGCGACATCCGATACCGATCTTTTAAAGCTCCAGGAGATGATACTTACACGCCGGCAAAGATTTATTCCGATTGTGGATGGCGACCTGCTTGTGGGAGTTGTCACCCGAACAGACCTATTGCAGCAACTGGTCGGTAAAAACGGTGGAGCGGGTGCAAGCTCTCGACTCAAGCGCAAGAACCTTGGTCGCTTGTTACCCTCTATCGTTCCATCTGATATGTTGCGACTTTTAAAACAAATTGGCGGGTTGGCTGAAGATATGGGATTAAAATCCTATCTCGTGGGAGGCTTTGTCCGCGATTTGTTGTTGCGAAAGACAAATTTTGACATCGATATCGTTGTTGAGGGTGATGGGATTATCTTCGCCGAAAAGATTGCTGTCCAGCTTGGTGGACGAGTCAAAGTTCATCATAAATTTGGAACGGCAGTGATAATTTGTCCTGATGGTTTGACCATTGATATCGCTACCGCTCGACTCGAATATTATGCGGCGCCAGCAGCCCTGCCAGAAGTTGAGTATGCCTCGATTCGCCACGATCTTTACCGTCGAGATTTTTCAATAAACACACTGGCCATGATTCTCAATCGTTCTGAGTTTGGACAGGTTCTCGATTTTTTCAATGGTCAGCGCGACCTGAAAGACCGTTCAATTCGTGTGCTCCATAATCTTAGTTTTGTTGAAGATCCCACGCGTGTTTTTCGTGCGGTACGCTTTGAGCAACGTCTTGGGTTTACAATTGGTGGTCAGACAGAGCGATTGCTGAAAAGTGCCGTTGCCTCACAGTTTGTTGGCCGCGTCGGTGGCCGTCGTATCCTCAATGAGTTACACCATATTCTTGGTGAGGTTCAGGTTGTTTCCGCTTTGAAGCGGCTCGATAGCTTTGGTCTGCTCACTGTTGTTTCGCCAACCCTGAAATTTGATGCTGAGGCTGAAGCCCTGTTTACTGCTGCAGAGAGGGCCCTTAATTGGTTTGAATTGCTCTACACCGGGGAGACTTTTGACCCATTTCTGGTCCAGTTGCTGTGCTTTTTTGATCGTCTGCCTCGCAGGGAGTTGAAGAAAACAGTCGTTCGGTTGGAAATAAAGGTCGCATGGCAAAAGACGTTGGTTAGCGAAGTTCTCTTGGCACGTAAGGCCTTGGCTGCGCTGGTAAGAGTCTGTGGTCGCACGGCAGAGCCGACTCCTAGTAAAATACATTTCTGGCTTAAACCATTATCGATAGAAATGCTGATCTATCTGCTAGCTCTGTCTAAAACCGAAGGGGTGAGTCGAGCCATTTCGATTTATGTGACCAAACTGCGACATCAGCATGCTGATCTTGACGGACATGATCTTGCTGCACTGGGGTTGATTCCTGGTCCCGAATTCGGAGAAATTCTCAATAATCTTCTTGCCGCTCGTCTCGATGGTAAGGTTACGTCACGACAAGAAGAAATTGCCCTTGTGAAAAAGCGGTATTTAAGTTGATAATCAAGTTTTTTCTGACTGGTCAATGGGTTCTTATTGTTTGTTCCGCTATGATCTGACCTGTTCTTCTGGCAGGTCGTGGGCGATTTTTGTCTGTACGCAAGGAGAATGATGGACGCAATCCTTTTGAAATTGTCGGTAATGCTGGTGCCGGCACTGCTAGCGATTATCCTGCACGAAGTCGCTCACGGCTATGTAGCAGACCGTCTTGGCGATCCAACGGCTCGCTTACTTGGGCGTTTGACTCTGAATCCTTTGCGTCACCTAGATCCGATCGGCACGGTTGCAATTTTTGTTTTTGGGTTTGGCTGGGCTCGTCCAGTGCCGGTTAACGCCGGAAATCTACGTAACCCCAGGCAGGATATGATTTGGGTCTCCTTGGCGGGTCCACTGACGAACCTCGCTTTGGCGGGGCTGTCAGTTCTTTTTTTGCGTGGGGTCAGTTTGCTGGAAACAACCCCCTTGGCTAGCGGGGAACTTTTTCTGGAAGTGATCCGGCCGTTACGGACTATGGCAGCGTTCAGTCTTTATATTAATGTTCTGCTAGGCATATTTAATCTCCTGCCGATTCCACCACTTGACGGGGGGCGTGTGCTGGTTGGAATTCTCCCCGGTAAACATGCACTCTGGTTGAACCGCCTTGAACCCTTCGGTTTTGTTCTTTTGTTGATGCTGATCTTTTTTACTGATATCTGGAGTCTTTTGCTCTCACCGATTATCAGTCAGGTTATTCAGACTTTAGCCGGTGGGGAATATATATATGTTGAGAAGGCGATGAGTTTTTTGCTCCGTGGTTAGTTTATGTCGATAGCGATTAGTCTTCATAATTTTGATGGTCCACTCGATCTTTTGCTTCATCTGATCAAGACCAACGAGATGGATATTTCTGATATCCAGATGGTCGAAATAACAGAACAGTATCTCTCTGCTATAGAGCATATGAAGCAACTTGACCTTGATGTCGCAGGTGAATTCTTGTTGATGGCGGCGACCTTGATTCACATTAAATCCAGGATGCTATTACCCGTTATTGAAGAGATTGATGGTGAAGAAGATGACCTTGATCCTCGCGCTGAACTGGTCAGACGTTTATTGGAATATCAGCGTTATAAAGATGCAGCGAATTGCCTTGATCAGCTTCCCTGCCTGAAAAGAGAGGTTTTTCTTCGCCAGGTAGTCAATTCTGATGCCGATGGTACCAAGGTCGATGATGACATCAGCGTCGGGATCTATCAGTTGGCTTCTGCGTTTCATCACTTGCTCAAACACTCACAGGTGAATTTTGTTCATGAGGTTGTTCGTGAGCAGCTTTCGGTCGCTGATTTCGTGCATAAGATTCTTGATCAACTTAGCCGTTGTGGACAGCAATCATTTGCCGATCTTTTTTCCAATGGTGGGACACGGCAGGAGATGGTCGTTACTTTCTTGGCGATGCTGGAATTGGTGAAAATACGGATGATCAAGATTTCGCAGAGTGTTGAATTTCAGTCAATATGGCTAGATTTAGCAGTGTCTTCTACTGAAATGGAGCCAGCGAATTTGGATGAAGGGGCTTTAGGCTATGGATGAACGTTGCAGAGCTGTTGCTGCGTTGATTTTTGCAGCTGAGCACTCGATGAGTCTCGACCGTCTGTGCCAGTTGTTTGATTGTTCACGTTCTGAGTTGCGCCCGGTGATTGCACAATTGCAAGAGCTCTATCCGATTCAGGTCGGAGGCTTTTATTTGGCTGAGGTTGCGGGCGGCTATCAGTTTCGAACTGACCCAGATCTTGCGCCATGGCTCAGCAAGTTAAGCCGTGATCGGCCATTTCGATTTTCGCAGGCGGCCTTGGAAACACTGGCGATGATCGCCTATCGACAACCTGTGACTCGCGGAGAAATCGAATATTTACGTGGCGTAGATTCTGGCGGTGTTTTGAAGACTTTGCTCGATAAGGGATTTTTGCGTATTTTGGGTAAAAAAGACGTCCCAGGCCGACCCTTGATGTACGGCACAAGTAAACATTTTCTTGAGTTTTTTGGTTTAAAAGATCTTGGTGCTCTGCCGACTCTGAAAGAGTTTTCTGCGTTAGAGCCTACACTTGAGCCTGTTGTTGCGTCTGAGAGTGCCCCGATGACAGACGATAGACCTGTGCCGTCTCATCAATTTGCTAATGAAGTGGAACCGACGACAGAATGAAAGAGCGTTTACAGAAATTAATATCACGGTCTGGTTTGATGTCTCGTCGACAGGCTGAAGAGAAAATCCGTCAGGGACTTGTCAGGATAGATGAACGAGTCGCCACAATAGGTGAAAGTGCTGACCCCCAGAAGGAAAAGGTCTGGGTTGACGGGGAACTCCTGCGGTTCACTACAAAGACTTTGACGCTGATGTTGAATAAACCAACCGGTTATATTTGCAGCATGAATGATCCACAGGGGCGTCGCTTGGCTATTGAGCTATTGCCTGCGACTTTTGGACGACTATATTCAGTGGGACGACTTGATTACAACACTGAGGGTCTTTTGTTACTTACAAATGACGGCTCTCTTGCCCAGCACTTAACCCATCCGAGTCATCATGTCTCTAAAACTTATTTGGTTAAGGTGAGGGGGGTTCTTGATGGATCGGCTAGTAAAAAAATTGAGTCCGGCATAAAGCTTGAGGACGGGGTCACGGCTCCCGCGTCTGTTTCAAATGTGCGTATTTCCGGAAGAAACTGTTGGTTCGAATTGACTCTGCGTGAGGGACGAAACCGTCAAGTGCGCAGGATGTGTGAAGCGGTTGGCCTGCCGGTTGTGCGTCTGAAGCGTATTGCACTGGGGGGGCTCTACCTGGGGGGTCTCAAGTCAGGGATGTATCGTGTTTTGGGAGACGATGAACTGTCCGACTTGAAAAAAATGGCTGGTCTGTAATACTTACTTCTCCAAGAGGGACCCTGTCTTAATGGAGGTCCTCGCCATGATCCAAACAGTCTGTTTTCTCTAGGAAAACAGGGTGCTTTTCTTGACAATCTCGGATGCCATCGCTTAGTCTTACGGTTGGATTGTATGTTCGTTTTATAACTGGGAGTGTGTGTCTTGGCGATCAACTTGTCTAATAAACAGAAATATCTCGAATCTGCTCAGAAAAATATCAAAAAGAAGCAGCTACCGCGAGCGATTAAGGACTACCAGAAGGTAGTTGAAATCGATCCGCGCGATATCCGCTCACGTCAGCGTCTGGCCGAACTTTATGTGAAAATCAATAAAAATGGCGAGGCTTTTGAGCAATACGAAGCTGTTGCCAAATATTTTTCAAGTAATGGCTTCTACCTTAAGTCAATTGCTATTTACAAGCAGATGCAGCGCCTTGACCCGAGTCAGATCAGTATCTTTAGTCGTCTTGCCGAATTGAATGAAAAACAGGGGCTTATCGGCAACGCCCTTGCGGAGTTGCGCCATCTTGTCGGGTACTACGAAAAGAACGATATGGTGGCTGATGCCATAAAAACTCTTGAAAAAATGCGTGATCTTGATGGTGGAAACATCAACGTCCAGGTGAAGTTGGCCGAAGTTTACGCAAACAACGACAGGGTTAACGATGGTTTAGTAGAGTTTAAGGAGATTTTGAAACTGCTTGAAGAGAAGCGTGATTATGATAAAATTTTACGTCTCTATCAGATGTTTCTTCCGCTTTTTCCAAAAAACCATGACCTCCAGAAAGGATTGGCTCGGACCCTACTTGAAAAAGGTGAGTCAGTTAAAGGGGTCAGCATTCTGCAAACGTTATTACGCGATCATTCCGATGACACAGAGATCTTGTCGATGCTTGGCGTTGCATATGAAAGTCAGGGTGACGTTAAAAATGCACGACTGACCTATTTGCATCTGCTTAAACTTGAGCCTAAAGATCTAGGGGTTCGTGAAAGCCTTGTCCAGTGTTATCTGAATGAAGAGAATTATGATAAAGCCCTCGCTGAGCTCGAAGATTGGAAAGAAGCATTTCTTAAGGTTAATAGCTTAGAGCGTCTCCAAGAAATGTATGAAGCGTTACGGGTTGCCCTGCCTGAGAATCAACAAGTTCTGCAAACACTCGATTCAATTTATGAAATTACCGGAGATGGAGATAGCCTTCTTGATTTGGTCGCCAACACCGGTAACTCCGAACAGATTGAGTCCTCTGCAGGGTCTATTGGAGAGGAGACACTTTCAGATTCTCTTCTTGGCGTTATGGATGCTGATGAGATTTTGTCCCTTGGTGGTGATGATCTTCTTGCTGATTCCTTGATCTCTGAAATTCCTCTAGAAGAGGATGGCGCCGACCTTGAACTTCTTCCTATTGAAGAGATTGAACAAGAGGAAGAAAACGAAGAAGAGTTTATTGAGCTCAATCTTTCAAGTGCTCCAGGCGCTGGCAGTGTTGATTTGTCCGATGAAATGAGTCTCGACTTCGACCTTGACGATGACGATGAGATTTCGGTTCGAGATGTTTCCGCCGATCTTGAAGAGGCTGAGTTCTATCTGCAACAAGGACTGTTTGATGATGCTGAGAAGGTCTGTTCTGGAATCTTGGAGCAGAGCCCTGACAATGCTGAAGTTCAAGTAAAGCTTGCTGAAATAGCTACGAAACGTGATGCACAGAGTGTTCAAGGCGAAACCTCTTCAGAACTGCAGGATCTTGCGGCGGAACTTCTTGAAGATGGTTTTCCAGAACTCGATATCGATGCTACGCTGGTTGACGATACCCCTGCAGATGGTTTCACGGTACTAGACGATGAGCTTCCAGTTGCGGATGATGGCTCGACGGCACCTAAGGTGTTTCGGACTGATGTCGATGAACAGATTGCTGCTGACGATATGGAGTCACATTACAATCTGGGGATTGCTTATCGTGAAATGGGTTTGCTGGATGACGCCGTTGCTGAGTTCAGCAAGGCAGAACGCGACCCCTCTCGTTTTGTGGATTGCCAGACATTGAAGGGTCTTTGCAGTGTTGATAAGGGTGACTTTGAGAAGGGTGAAGAATCATTTCGGGCGGCACTAGAAGGTGAATCTTTGGCTGAGGGTCAAAAATTGAGCCTTTATTACGAGCTTGGCGCTCTATATGAAAATTGGGAACGTCCACTCGATGCCCTCGATAGTTTTCAGTTCGTTGCAGATTCTGATCTGTTCTTCCGTGATGTCGCTGATCGCATCGATAACCTGCGTAAAGCTCTGGGGATGTCTGACGACTCTGAAACAAGTCAAAAAGGCACTCCCGAAAAAACCCCTGAAGAGAGTAAGGATCGGGTCTCATATCTGTGACATTTCAAAGAATAAATGTATTTATTTTTAAGTTAATGTTGAATCTTTATCTTTACAATCTTCACTCTACTATCTCTGGGGGAAATTATGGGATACGCTGAACATTTTAATCTTGAGCGTGAGCCTTTTTCCAATGCGCCCAATGATAAATTCTTTTTTAATAGTGATCAGCATAATCAGGCGCTGTTGCGCCTTATGTATTCCGTTGATTCAAATAAAGGTCTCGCTGTTTTGGTCGGTGGGGTCGGCACCGGTAAAACAACTCTCGCACGGCGTATGCTAGATAGTTTGACCCTCGACAAGTATGAATCATCATTGCTTGTAATGATTCACTCAGCAATAACTCCTGTGTGGCTCTTGTCACGTATCGCCCTGCAACTTGGGGTGAAATCACCAGATTCAGATCCGTTGAAAATTCTCAAACAACTCTATGAGCGTTTACTTCAAATTCATAATGAAGGCCGTAAGGCCGTTGTGTTGATTGATGAAGCTCAAATGTTGCAAAGTCGTGAATTGATGGAGGAATTTCGTGGTTTGCTGAATCTTGAGATTCCTGGGAAAAAACTTTTGAATGTTGTATTTTTTGGTCTGTCTGAATTAGAGCAAACCATGAAACTTGATGAACCCCTCGCCCAGCGGGTGGCGGTAAAATATACTCTCAAGCCACTTTCTGAGGAAACAACCCATAGCTATATAGCGCACCGTCTTCGTGTCGCTGGTAGTGATGAGCTGTTGTTTGAGGAGAGCGCAATAGATAAAATTCATGCTTATGCTGGTGGTGTACCACGATTGATCAATACCATTGCAGACAACGCTTTGTTCGAAACTTTTTTAAGACATGACTATATTGTTTCGGATAAGGTTGTAAATAGCGTCTCTGAGGATCTTGGGCTTATTAAACATAAAGGAACGGACGTTATTGCCGAGGCAGTCGGAAATTTAGTTCAAACAGATGATCCTGAAGAAGATACACATGAAGATCTTGAAGCGATTGATTCAATGCTAGAGGGTTTTCAAGAAGGTTGACATGGCGTATTTATATATTTTTTCTGTAGCGACTGGGGTTATCGGTCGCTACAGTTGTTTTATGAGAGGTATTCTCCTTGGAAAATTCTTCACGCATTAAAATTTTAGATGAAAGTCTGTGCAACCAGATTGCAGCAGGTGAAGTCGTTGAACGCCCAGCTTCGGTCGTAAAGGAGTTACTCGAAAATTCAATAGATGCCGGAGCCGATGAAATTATTATCGAACTAGAATCGGGTGGGAGCAAACTGATCCGTGTGACTGACAATGGTCAGGGAATGAACAGACAGGATGCTTTTTTATGCCTTGAGCGACATTCAACCAGTAAAATACGTCGGGCTGAAGATCTTTTTGCTTTGACGACTCTCGGTTTTCGCGGCGAAGCCTTGGCTTCAATCGCTTCAGTCTCCCGTTTTCGCTTACGAAGTTGCGCCGCAGATGATGGCCTTGGGCAGGAGATTCTGGTCGAGGGCGGTAAAGTGCGCAAGGCTGAAGAGGTCGGCATGGCGCGTGGTACTTTGATTGAAGTCCGGAATCTTTTTTTAACCTGCCTGCACGCCGTAAATTTCTTCGTCGAGAACAAACAGAACTAGGTCATTGTGCTGATGTTGTTACGAAGCAAGCTCTTTCTCATCCTGCGATCAGCTTCAAATTGTTACATAACGGCCGGCCAATGCTTGAGTTACGCTGTGAAAAAGGTTTGGCTGAGCGGGTTGCTGCACTTCTTGGTCGCACGATGCTGTCTGAAATGCAGAGCATAGAAGTTATCGATGAAACAGCGGGGATCTGTTTGCATGGTTTGATTGGGCAACCAACTCTGAACCGTTCTGCTTCTTCACATATCTATACATTTATTAATGGTCGATATATTCGTGATCGAGTCGTACAGCATTCGATTATGGATGGTTATCGCCACCTTTTGATGAAGGGGCGTTTTCCGGTTGTTGTGTTGTTTCTTGAAATTGCCCCTGATAAGGTCGATGTGAACGTTCATCCTACCAAGCATGAAGTCCGGTTTAGAGAACAGGCAATGGTTCATGATTTCATTGCGACTACCCTCCAGGACCAATTGAAGCCAGCCGCTTGGGTCCAACCCGTCTCGCGAGAACTGAGTGCCGATTTGCCAACTTTTACTACAGGGTCAGAATCTCTTGGTTCAGCTAATTACCAAATACAACCTTCTTTAGTTCGTGATCCCATTGCCCCTGTCTATCAATCTCCAGGAACAGATGATTCCTCTCCTGAACTTAGCCCTACGGCCTTACCCCTTATTCCTGGTGGTGAAAGTGAAACAATACAAGCAGATGACCTTGAGCGCTATTTTTCAAATTTGCGTTATCTTGGTCAGTATCACAGTAGCTATCTACTCTGTCAGGATGGCGACGATCTACTGCTGATTGATCAACATGCCGCGCATGAGCGTATCGGCTTTGAATCTTTAAAAGAGAGTTTCTTCAAAAACGGAATAGAGCAGCAGAGTCTGTTGTTTCCCGAAATGCTTGAGCTCGATTTTCGCAGCGGGCAAGCCCTGACGGAGCATCTGGATGATTTAGCACGCCTCGGTTTTGACGTGGAGCCGTTTGGAGGTAAATCATTCGCCTTGAAAGCCGTGCCACAATTACTTGTGAAGGGTGATAATGGCAGGCTTATTGTTGATATCGCCCTTGACTTGGAACAAACTGGTAGTAGCGGTGGGTTGGTCGATAGGTTGGACGATGTTCTAATTATGATGGCATGCCATTCTGTGATTCGTGCCAATCAGAACCTTGATCCCCGTGAAGCGAGAGCACTGCTTGAACAGTTAGACTGTGTCGATTTTAAAGCCAATTGCCCGCATGGCCGTCCCGTCATGCAACGCTTGAGGCTGGTCGAAGTTGAACGCATGTTCCGGCGACAATAGGTTGCTGTGATGACGCAGATTCCACTTCTGGTTATTCAAGGCCCGACTGCTTCAGGGAAGACTGGCTGGGCGGTCCGCCTGGCCGAAAGATTCCCTCTTGAAGTCATTTCGGCCGATTCTCGCCAAGTCTATCGTCGCATGGATATTGGTACGGCCAAGGCTTCAGTTGAGGAGCAGGCCGGTATTCCCCATCACATGCTCGATCTGATCGATCCGGATCAAAGTTACTCAGTTTCCGAATATGTTACGACTGCCAGAACGATTGCAGCAGATATTTATGCTCGTGGCAAACTGCCCTGCGTGGTCGGCGGCACCGGACTCTATATCCGTGCTCTGATCGGGGGGCTCGCTGAAGTGCCTCGAGGTGATGATGCACTGCGCAAGCAGCTTGGACAGCTTGAGATCCAGCGAGGGAAGGGGAGTCTCTATTCAGATCTGCAACAGGTCGATCCTGAAGCGGCGGACAGGATTCATCCTAATAATCTGGTGAAGGTTATCCGTGCACTGGAAGTCTATCAGTTGACAGGGCAGAAGCTGTCAGAACTACAACGTAATCACAACTTCTCGGATTCACATTTTAGACCCCTTATTCTCGCGCCAGTATGGCCGAAAGAGGTTTTGCACCAACGGATCGCTGAGCGGACCCATACCATGCTGACTGCCGGGTTGATCGAAGAGACAATTGCTTTGCAGGCAGAATACGGGGAAGGGTTGAAAAGTCTTCAGACTCTTGGTTACCGTGAAGTGCTCGGTTATTTGCGCGGAGACGCCGCCCTTGATGTTGTCAGGGATGAGATCGCGCTACAGACCCGTCGCTATGCCAAGCGTCAGTTGACGTGGTTTCGTAAGGATCTGGCGACAATTTGGGTTGATTCCTGCCAAGAGTCTGATAGAATATTGAAATTAATTGATGATTTAATTCAGCCATAAAGCTATGAAGGAGCGGATGATGCCAAAATCACCATTCAATATTCAGGATCAATATCTGAATCAAGCACGTAAAGAACGCGTGAAAGTCACTGTCACTATGATGTCGGGCGGCAAATTTGAAGGCTATATCAAATCTTTTGACAGTTTCTGTGTTTTGGCAGAGAGTGAAGGGGATATTCTGGTTTACAAGCATGCCATCGCTTCGATTACCTCATCAGATGGAACGTTCCGCCTTCATGGCGGTCGTGATTAAATACTTTATTGTCTTTGATTTTTGTAAACAGGGGTGCCAGAGATGGTGCCCCTGTTTCTGTTTTAGGTTTACAGGGGACAGTCAAATGGGTCAAGTAGCCGGATTTGCAATTGGTTCATGGTTTTTCAAATAGCCTCCTAACTAAAGGTAGTCAGGCGATGCTAAGATATATGCATGATAATTATTGATCAGGTCATAGCTCAGGCTCCTGCTGATATAGCTGGTGTTTTGAGTGGAGATCAGCTGTTGGCGGTAGATACACGCCCAATTGGCGATATCGTTGATTACTTTCTCGCGCTTGAAGGCAAGGCTTCGGTTACTCTGCAGTTACGTCGTGGAGAGGATGAGTTCTTCGAAGTTCTACTCGACCTTGCGGAAGAGGAAGATCCCGGTTTGGTGCCGGTTCACCCTGAGCCGGTGTGCTGTGGTAATAACTGCATTTTCTGCTTTGTTCACCAACTACCAAAAGGATTGCGCCGGACACTCTACGTCAAAGATGAGGATTATCGCTTTTCTTGGCTCTATGGCTCCTACATTACCCTCAGCAATACAAGTGAAGAGGACTTGCGGCGGATTGTTCGTGATCATCTTTCACCGCTCTATGTCTCTGTTCATGCGACAGACGAAGAGATCCGTTGCCGCTTGTTGGGTAAGAAAGTACCGCCTATTCTGCCGATGTTAGAGCAGTTGACGTCTGCCGGGATAGAGCTTCATACTCAGATAGTGCTCTGCCCCGGTTTCAATGATGGCGCTATCTTGCAGCGGACGATCAATGATCTCGCCGCTTTATGGCCACAGATTGCCTCTCTTGCGGTTGTGCCTGTTGGCCTGACTCGTTATCGTGACCAATTGCCACATTTGGATGCCGTCTCAGAGGAGCTTGCCGGCACAACGCTCGATCTTCTTGACCAAGTGCAACAACAACGGCTTGAGAAAACCGGTAGTCGTTTTGTCTTTGCCGCTGATGAGTTTTATCTGCGCGCAGCCCGAAAATTTCCAACTATCGAGAGTTATGAAGATCTTTGGCAACTTGAAAATGGGGTCGGAATGTTGCCGCAATTCCGCTGTGAGGCTGAAGAAGTCTTACTTGATGCGATTCCACTTGATATTGGAAAAGTCAGCTTGGTGACGGGTTGCTCCTTTGCTGCTGAACTCAATAGTTTCGCAACAAGGCTAGCGGTTAGAACAGGAGTAGAATTGCAGGTTGTTGCGGTTGAGAACAAATTCTTTGGCAGTAGTGTTACCGTGACTGGACTGTTGACCGGTGCCGATATTATTTCTGCATTCGAAGCTGTTGACTCCGGCACGGCATTGCTGTTGCCCGAGGTTTTGTTCAATGATGGAGATAACCTGTTGCTGGATGACCTGTGTATTGAGGATCTTGAACAACACTTTATGGTTCCTGTTCTCCGAATCAGCAGCGACCCTTGGGGTGTTCTCGACGGTCTTGAGCGACTTAATTGCAATGAAATTGAAATACTGCAGAGTTAGTTGGAGCTGACGAGGATGACAGAACGACAAACTCTTCCCGTATTCGGCATGAAATGCCAGAAATGTGTTGCGCGGGTGACGGCTCTGCTCGCAGAGCAGACCGGGGTCTTGGAAGTCAAGGTTCTTCTTGAGGAGAACCTTGCACAGCTTCATTTTGATCCATCAGTTGTAAGCCTCTCCTCATTGGGCAAAATCCTTGAAGATGCTGGATTCTCGATTGATCAACCTGCCGTAACTGAAACCTCCCATGACATGATTAATGATAGCTTTGCCACACTTGAGAGCAGCCGTTTTACGATCCGTAAAATGAGCTGTGCTAATTGTGCGCTAATAATTGAGAAGACCATATTGGCGCTGCCGGGGATTGCAACTGCGCGGGTTAATTTTGCAGCAGAAACCCTTATCGTAGAGCATGATGCTAGCGCAGGGCAGGATGACCTGATATTGCAAGCCCTTGAAAAGGCTGGTTATCCAGGACAATTGCTTAATCAGATGGGTAAATCGCGATTTGTCATCAGTGGCATGAGCTGTGCGAATTGTGCTGCTAAAATTGAACAGACCTTAAATACCCATGACGGGGTGAACATTGCGGTTGTCAATTTTGCAGTCAACAGTGCTGAGGTCAATTATGACCCAATTCGTATAAGCGAAGCTGAAATCCATGCTCTAGTGGAGGGGCTCGGTTATTCTGTGGCCTTGCAGGAAGATACTGCTCAGCAAAATAGCGAAGCACGGCAGGCTTTGTATTGGGTATTGTTTTCCGGTGCTCTGTCGGTACCCATAATGCTTTTCATGTACCTACGTCCCTTCGGCGAGGCGACGACCCTCGTCAATGCTCTTTTCGCCAGTGTCTTGCAGTTTAGCGCCGGCCTGACTTTCTATCGTGGCGCTTACAAATCGCTGCGCAACCGTTCTGCCAATATGGACGTATTGGTTGCAATGGGAATCAGCGCTGCCTACGGATATTCGTTGTTGGCCCTTTTCGGCGTACTTGGCGAACATGCAGTAGTCTTCTTTGAAACCAGCGCAATGCTGATCTTCTTTATCCGTTTTGGAAAATGGCTTGAAAGCCGAGCTAAGGGTCGTGCCGGGGCGGCGTTAAAGCAGTTGCTCAAACTGCAAGCTGATCGCGCAATTCTGATCGTCGACGGGAGAGAGGATGAGGTTCCGGCCAGTCGTCTAAAATCAGGGGATCTTGTGGTTGTGCGTCCTGGCGAAAAAATTCCGGTCGATGGGCAGGTTGAGAGTGGCGTAAGCGCCGTTGATGAGTCGATGATTACTGGTGAAGCCGTGCCGGTTGCCAAACAACCCGGTGACAAGGTGACCGGAGCGACAATCAATTGTTCCGGACGGTTATTGGTGCGTGTTACCCAGGTTGGGAATGATACGGTTCTCGCTCAGATTGTGCGTTTGGTCGAAGAGGCACAAGGGGACAAGGCCCCGATTCAGAAGTTGGCAGACCGTGTCTCCAATGTATTTGTACCGATCGTTATCTCTATTGCTGTGTTGACCTTTCTGCTCTGGTATGGCCCCGGTGAACGAGATTTTTTCTTTGCTTTCCGTATGGCGATCGCCGTACTGGTCATTGCATGTCCCTGTGCCTTGGGATTAGCGACGCCTACAGCGATTATGGTCGGCTCTGCGATTGGCCTGGAACGTGGGATTTTGTTTAAAAAGGCTTCAGTCCTTGAACATATTTCTCGATTGCAGGTCCTGTTGCTCGACAAGACCGGTACCTTGACCACTGGGGTGTTTGAGGTCGTCCATCTGGTTCCAGTTGTTGAGGGGGACGAGTCACGTTTGTTGCAGTTGTGTGCCTCGATTGAGTCAGGCAGTAATCACCCTTTGGCGCGCAGTCTGGTTGTCGCTGCTCAAGAGCGGGATATCAATTTTACCCCGCTTGAAGAAATAGAAGAGATCGGCGGTCAAGGGCTCTGCTCGTCTACCGCCGATGGTGATCTGCTCTGTGGCAACGCACTTCTGTTGGAGAATAGACAGGTGGATCTCTCGCCGTTGGCTGCCACCGCAGATGAGCTTGTCGAAAAGGGCTGCTCCCTGATCTATCTGGCATTGGGTGGTCGTTTGCTCGGCATAGTCGGTCTGTCGGATCGAGTCAAGGAGAACGCCGCCGAAGCTCTATCTCGTTTGCGGGCCCTTGGCCTTGAAACCGTTTTGGTCACTGGGGACCGTCGCGTGATTGCCCAGCAGGTTGCCTCCGAGTTGGGTATTGATCGTGTTGAAGCCGAAGTCAGGCCTGAGCAGAAGCTTGCGACAGTCGAAAAATATCAAAAACAGGGTGCCTTTGTAGGTATGGTCGGGGATGGGATCAATGATGCGCCAGCTCTGGCCAAGGCAGATATCGGTATAGCCATCGGCAGTGGTACTGATGTCGCAAAAGAGACCGGGGACCTGATACTGGTTGGTGGAGACTTGCTCGATATTGAGCGTGGGATCAGGCTGGGGCGACGAACGCTGGCGAAGATCAAGCAGAACCTCTTTTGGGCCTTCTTTTATAACATTCTCGGTATCCCCTTGGCAGCCGGTTTGTTCTATCCCTGGTTCGGTATTTACCTTGAGCCAGAGTTTGCCGGTCTTGCTATGGCTTTTTCCAGTGTTTCGGTTGTCAGCAACAGCTTGCCGCTGCGTCGCATCCGTCACCAACTATAGTTTAATGTTATGAAAACAAAAACTCCAATTATTGGTGTTGTCGGCTCATCGGAACCTTGCGGTAACGGACTTTCCTTGGCCTATGAGGTTGGTCGACTGCTTGCCGAAGCTGGAGTGACTCTGGTGACTGGTGGTCTCGGTGGAGTGATGGAAGCAGCCTCAAGGGGATGCTCTGAATCTGGAGGGCAGGTATTGGGCATTCTGCCTGGCAATAATCCGGGTTCAGCGAATCCCTATGTTGATATCGCAATTCCGAGTGGGATGGGGCACGCGCGGAATGTTCTTGTGGCACAAACGGCTCAGGCGTTGATCGCTATCGAAGGTGAGCTTGGAACCTTGTCTGAAATTGCCATTGGATTGAAAATTGGCCGCGCAGTGTTTCTGCTCGGTTCGACTTTACGGGTGAAGGGCGCTGTCGAGGTGGCGACTCCACAACAAGCGGTATCTGCTGCGCTGTTAGCGCTCAGGGAGGGATGATATGGCCGAAAACGCTGAGGAAGCTAGTGAGGTGCAGCAGCATTGCTGCGGAAGTGTTTTTGTTGATCAATTGATCGATTGGGTTCGTGGGAAGGGGAAAATCTTGATTGTTACACATGATAATCCTGACCCTGATGCATTGGCTGCTGCAGTTGCACTGCGCCATTTATTATTAATGGGTACCGGAGAGACTGCGGTGGTGGCTTTTGGTGGTGTGATCGGCCGCAGTGAAAATCGCCTGATGGTCGATGCGCTTGAGCTTGATTTAGTACCGATAACGGAGTTGGATTTTGATGCTTTTGCCGTAGTGTGTATGGTTGATACACAACCCGGAACCGGCAACAATTCTTACCCTGCTGACCGGCCATTGCATTTGCTGATCGACCACCATCCACCCTGTCGGGAGTACTCAGATATCCACTGGGCTGATATACGTCCAGGGTACGGGGCTTCGGCGACAATTCTGTTTGAATATCTGCGAGCACAGGATATCTCGATCGCGACGCGACTGGCTACCTGCCTCTTTTACGCAATTAAGTCTGAAACTCAGGATTTGGGTCGTGAATGGTCCAAGGCAGATCGGGATGCCTATTTACACCTGTTACCGCTGGCCAACAATGCGATTCTCTACCGTCTGAGCAATCCCCCTGTTCCCAATGATTATTATTCCACTTTTCACCGTGCTATCGATAATGCCACGGTTTACGGGAAGGTGCTGGTTTTCAATCTCTATCGCATCGAAAATCCTGATCTGGTAGCAGAGCTGGCCGATTTCCTTTTGCGTCAGGAACAGGTTGTTTTTGTCATGGGTTTGGGTTGGTACTTTGGTGATGAATTGATTTCTGTTCGTACAACCGACCCTGAAGCCAGACTTGGATCGGTTATCCAGGAGATGATTGCCGGAATGGGAACCGCGGGTGGACATGGTATGATGGCTGGCGGTCAAATTCGGGGCGTCTCAGAGGACAGCGCGGCTCAGAAAGAATTGGAAAATTTGTTGACCGGCCGATATATCAATATCCTGGGACTACAGCATGAACCAGGCGTTCCTCTGCTTGAATCAAAGGATTGAGTAACGTCGGGTGTTTGACAGTTGTCTTGAAATCGCGGTATAAGCCGAAACTGTATCTTCCAGTAAAAACCGAACAACTCCTATGATGAAACCATTCTATGTTAAAGCTGCTTTACAGTCTATTATTGATTTTTTTGCTTGGGTCTCCATGTCTAGCGGATATCGAATTAGCCCCCAAGGGTAAACCGCCTCTACGATTGTCCGACGTCTATCTCCTGCATGGGCTCTCCTATGTTGCTCTTGACGATGTACTTGATGCCGTATCTCTGCGGGGGCATTGGAATTCGGTGCGGCATGTTTACAGGATCCGTACTGCAAACGGTTGGGCTGAATTGAGCCCTGGACGGCAGAATCTAAAAATTGGCGAGCGGTTTCATCCCCTAAAAGAGAAGCCGCGCTTTATCGACGGTCGCTTAAGGGTTTCAGAAAATTTCATTCTCAATCAGCTGTCGATGTTGATCAATCGTCCGATCTATTATCGAAATTTAAATCCAAGTGCCGCACAACACGGCGGAGATGATAATACTCTGGATCGGCTTTTTTCGTTTCTCTTGCGCAAGAAAAATTTAGTTGCCGGACCTCGGCTGCGCGGAGTGGCAATTGATGCTGGGCATGGTGGGCTCGATACGGGTGTGATTGCGGGCGATGGATATAAAGAGAAACAGGCGACCCTGGCTCTGTCGGCGCGCTTAAGCAAAATTCTCAAGATGAATCTCGGTATCCCGGTTTATTTGAGTCGGGACGATGATTACGAACTGACTCCCAAGCAGCGTCTTGAGCCTGTTGCTCACGAAGATGTCGATGTCTGGTTGCTGTTGCATGCTCAGGGAAGTTTTACTGCGGCTGCCGAGGGTGTTGTTCTCTTTGTCCGTAGTAACACTGAAAATAGCAGCGACGGGCTGATGGATTCGAGTCGGCAGCTAGCCGAGGAGCTCAAGACTGCTCTTGAGGAGTCCGATGTGCCTGTTGTCGGGATCTTCACTTCGCCATTGGTCCCACTCGGTCAAGGACGTTTGCCGACAGTACTTCTCGAGCTTGGATATTTAACGAATCCTGTAGATCTGCAACGGCTGCGCAGTCCCGACGGGCAACAGCAACTCGCCCAGGCTCTATACCTGGGGTTAAAGAATTTCACCTTAAACCGAAAGATGAACTGATGTCCGAATTTGTCCGTTCCGATGAGCGTGCTAACAATGCCCTGCGTATAGTTGACTTTACCCGTAACTTTACCCGTTATGCCGAAGGCTCGGTACTGGTCTGCTTTGGTGAAACCAAAGTCCTGTGCAATGCCAGTGTCGAAGAGCGGGTCCCGCCGTTTATGCGCGGCCAAGGCAAGGGATGGGTTACCGCAGAATACAGCATGTTGCCACGCGCAACTCATACCCGCTCAATGCGCGAGGCGGCCAAAGGGAAAGTGTCAGGACGCACCCAGGAAATTCAACGCTTGATCGGCCGTTCACTCCGCGCAATTACCGATCTTGAAGCCCTTGGCGAGATTACAGTGCAGATTGACTGTGATGTGCTGCAGGCTGACGGAGGAACCCGCACCGCATCGATCACCGGAGCCTATGTTGCCCTGTATGATGCGCTGCGCGGGTTGGTTAACAAAGGGACTCTCGCCAAGATGCCATTGCTCGATTCGGTGGCTGCTATCAGTGTAGGAATTGTAGAGGGCGAAGCACTGCTCGATCTCGAATATATCGAAGATTCGACCGCGGATGTCGACATGAACTATGTCATTACGGGCAGCGGTGATTTTGTTGAGGTTCAGGGGACTGCTGAAGAGCGACCATTTACCCTCGAACAGATGGATGCCATGCGTCAGATGGCTCTTGCTGGATGTCAGACGCTCACCCAGCTGCAGGAACAGGCACTAGAAATCTGATGGAACTGCTCGTAGCGACAAAAAATAAGGGGAAACTACTAGAAATAAGGAGTTTGTTTGCTACTCAAGGGATTGAGATTGTTGGTTTGGAGATCCTTGAGGATGCCCCTGATGTGGTTGAGGATGGGGATAGTTTTGCTGCAAATGCGCGCAAAAAAGCCCTTGAGATTGCTAGCCTGTCAAATTGCCTGACACTGGCAGATGATAGTGGGCTGGTTGTTCCTGGCCTCGACGGCGCACCAGGGATTTTTTCGGCACGTTATGCAGGTGATGATGCGACAGATAGGCAAAATAACCTTAAACTTCTAAAAGAATTAACTTCGCTACCACAGGACAGCCGGCAGGCGTATTTTTGTTGCGTTATGGCACTTGCTGATCAGCACGGGCGCTGTCGTACATTTGAAGGGCGCCTGCATGGTCTCTTGCTTGACGAACTCAGGGGAGACCAGGGTTTTGGCTACGATCCACTTTTTCTTGTGCCAGAATATGGAAAAACTTTGGCCGAACTCCCTCTGGGAGTTAAGAATCGTATCAGCCATCGTGGCATAGCCTTAAATCAACTATTGCCGGTGCTACAATCTGGTGATCCTCTGCTGGTCTGATTCAGGCCGCAGAGGAGCTCTGCCATCGACTTGACAGTATTTATGCTCTGGTGCTAAAAATGCGCGTCAATTTAATAAACAACCGATTTTTGAGGAGATAGAACATGGCCGTAGAAAAAACATTCGCAATCGTTAAACCTGATGCCTTCGCCGCTGGTTACACTGGCAAAATTCTTACTCGTGTCTATGCTGAAGGTTTTCAAGTTGTTGGTTTGAAAAAACTCTATATGAGCAAGGTAGAGGCTGAAGGCTTTTATGCTGTTCATTCAGAGCGTCCCTTCTTCGGCGAGTTGACCGATTTTATGAGTAGTGGTCCTTGTGTTGTTCTGGCTCTAGAGGCTGAGGGCGCGATTAGCAAGTGGCGCGACCTGATGGGTGCTACAAATCCAGCGGATGCTGCCGAGGGGACTTTGCGTAAGGAATTTGGTACTTCGATCGGTGAGAATGCGACCCATGGATCTGATGCCCCAGAAACAGCTGCGTTTGAGTTGGGTTATTTCTTCAATGGTCTGGAACTACTTGTTTAATCAATAATCTTCACTAGGGTTTAAACGTAAAGAGGCCGGGAAATTTCCCGGCCTCTTTACGTTTAGTTAGAAGAGCCGGCTACTCTCTACTTGCAGCCTGGTTTTTTGTGATGAAAATTTGTCGCGATCAGTTTGAGTCGAACCTATTTTCAATTTCCGATCCCCAGAGCCCTCAGATTGCCCAGGGACCTACTGAATGTGCTTCACTACATACTCTGGTGCAAAGATACACTAAGTCGGGTGAGGCTTGTTGATTTAGTAAACCCATCAAGGGGAGGCTAAACCCTTCAAAACCTTGTATTTTCAACGCTTTTAAGCTACATTTTGTTGTTTAGTTATCAACTCGCAAAAAGAAGTCTGTATGAGCAATAATCAATTGATTGACATTAAAAACCTGTCCTTCCCTGAATTGACTGCGATGCTCGCCGGTTTGGGTAAAGAGACCTTTCGCGCCAAGCAGATTGTTAAATGGATTTACGCACGTGGCGTTGTCTCGTTTGATGAGATGACTGACCTTTCAAAAGGGTTGCGTGAGGACCTGAAACAACGATTTATTATCTCGGACTGGACGCCTGAGGTTGTCGAAACCTCAAAAGATGGGACGCGTAAATATCTGTATAGGCTCAGTGATCAGGAGACGGTCGAGTCGGTGCGAATTCCGATGGATGGAGGGAAGGACACCCTGTGCATCTCAACTCAAGTCGGTTGCGCAATGCAGTGTCAGTTCTGTTTGACCGGAACCTTCGGCTTGACGCGCAACCTTGAAGCTTCAGAAATTGTTAATCAGGTCTGTGCTTCTCGCAAAGATGGTCCCTTGCACAATATTGTGCTGATGGGGATGGGCGAGCCACTGCACAATCTGGATAACGTCATCAAGGCACTCGAAATTCTCTATCTTGATGATGGATGCGGATACGGCGCACGTCGCGTGACCCTCTCAACTTCAGGTTTGGTGCCACAGATGTTTGAATTGGCCAAACGGATCAAGGTTGGTCTGGCGGTTTCTTTGAATGCGACCACCAATGAACTGCGCGACAAATTGATGCCGGTCAATAAAAAATACCCTCTGTCTGAGTTGATGAAGGCCTGTCGAGAGATTCCGCTAGAACCACGTCAACGGATCACTTTTGAATATATTCTGATCGGTGGGGTTAACGATACGCGGTCAGATGCCAAGCGTTTGGTTAAGCTACTGCATGGCTTGCGCGCTAAGGTAAATTTAATTTCGTTCAATGAACATCCTGAGTCAGATTTCAAGCGTCCGACTGCCAGTGCAGTAGATGAGTTTCAACGATACTTGCTTGACCGTGACATCGTTGCGATTAAACGTGCAAGTAAAGGACAGGATATCTCGGCGGCATGTGGTCAACTGAAGGGCAAGCTTGAGAGGCGCGAGGCCTGAGGGCGCTAATTATATTATTGAGACCAAAACTTTAACGAGATTGGGAGAGATTGATGGTGCAGCCGGTTATTGGAGTTATTGGTGGTAGTGGTCTTTATGAAATTGAGGGCTTGAGTGACATTCAGGAAGTTACTCTGGATACTCCCTTTGGTGCCCCTTCGGATAGCTATGTCACCGGAGTGCTCGATGGTGTGAAGTTGGTGTTTCTGCCACGGCATGGACGTGGTCACCGTATCCTCCCTTCAGAGGTCAACTATCGCGCCAATATTTATGGCATGAAAACTCTCGGTGTGCAGCAAATTATCTCGGTTTCAGCTGTCGGCAGTATGAAAGAAGAGATAGTTCCAGGCCATATCGTTATTCCAGATCAATTCTTTGATCGCACTCAAGGAAAACGAGCCTCGACATTTTTTGGTAATGGTGTTGTCGGCCATGTCCAGTTTGCTGACCCGGTCTGTTCTGCACTCTCACAACGGCTTGCAGCAGCAGCGGATGCTGTCGGTGCGACGGTGCATCGTGGTGGGACCTATCTCTGCATTGAGGGCCCGAACTTCTCGACCCGTGCGGAATCGAATATTTACCGCAGCTGGGGTGTTGATATCATCGGTATGACTAATATCCCGGAAGCGCGGCTTGCTCGTGAAGCTGAAATTTGCTACGGCACTGTGGCCTTGGCGACCGATTATGATTGCTGGCACGAAGGGCATGAGGACGTGTCGGTCGAAGCGGTTATTGCGATCATTCAACAAAATGTAAACATTGCGCGTCAGATCATTAAAGAAGCGGTTCTGGAGATTGCTGCTGGCTGGCAGACCAGTGATTGCAGTTGTGATGAATCATTGAAATACGCAATTATGACAAACAAAGAGCTGATCCCTGAACAGACCCGCAGGGACCTTGAGCCTTTCCTTGGAAAATATCTTGGAATTGTTGATGGCTGATGGGCAGAACTTAGATTAAACTTATGGCATCGTTTAAAAATGAGAAATTTAGTTTTAAGCGGTTAAACTCTCTTGATTGTAAATAGTTGAGAAGCGCTATAAGCAGCGTCGGACTACGTGTTTTTGTTAGCTTGAACCGCCTGAGTTGTCGGGGAGACTCTGATGTTTGTTCTACAGAAACAACTGACAGTACTGAATGTTCCGAGTAAGCGTGTAGCGGTGCTCTATCGTTCAGGTACCGATATTCAGTTGGCTTTGCCAGATCTGCCTTCGCAGATGGCCAGTGCCTTCATGGTCATGCTGAGGGGTGGCGGCAAGATCCAAGTCCTTGTCGGCCTCTATATGGAACAGAGCTGCTGCAGTGTTTTTTATGTCTCCGATGCTGGCGAAGTTTCGGCAGACCATGCTGAGCGTGAGCTTGAAGATGGACTTGTTTTTGTCGAGACAATGGGATTTGTCCTCAATGAGGTAGAGCTCGACCGGATGACTGTCGAGCAGTGGGAAGCTTATTGGAAAGGCTTGTCGATCTGCCAACATCATACCGCAGTGACTGCTAAGGCTTCCGAAGACAAGTCAGCAATTCTCAGAGCTGCGCAAGTTAAGGCAGAAGCCCAAGCTAATGCAGAGGCTCAAGCCAAGGCAGAGGCTCAAGCTAAGGCAGAGGCTCAAGCCAAAGCAGAGGCTCAAGCCAAAGCAGAGGCTCAAGCCAAAGCAGAGGCTCAGGCCAAAGCAGAGGCTCAGGCCAAAGCAGAAGCTCAAGCCAAGGCAGAGGCCCAAGCCAAGGCAGAGGCCCAAGCCAAGGCAGAGGCCCAAGCCAAGGCAGAGGCCCAAGCCAAAGCAGAGGCTCAAGCCAAAGCAGAGGCTCAAGCCAAAGCAGAAGCTCAGGCCAAAGCAGAAGCTCAGGCCAAAGCAGAAGCTCAGGCCAAAGCAGAAGCTCAGGCCAAAGCAGAAGCTCAGGCCAAGGCAGAAGCTCAGGCCAAAGCAGAAGCTCAGGCCAAAGCAGAGGCTCAAGCCAAGGTCAATTTAGCTGTGAAACGTCAGGCATTAAAAGAACATCTGGGTAAATTATTATCATCTTTGTGATATGAATTAAATTCGCGTTTGGAGGAAACCATGCTGTTCAGGACTATAACTGCTGTCCTGCTTATTGTTCTGCTTGTTAGCTGCGCCAGTTCCAAAAACAAGCAACCAAAAGCGATGCCCCATTACACCCTTGGCCTCTCATTTCTGCAAAGTAATAACCCTACACTTGCATTGAGAGAATTTCTTAAGGCTGTTGAGGAGAACCCAAAAAATCCACAGGTACACGCAGGCTTGGCGAGGGCTTATCAGTACAAAAGAGCCTTCTCTTTAGCGGAGAAGCAATATTTGATGGCGTTGTCCTTCTCTGACAATGATCCTAAATACCAAAATAATTTGGCTGCGCTCTACATTTCAATGGAGCGTTGGGATCAGGCCATTGAATATTTTCAAAAAGCGGCCGCAAATCTTTTATTTATGCGGACTGAACTGGCGATAATGGGCAAGGGCTATGCCTACTACCGTAAGGGCGATTATCCTGAAGCTCTACAGGCTTACCGTGAAGCTGAAGCGATTGCGCCCCGCCAGGCGTCACTGCATTTTCATATCGGAGAAACTTATTCCGCCTTAGGACAGTCCGATTTGGCAGTTGAGTTCTACGAAAAAGCCTTGTTGCATGCGCCTGATTATTCTGAAGCACGTTATCAGCTGGCTATCCTGTTACTTAAAAACCAACAAATTGAGAAGGCAAAAAATCTATTAACGATAATTGTTGATCAGGATCCTCGTTCCGATTGGGGAATGAAAGCTAGAGATTTCCTTAAAGCCCTTAAGTGATCAATCTACTCGCTGGACAAAGATCCAAAAATAAGTATTCTTTAAGGAGCTTGTCGCTTTGTTTCTATGATTCACAGGTTCTTTAAGGTTGATCGATTACCATGATTATCTCCTGCCCAGATTGTAAAACTCGTTACCGCATTAAGGATGTGGCACCAGGCCGTTCTGATACACGACTTTTATGCCCTAATTATAAATTTCACTTCACTCTCATTGCGCCGCAAAATGAAGGGCAGCCACCGATAATTCACGCCTGTGCCAAGGTGTTAGTTGTGGATGATGCTCATTTTTTTCGTGAAATGCTTGTCGATTTATTGATGCCATTGAATCTGAATATGTCCCTAGCAGCAACCGCCGCAGAGGCCCGTGAGCAACTGCGCCAGCAACCTTATGACTTGATCGTGCTCGACTTGAATCTGCCGGATATGAACGGTCTTGAGCTTATCGCTGAAATTCGCGCAAACAATCAGCTGAACAAAACTCGAATTCTTGCGATGAGTGGTGTTTATCGTCGCGAGGCAGATGGTATGGGTGCGATCCGAGCTGGAGCTGACAGCTTTCTTACTAAATCTTTTCGCCCGGAAGAACTGCGCGATAAGGTGAAGAAGCTTCTTCTCTGATGGATAGCGGTAATGAGATGCAGCAGACGGTTGAGATGATTCGGCAACACTGCGATTCATTTGTACCAGACCTTGCGATTATCCTCGGATCAGGTCTTGGCCACCTGAGAGAACATATTCAGGCATTAATCAATATCTCCTATGTCGATCTGCCACTATTTCCCCAAAGTATAGTTAGCGGCCATCAATCTGAATTGTTGGTAGGAGAACTTTTCGGACGGAAAGCCCTCCTGTTTTGTGGACGATTCCATGTGTACCAGGGAATCAGCAGTTTTGACTCGACGGTACCGATACGATTGGCGGCGGCTTTGGGTTGTCAATCTATACTGCTGACTTGTGCTGTTGGGGGAATTTCTGAAGGCATTAAGCCGGGTGATTATATGTTAGTGCGTGATCATCTCAACTTTAGTGGTTTAAACCCATTGCAAGGGATAGAACCACCAGCCTTTATCGATCTTCAGGGTTGTTATACATATGATTTTTTTGAGCGGCTCAAGACTGAAGCAGCGTGCGTGGGACGAACCTTACATTCAGGTGTTCTCGCTTATATGACAGGGCCTAGCTATGAAACCCCTGCTGAAATATTTGCACTGAGAACGCTAGGAACTTCGGCTGTCAGTATGTCGACTGTTCCTGAGGCCATAATGGCTCGAGCTCTGGGTCTGCAAGTTGCTGCTTTGGCATTGGTCACTAATTTTGCGGGCGGAAACTTAAACGAAAAACTTTCACATCAGGAAGTCTTGGCTTGTTCTGCTGCGGCCGCTGAATCTTTAAGTCACCTGGTCAAAACTCTTTTGGCTGAATTCATTCAAGACTAATCCAACTTTAATATTAAAGTGACGTTAAAACAAGGTCTTAGGTGGCATTGGTGTCGCTTGACAGCACTTGAATGCATGCTAGACTTTTTACACATTACGCGAGCATAAAAGAGTAATTTTGAGGTTATTAATGAAAAAGATCCTGATTGTTGATGATGAGGAAAATGCACGTATCGGCTTGAGCAAATTACTTAGTCAGGAGGGGTACCAGGTTAGTGCTGTAGGGAATGGGTATGAAGCGCTCAACTTTTTGGGTGGTGAGCAAGTTAGTTTGGTTATCACCGATATTAATATGCCGGAGATGGACGGATTGGTCTTTTTACGTGAGCTGAATCGTGATTATCCAAGCACAGACGTCATTATGATTACAGCTTATGGGGGAGTTGAATCCTATCTCGAGGCGATGAATCTTGGTGCCTTTGAATATCTCAACAAGCCTATCAAGCTTGATGAGTTGAAATCTGTCATGACAAAGATCTTTCATAGCCGCGATTGTGCCTGAACTATTTCCTTATTTACGAAAGGAAAATCTATGAAAAGTCTGAATAATATTCTGGTCGCTATCGATTTTTCTGACAGTTCGGATAAAGCCTTCAATACCGCACTTTTTATGGCAAAAAAGTTTTCTGCCCGTCTGGTGTTGGTTCATGTTATTAACGAGCCGATCGACTTGCGTGGTTTCTATGTCCCACACATCTCTTTTGATAAGTTGGAAGAGGAGATTAATGCCGGGGCTGAAAAAATGATGGAACAGTTTTGCCGAAAACATTTCGAAGGGTTCGATAATTATGAATCTCTTATTGTTCCAGGAATCCCTTATCGGGAAATTTTAGCCGTGGCACAAGATAAGCGAGTCGATATGATTGTTCTTGGAACTCATGGCCGAACAGGGCTTGATCATGTTCTTTTTGGCAGCACTGCTGAAAAGATTGTAAGGAACTCATTGTTTCCAGTTTTAACGATTCGATTAAGTGAGGATTGATTCTTTAAACCTTTCTTTTAGACCGTAATTAGGGCAGCGTTTTCGCTGTCCTTTTTTAGTCTCCTGCGTCTTGCATCAGCAATCTTCTCAGGCTATCCTCGGAACACTTTAAGTAGCGGAGATTTTAATGTTAAAGGATCATACCAGCCAGTTTGCTGGTGAAAAAATTCTAGTCGTCGATGATGAGAAGGTTATCGTTGAGCTGACAGCTCTCTTACTGCGGGGCCGTGGTTTTACAGTATTGACAGCGCATAATGGAGAAGAATGTCTTGATATCGTTAGAAACGAGCAGCCCGCTTTGGTTCTTCTCGACTATATGATGCCGGTGATGGATGGTGAGACCGCCCTGAAAAACATTATTCAGAATCATCCCGACACCTACGTCATCATGTTTACCGGCAAAGGGAGCGAAGAAGTTGCCGTTCGCCTGATGAAGACCGGCGCTGCGGATTATCTGCAAAAGCCTTTCGTCAATAGTAGTCTGTTGGAAAGAATAGATACTGTTCTTCAGATCAGGCAAGTTGAACTCGCTAATCGTGATCTGTTGCGTGAAAAAGATCAACTGCAGCTTGAAGTTGAAGCGTGGAATCTCCATCTGGAACGTCGAGTCGAGGAAAAATCACAAGAACTCGAACTGGCCCACCGTGAAATACTCCAGACTGAAAAGTTGGCGGCTCTCGGTCATATCAGTGCTGGCATGGCTCATGAGATCCGCAATCCACTCAACGCAATCAACTTGTTCGCTCAGATTCTTTCAGGAGCTTATTGTGAAGATCTAGAAAATAGCAGCTACATCAGGAAGATCATCGAAGAGGTTGAACGTGTCGATAGTATCCTGGTAAAGATGCTCGCTGCCAGTCGAGGGACATCCGCTCCGCGCAGTGAGGTTGGGTTTGAGAAGGTCGCCAGAAAGGTTCTGGCCGACTGTGAAGTCTTGTGCCGCTCACAGCGTGTGATGGTTGAATGTCTTATTGAGGAGGATATCCCGTTAATAATCGCAGATCCAACGGATATTGAGCAAATTTTTACCAATCTGGTGACTAACGCGTTGTTTGAGATGCAACAGGGAGGGCGACTAGGTGTCCGACTGACTCTAGATGAAGGTTTTATCCGTTTAGAAATTTCGGATACCGGTCGAGGGATTCCTAAGGAACATTTAAGCCAGATCTTTGATCCATTTTTTACGACAAAAGAGAAAGGGACAGGTTTTGGCCTGTCAGTCGTTCTGCGGATCGTGCGTGGTTACGGTGGGCTGATCAAGGCTGAAAGTGAAGTCGGACGTGGCACGACATTTATTGTCAAACTCCCTACTAGCCAGCTGTTGGTAGGATGATTGATGACTCTGCGCCTACGAGAAATTAAACTTCAACTCGAAGATGAAGAGGCCTTGCTACCAGGGCGGATTGCACAACTGCTTGGCCTGAAATCCACTGAATTGCATAGTTTGAAGCTGGTACGCAAGGGGATTGATGCACGACGTAAATCCGCTATTCTTAAAGTTTATACCCTTGAATTTGAAGTTGCCGATGAAAAGGCTGTTCTCTGTCGGCATGCTGACAATCCTCATTTGAGTTTGGTTGAAGTCCCTTCACCAATGACTCCCGTTGTATGTTCCCAGCAGCGCAAAGTGATTGTTGTCGGGATGGGCCCAGCCGGACTCTTTGCGGCCCTGACTCTCCGTCGTAGCGGGGTCGAGGTGTTGTTGATCGAGCGGGGGAAACCTGTTGCTGAGCGCTTGAAGGATGTCCAATCATTCTGGCGTGATGGCTCCCTGAATCCTCAAAGTAATATTCAGTTTGGTGAGGGGGGCGCGGGCACTTTCTCCGATGGCAAGTTGACGACAAGAATCAATCATCCGCTAGTGACTGAAGTCTTAAAGAGTCTGGTCGCTTTTGGGGCTCCTGAAGAGATTCTCTGGCAAGCGAAACCGCATATAGGGTCTGATCGGTTACGTAAAGTCTTGGTGCGAATGCGTAAAAAGCTGCAAGACGATGGTGTTGAAATCCGCTTTTCGACCTGTTTGACCGGAATTGAACAGACTGGCAGGGGGCTTGCCGGAGCAATTCTCAATGGCGATCAATTCGAAGCCTGTGATAGTCTGGTGTTGGCTGTTGGACATAGTGCACGTGATACCTACCGGATGCTACAACAGAGACAGATTGCTCTCGAGAGTAAATCTTTTGCCATCGGTCTGCGCGTTGAACACCCCTTGGAGGCGATCAATCGGATCCAGTATGGCATTGCCAGTCATCCGCAACTTGGTGCGGCCGAGTATTCTCTTGCCTGGCAAGACAAACTGAGCGGCCGCGGTGTTTACTCCTTCTGCATGTGCCCAGGCGGTGTGGTTGTTAACGCGTCGTCGGAGTATGGGGGCGTTGTGGTGAATGGTATGAGTGATTACAACCGTGATGCCAACTGGTCGAATAGCGCGTTGGTTGTGACGGTGGGGCGCAATGATTTCTGCTCAGGGGACCCTCTCGCAGGAGTCGCATTTCAACGCTACTGGGAGGAACAAGCCTTTGCTGCCGCCGGATCAACAGGTAGCGTGCCGGGGCAACCCTTGCTTGGTTTCCTTAATGGGGCAAGCGGTGATTTGAAGACCAGTTGTCAACCTGCTGCGGTGGCGACTGAGCTTGCGCAGGTTTTGCCTGCTGCTGTCACCGAGTCATTGCGGCGTGCCTTGCCGCAGTTCGAGAAACGAATGCGTGGTTTCGTTAGCCCTGAGGCGATGTTACTAGGAGTCGAGACCAGAACCAGCGCTCCGTTACGAATTCTACGGAGTGATGAGGGTTGTTCAGTCAGTCTGCCGGGTCTTTTCCCGGCCGGTGAAGGGGCAGGGTATGCAGGGGGGATTATGAGTGCTGCGATAGATGGCATCAAAACCGCAAATCATGTGACATGTCACTTGAATTCATTCTGACAGGGAAAAAAATTGAAAAAAATATATGTCAATCAGATCGGAGAGCGTGATTCCGTCGATACAGTCTTTCTGGTCCGTGATCGTATCCAGGCGATGGCACGCAATGGCAAGCCTTATATGACCTTGAAACTTATGGACTGCACCGGAGAGATTGAGGCCCGCGTCTGGGATCGGGTTGATGAGTTTGCACGTCTGTTCGACAAGAACGATTTTTTGCATGTCAGCGGCCGCGGCAACCTCTATATGGGCAAGATGCAACTGGTCGTCCAACAGCTCTATAAAGTAGCCGAAGAAGATGTTGACCTTGCCGATTTCTTGCCGGTTTCGAAACGTCCAATTGCTGAAATGCGTGAGGAACTCGATCAACTCCTGGCATCGATGACTGATGGTCCTATGCGCAAGTTGCTGAAGGCGTTTTTTGATGACAGTGACTTTTTTCGACTTTATAGCCGTGCCCCGGCAGCAAAAGGGATGCACCATGTCTTCATCGGCGGCTTACTAGAGCATTCTCTGGCTGTTTCTGCCTTGGCCTGTGATATCGCACAGCGCTACGCTCAGGTCGATCGTGACCTGCTGATCGCTGGTGCGCTGATGCATGATGTCGGAAAAACCGCTGAGCTAAGTTACGAGCGATCTTTCGATTATACCGATGAAGGGAAGCTTGTCGGCCACATTGTTATGGGTGTTGAAATGATCGAGGAGAGATCGCGTACGATTCCCGATTTTCCTCGCAAGCAAGTGATGTTGCTGAAACACCTGCTCCTTTCCCATCACGGGCAGTATGAATACGGTTCACCAAAGCGCCCCAAGGTGTTGGAAGCCGTAATTCTAAATTTTATTGATGATCTTGATTCAAAGATTAACGGGATTCAAACTCATATCGACAAAGAACCGGAACGCACCGCAGACTGGACCAGCTACCACAGGCTCTATGATCGTTATTTTTACGCACCACCAGAACCGAAGGTGCTCAATGAGTTGCCCTCAATCGATCCTGTTGTACAGGAGCCAGAGCCTCCTAAGGCTCACCGTTCCAGGGATGAGCCGCTAGGCTTTACTTTGGGAGAACAATTGGCCGGGCAGAATTTGAATTTATTTGCGAATAATTCCAAGAAGAAGGACTGAATATGATTGTCGAAGTATTTGCGGTTGGAGCTCTGCAAGTTAATTGTGTTGTGTTAGGTTGCCCAGAGACTCGTAAGGCTGTCGTTATTGATCCTGGCGCCGATTTGGAGCATATAGAAGCGGCTTTGAGAAAACATGACCTGACTGTTGAGCTGATCCTCAATACCCACGGGCATTTTGATCATATCGGTGCAAACGCAGGGTTGAAGGAATCGACCGGAGCTCCATTGTTGATCCATAAAGATGATGTCAATTTGCTTCAAATGGCAAAGATACAAGCTGCAACATATGGCTTGCCAGCCGAAGATTCGCCGGTCCCTGATACTGAATTGCATGGAGGTGAAACTTTGACGTTTGGTGCACAGACCCTGGAAGTTCTGCACACTCCCGGACATTCTCCCGGTTGTGTCTGCTTTTATTGTGAGGGCCTACTGGTCTCTGGTGATACCTTGTTTGCCGGTTCAATCGGCCGGACAGATCTGCCCGGTGGTGATCACCAGCAACTCCTCGACAGTATTCAGGCAAAACTGGCTGGGTTGCCACCACAAACGAAGATCTTACCTGGTCACGGTCCTTTGACTACGATCGACCACGAGTTGAAATATAACCCCTATATGGCGGGCTAAGAGGCAAACATGCTACAAGGGAAAACAGTTGTCCTCGGTGTCAGCGGTGGCATTGCGGTTTATAAAGCGGTAGAGCTTTTACGTTTATTGATCAAAGCACGGGCCGAAGTGCATGTGGTAATGACAAAGAGCGCCTGTGAATTTGTCACCCCGTTGACCTTTCAAACCCTGTCACATAACCCCGTTCATACCGAGTTATTTGATCTCTATCAAGAACAGGAGATTGGCCACATTTCGCTGGCTGATCGGGCCGATCTCTTTCTGGTTGCGCCTGCCACGGCAAATCTGGTGGGGAAATTAGCCAACGGTCTGGCTGATGATTTGCTTTTGACAAGCTTGATGGCGACCAAAGCTCCAGTGTTACTCTGTCCGGCGATGAATACAAATATGTACGAGGATCAACGCTATCAGCGCAATCATCACCAATTGCTGGCGGATGGTTTTCATCTGCTCGAGCCGATTAGTGGTGATCTGGCTTGTGGTTGGCAGGGCAAAGGGAAGCTTCCAGATCCGCAGCAGATCTTTGAAACTGCTTGTAAGTTGCTCGTGCCGGGTGATCTCAGCGGAGTCCGTATTCTGGTGACAGCTGGACCAACGCGTGAAGAAATAGATCCGGTCCGTTATCTGAGCAATCATTCTTCCGGGAAGATGGGCTATGCCATTGCTCGATCAGCTGCAGCACGTGGCGCCGACGTGACATTGATTTCCGGGCCAGTTGCCCTCGATGAGCCGTTTGGGATCAGAACATTACAGATAACTAGTACTCTGGAGATGCAGCAGCTACTTATGGAGCGATACGAAGACTCTGACGTGGTGATAAAAGCTGCTGCCGTAGCTGACTATCGGCCGGTGCAAAAGGCGCAACAGAAGATCAAGAAAAAAACTGAAGAGTTTAGCTTGCAACTGGAGAAAAATCCTGACCTGTTGGCTGAACTAGGTCAATGCAAAAAAAAGCAAATTCTGGTCGGATTTGCCGCAGAAACCGAAAACCTGCTGGAGAATGCTACCGCGAAGCTGAAAAAGAAGAACCTCGACATGATTGTCGCAAACGACGTGACTGCTGAAGGGGCAGGTTTTGGGAGTGAGACAAATCTGGTTAATTTTCTTTTCGCAGATGGCCGCAAAGAAGCTTTACCCCTGCAAAGCAAGGATAAGGTCGCTGATGTCCTCCTGGATAGGGTGCTGGAGCTACTGAATATACGCGATTCTTAGACCTGGATCAGCAAGTCGAGCAGACTGTCAGGATCGGTGATGCCTGCTCTGAAGCGTTGCTTCAGATCGCCGAGTATCAGATCGGCATCTTCCTGGCTAAGTTTTCCATCGAGCCATAGCATATTCAAGTTCTTACGAATCAGTTTGGCCGCAGTCAGTGCTCTATCGCCGGTCGGGTCTGCTTGCCAGTAAGGACTAAGTTCGTCACCCAAAACACCTTCTATAGCGTCATAAGCCAGATTGACATATTCTTGTTGATCTTCGGGGGTGAATTCCCACTTTGACCGTTTTGTAACTGTGTTTAATAATTTTTGCCATTGCTTTAGCCGGCTGATGAGCAGCATTGAGTTGAACAAGCGCTTGTTGGATCGAAACGACAAAACTGTGTCTGAAAGCACACTGCTGAGCATGACGTCATGGCTGCGGTAGTCACCTTTTGCCAGGGTGCGTGCCATTTCCCACGTCTCTTCTTCGACTTTGTCTTCGGCACGCATTTCCCAGTAGGTGTGCTTGAGCATCACCGTATTGAAGGTGCGTGTCATTTTGAAAGGGACGAAATAGTTGTGGGCAACAGTGTCGGCTGCAAGGTGAGCCAGGTAGCCCCAGGCACAGGCTTTGTGTTGTGGCGATTCGGCACTGTCAAGAATCTTAAGCCCAATTCGCCAGTTGTGGCAGTGCTCAAGATAATGGGTGAACTTTTTCCCTAGAGTGATGTCTGCTGCGACGCAACCGTAGAGAAAATCGAGTGGCCATGCCGCCAGTAACGCTTGCAAGCTGGCTGGCAGAGCCTGAGGGTTTGCCAGAAGTCTTGAGCCGAGCGACAGATGAACGCCAGCTCCCCAAGCGAAAACTTCCGCTGGAAACAACAAGCAGGCAAAAAACAGGATTAAGCTCGCTAGACGCATGTTATGATGTTTCATATATTTTATACGCACAAAGCTGGTGCGGAATACTCCAATAAAGGCTGAATGTCGATGCCCGATAAATTATATCAGGAATGCCGCGCGTTGATTAGTGGGTGCCGTGCGATTTTTGAAGATTTGCGTGAAGCAGGTATCGACACTCTTGCGCTTTCTCCGAAGAGAATCACGGTTCCCGTTAATGTTTCGAACAAGGATCAGACCTCGCAAGTTCTGGCAAACACTTCATCCAATCAAGAGACACTTGTGGAGATTCAAAAGGATTTGGATAATTGCCAGCGCTGTGATTTGCGTGAGGAATGTCGGCAAACTGTCTTAGGGGTCGGAAATACAAATGCACGACTGGTTCTGGTTGGGGACGCACCTGACAGTCAGGCGGAGAGGCAAGAGGAACCTTTTGCCGGTGCCGCAGGGCAACTTCTTGATCGAATTTTATACGCGATGAAATTAACGCGTGAAGATGTCTATATCTGTAACCAGGTGAAGTGCCGACCGCCGAATGATCGAGAGCCTGTTGAGGCCGAGATTACCTCATGCGAATCTTTTCTGAAACGCCAGCTGGTCGCCATATCTCCTGAGATTATTCTCAGCCTTGGATTGATCGCGACTCAAGCTCTACTACAAATTGATGCTCCGATTAGCAGCCTGCGTGGGCGTTGGCAAAGCTACGCTGGTATTCCGCTGATGCCGACTTTCCACCCAGCGTACTTATTGGTGAACCCTGCCGGAAAACATCAGGTATGGGAAGACGTAAAGCAAGTGATGCACCGTCTGCAAGATACTCAAACATAGTTTTTCTGAAACTTTAGATATCAGGCATCTGCTAAAGATTTTAAATGTTCACTTTTTGAGGGGTTTATGGAAATCAAAATGCTCTGGTGGTACTGGGTCGCATTTGGAATGCTGCTGATGGTGACTGAAATCTTTGTCCCCAGCTTCACAATTTTCTGGTTCGGGTTGGCCGCGCTGATAGTTGCTCTGCTCGTCGGAATCTCTCCCGAGATAGCACTAAGCTGGCAACTGACTTGCTGGGCACTTTCGAGCATCCTCTTCACTTTTCTCTGGTTCCGATATTTCAAGCCGACTATGATCGATCGGACCAAAGCTGGGATCAGTTTGGAAGCGGTTATTGGTCAGACAGGACAAGTGATTCGTCTGCCACATGAAGGGGGACGCGGATTGGTAAGATTTGTCATGCCGTTACTCGGGACCGAGGATTGGGAATTCATGAGTGGTGATGTCCTGAAGATCGGTGATCGGGTCATGGTTGTAGATGTGTCTGGTAATACACTGGTTGTTACTAAAAAAGGGTCCTGAAGCGACTCTTTATTTCATTGGAGGGATAAATCATGGCTGGTCTCGTTATTGCGGGTATTTTTACGTTTGTCGTACTCATCTCTATTTTTCTCGGAGTACGTTTGGTGCCACAGGGCTCCAAATTTGTTGTTCAACGTCTCGGTAAATTTCATACCGTTTTGTCTCCAGGGTTGAATATCATTATCCCCTATATTGATAGTGTTGCCTATAAGGTGACAACTAAGGACATTGTCCTCGATATTCCCAGTCAGGAAGTCATTACCAAGGACAATGTTGTCATCATTGTCAACGCAGTGGCTTTCATCAATATTATGCATCCTGAAAAAGCAGTTTATGGTGTTGAGAGCTACATTATTGCAATCCAGAATCTGGTCCAGACCTCACTCCGCTCAATTATCGGTGAGATGCAGCTGGATGATGCCCTGTCGAGCCGCGAGATGATTAAAGCCAAGCTCAAGACCAACATTTCAGACGATATCGCTGACTGGGGAATTACGTTGAAGACTGTTGAGATACAAGATATCAACCCAAGCAATACGATGCAGACTGCCATGGAAAATCAAGCGGCAGCAGAACGACTGCGGAGAGCGACTGTCACCAGAGCTGATGGCGAAAAACAGGCAGCGATTCTTGAAGCGGAAGGTCGCTTCGAAGCTTCAAAACGTGACGCACAAGCCAAGATCGTCCTGGCTGAAGCCAGTCAACAAGCGATCGAAAAGGTGACAGAGGCGATACAGGACAGAGAGTTGCCGGTGATGTACATATTAGGGGAAAAGTATATTGACAGTATCAAATCGATAGCGGTCAGCGAGAACAGCAAGACCATTTTGCTGCCAGCTGACATCCCTGCATCGATCCGTGGAATTATGGGGAGTTTAAAATAAAATATATCCCTGTAGATAAGAAGGTCAGGTTTCAGGGTTTTCAACACAGTCATAGCAAGAAGGGGTTAGCCTGGAAAGAGCTAGCCCTTTTTTTGTTGCCTCCAGGCTTTCCTTCCGCCAGTCAGGTTCTCTCTGTTGTTTATTGCGTAGACAGCCAGATCAGCCGCGCTGAAAGCTGAGATAGTAGTTACGAATTGTGGCATTTTTGAACAATGGTAAAACCAACAAGCTGCTGATCATTTTTATAATTGCTTGTCCCCATATTGCAGGCCAGACCGGCCCAAATGCCAGCATGACAAAGACCAGAGAGTCGAGAGGTGTCGATATCAGGTTGCTCAGGATCAGCCGTTTTTCCAGACTGCCTTTCGTTCTCGTGTAAATCAACCAGTCGCTGAATTCTGCAATGAAGAAAGCACTCAAAGAGGCCAATGCCAATTGTTGATTGTAAAAGAAGGTGATTAATGATGCTACCAACATCCATCCCCAACATCCAAATTTTCCGTACCGGTCCTGCATAAAGTCGCGGGCCGAAAAAGTCAGTCCGATAGCCACTGCGCCGGCGGGGAACGTTAACCCCAATACCGTTACAAGACCGAGACTGTTGACCAGGATATTTCCCAGAATAATGGAAACAAGGTAAAAAGCTGCACTCATTAGATACGGCCTTAAGAGAGGATTGAAGGTTATTTCGAGTAGAATTCAACGATCATTTTTTCATCGGCCATCGATTGGATCTCATCCCGAGATGGTAAGCGGTTGACTGTCACTGTCAGCGATGATTTGTCAACACTGAACCATTCTGCGGCAGTGAACCGTCGGCTCTCCTCAATATGGCTGGTGACCAGTATTTTAGATTTGTCTTTATCCCGCACATTAATCTGATCTCCCGCCTTCACTTGGAATGATGCGATGTCGACTCTCCGGCCATTGACCAATATATGACCGTGATTGATCAACTGGCGTGCCTGCATCATGGTGCTACCAAGGCCAGCTCGGCAGATGAGACTATCGAGACGGGATTCTAGTATGATGAGCAGGTTGTTCCCCGTAATGCCAGGTTTTTGTTGGGCTTTGTGGAATGCCCTACGGAACTGCTTCTCCAGCAAACAGTAGCTGTGTCGCAGTTTCTGTTTTTCGATCAATTGAAGAGCATACTCAGAAACCCTCCCTCGCTTTGGTTTGGCTCCGTGTTGGCCGGGCTTCTGATTGCGGTACTCAAGCAGTAAATCATACTTTGGGCTACCGAATATGTTGACGCCAAAACGGCGCACGATTTTGCCTTTAGGGCCTGTAAATTTAGCCATATGTTTTTGATCCCTCTGTATGTTTTTGAAAACGGTTTTCATTTTTATTAAACATGACCATATTTGTCAACTACTTTCGTGCACGGATGTCAATTCACTTATTCGTGATCAGAAAATTTTATCGATTGAACGACTTTGACTCAGGTTAAATTAGTTGGACTTATTGAGGTGGAGTTTGATCGAGTTGTCAGGCCACTCATGGTATAAATTGTGTGGTCATTTTCACGCGTGCAATCCCGCTTAATTGACGTTTTCTGTCACACTTGGCGAGTATTTATTGGACGGCAAATGTACAAACCCAGCACCTTTCATTATTTGCTTCTGAATTTATTAGGGGTTTCTCTGTGACACCATTTCTAGAAAAAATTATTAATGCTGCAGCCGATGGTGCTTTGGTGTTGACCTCGAACAAGCGCCTGTCCCGCCATCTGCAGGCAGCCTATGACCGTAAGATGCAGGTGTTGGGTAAGCAGGTCTGGTCAACCCCGCAGATATTCAGCCTCGACGCCTGGTTGGATCGCATGATTGACGAGCTTGGTGAAAGTTGGAGACTATTGCAGGGACCACCTTTGAAGCGTCTGTGGGAACAGATTATCGAAGAAGATTCAGCCGGCAGCGAGAAAGAGCTGTTGCAGGTCTCGGCAACTGCCGAGAAGGCGAGTCAAGCATCACAGCTTCTGAATGAATATGGGGTCTCGCTCGATTTAATCCCTCTGACCGAGGATCAGCAGGTCTTCAAGAAATGGTTGCAACGCTACCAAAACGTCTGTACTGAACATGGCTGGCTAGATCGACCTGCCTTGGCTGACCTGGTAATTGATGGGCTAAAAACTGAAAAACTCCCTGCGCCAAACAAAATATTACTTACCGGCTTTGATCAACTCAGCCCGCTGTTGTTGAAACTATGCAAGCAGACCGAAAATTGTGGTGGCCTGATTGAGGAAGTAAATGCTGATATTTCAGCTGATGGTCGTGCGACCCTCTACGCTGCAAAAAATCCGCAAGCTGAAATCGAACAAGTCGCCTGTTGGGCACGCCAGCTGCTGGAACAGGGGGCACAGTCGATCGGTATTGTGGTGACTGATCTGCAGTCACGTCGCAGCCCTATTGAACGAATATTACGCGATCAGGTCGACCCGCTGGCAGTGCTGCGGCTCGATGAGGAGGAAACCGCATTCAGTTTGTCATTGGGAGCTCCGCTGGGCGACCAGGGCCCGATTTATGCTGCGCTGGAAATCCTATCAGTCGGTTGGCAGCTGAATCTCGATCAGCTCAGCTTTCTGCTGCGTACCCCTTATTTACAAGCAAGCTTGAGTGAATCTGATATGCGTGCCAGCTTCGATAGTCGCTTACGCTCATTTCGACAGCAGACCTTCAGGCCTCAGCGAATCATCGAATTGACAGCATCTGAAAAAACGGAAAAAAGGGATGACGTGATTCCGGGTCAAGGGATGGCGCCTCAATTTGCTGTCTGTCTGAATTGTCTGGTTAAAATGAGTGCTGGGAAAAAACGTAAACTGCCAGGTGAGTGGGCGGCCCTGTTCGACGATACACTGGTCAAGGTTGGCTGGCCGGGGGAACGGAGTCTGGCGAGCAGTGAATATCAGATGGTCAAGGCCTGGCGTGATAAATTGTTGCCGGCCCTGGCATCGCTCGATGCCGTATCTCCACCGCTTCAACGCTCTCAGGCTTTGAGCCTGCTGCGACGCTTGGCGTCCGAGATTGAGTTTCAACTCGAGGCATCGACCGGGCCGGTGCAGGTGGTCGGCTTGCTCGAGTCAGCCGGACTTGAGTTCGATCATCTCTGGGTGATGGGGATGACCGAAGATGCCTTGCCGGTCCCCGTGCGGCCGAACCCGTTTTTGCCGATCAGCTTGCAGGTTGCTCAGCAGATGCCTCATTCGAGTGCAGAGCGAGAACTCTACTTTGCTCGACAGGTGGTCGCGCGGTTGAAGGCGGCGAGTCCTGCAAGTATCTTCAGTTATGCCCGGCGGGATGGTGATTGCGAGCAACGTCCCAGCCCGTTGCTTCGTGATCTCCCCCCGGCGGAGCCTGTTTTTTCTGAACTGGCTGATCTGCGCAATCAAATGCTGAGGAATCCAATCTCTCTTGACGAAATCACCGATGCCATGGGTCCGGCTCTTGAGAGCAAAAGGGGGAAGGGCGGTACCAGTATCCTTAAAGACCAGGCGCTCTGTCCGTTCCGTGCATTTGCCCATCATCGCCTGGGTGTCTACGGATTCGACGAGGCCCAGCCCGGGTTGGATGCCATGGTCCGAGGCAATCTACTGCATAAGGCACTTGAGTTCTTCTGGGCAAAAGTTAAAGACCAACAGACCTTGAACGCCTTGTCTGAAAACGCGCGTCGTGATGGAATCCAGAGGGCAGTGGCTCAGTCACTTGAATATAACTTCAAAGATCGCCCCGCTCCGCAGGCCGGTTTGCTGGAAATTGAACAGGGCCGGCTTCAGGATCTTATCGACGAGTGGCTGACTAAGGTTGAGCAGGCCCGCATGCCATTTCAGGTTGTGAAGTTGGAGGATGATCGGCTGGAACAGATTGGTCCGTTACAGATTCGAACAATCATTGATCGCATCGATCGCCTTGAAGATGGCAGTCTGGTGATCCTCGATTACAAAACCGGTATGGTCGAAGCCGAACTGCTGATTGGTGAGCGGCTTCTCGAACCCCAGTTGCCGATCTATGCGATTACCAATAATGAAGCTGAAGCTGATGGTGTCGCCTTTGCGCAAGTGCGACGCGGAAGTTGCAGGTTGATCGGTGTGGCACGAGAATCCTCATTGCTGCCGAAGGTTTATGGCATTGAGAAGCATAAAAAAGCTCAGGCCCTTGCTCTGTCAAGTTGGGAAGAGCTACTAGAACATTGGCATCAGCAACTTGAGGCGGTCGCCGAGGATTTTGCCGCTGGCGTCGCCAGGGTCGATCCGGTCGATTACAAACATGCTTGCCAGTACTGTGACTTAACTGGGCTCTGCCGGGTCGCCGAAGCTGAAGTCAGCGGGGGAGAAGAATGAGTCAGACGATTGCCGATCAGGCACAGCGTAGTGCCGCGATAGATCCATCTCGATCATTTATTGTTCAGGCTCCGGCTGGTTCGGGCAAGACCGAACTGCTGATTCAGCGTTATCTCGCTTTGCTTGGTCGTGTCGAAAAGCCTCAGCAGATATTAGCGATCACTTTTACGCGCAAAGCGGCGGCTGAAATGCGTAGCCGTCTACTCGAGGCCCTTACGCTTGCACATGAAGAGTGTCCATCCGAGGCGCATAAGGCTCACACCTGGCGGCTCGCCAGTCTGGCGTTACAACGTGATCGGGCTCTGAACTGGAATATCTTACACAGCCCGGCATTATTGTCGATTCAGACCATCGATAGTTTTAACAGCTCACTTGTCCGCAAGATGCCTTGGCTCTCCCGTTTCGGGGGACTGCCTGAGCTGGCGGAGGATGCTGAGCAGCTCTATCAGAAGGCGACTGAGCGTTTGCTGCAGCGTTTGGGAACGGATCTGCCGGGTGGGCAAGCGATTAAACGTTTGTTGACTCATCTGGATAACAACATGAACCGTCTGCAACAGATGCTGGTGGCGATGTTGCAGAAACGAGACCAATGGTTACGTCATCTCTATGGCATACGCAACACCGATCCTTGTGATCTGCTCGAAGCTTCACTTGCACAACTGGTTGAACGCGAGCTGTTTGATCTGGAGGCATCAACTCCGCAAGAATTGTCTGCTGAAATGCTTGCTTGCGGACGTATTGCGTCCGCCAACCTGGCGCACGGCAATGATCGACCGCTACTCTATTTGACTGATCTCGACTGGATGCCGCGCGCAGAGAGTCAGCATTTGCCGCTTTGGCAAGGGCTGGCAGATCTCTTACTCGTTGGTGCTGGATCGCTGCGCAAACCAGGTGGAATCAATACGAAGATCGGTTTTTCGGCTTCAGACAAGGAGCCGCGGCAACGGATGCAACAATTGGTAGAACAGTTGACCGCATTCCCCGAATTTATCGAGAGACTCAATACCTGCCGTCAACTTCCCAATGCCCAATATTCTCAGGATCAGCGCGAGGTTCTCGCTTGCCTGATAGAGCTTCTCCCTATACTAGTCGGGGAACTCTGGTTGGTTTTCCGGGGTGAGGGTCAGGCCGATTATGCCGAGATTGCGCTGATGGCAAATGCTGCGCTGGGTTCCGTTGAGGACCCGAGCGATCTCCTCCTCAAGCTCGACAACCGTCTGGAACATATTCTGGTCGATGAATTTCAGGACACCTCCTGGATGCAGTACGGCCTGCTTGAGACGTTGACTGCAGGTTGGCAGAACGGCGATGGGCGCAGTCTCTTTTTGGTCGGTGATCCGATGCAGTCGATCTACCGTTTTCGCGAAGCGGAGGTCGGGCTTTTTCTGAGATCCTTTGAAGGACGACTCGGGGGGCAGGGACCGATCCTTGAGCCCTTGCAGCTCTGTTGTAATTTCCGCTCCCAGCAGGGGATCGTCGACTGGGTTAACGCGACTTTCGCTGAAGTGTTCCCGGCTAAAGTTGATGCGGCGACGGGGGCGGTACCGCTGGAGCCGGCAACCGCTGTCCACGCCGCTCTCAAAACTCCTGCAGTCACTCTGACCGCTTTCAGCGGACGCGATGATCAGACCGAAGCGGAGAACGTTGCAGAACTGGTTGAGAAGATTCAGTCAGAAAATCCGGAGCACTCAATTGCAATTCTGGTGCGTGGTCGCAGCCATCTGCCTGTTATCCTGCACCGCTTGCGAGAAAAAAGCCTGAGTTATCAGGCTCAGGATATTGAAAAACTTGGGACTCTGCCGGTTGCGCTCGACCTGCTCTCTTTGGCGCGAGCCTTGTTGCATTCAGCTGATCGCCTCTCCTGGCTGTCGCTGTTGCGTGCTCCCTGGTGCGGTTTGACCCTTTCCGATCTGCACATCCTGAGCGAAGAGGCTCAAGGCACGGTGCTACCGAGGATATTGCGGACAGGTAGTCGCTTGAAAAATTTGTCAGATGATGGTCAGGAACGGATTGCTCGCATCTGGCCAATTCTGGAACGTGGGATCAGTCGGCGAGGGCGCTTCCCTCTGCGCAATCTGCTCGAATCCTGCTGGCTCTCTCTCGGGGGGGCTGCGTGCTATGGCAAAGAAGGGGTCGAAGATGCTGCGTTGGTCTTTGATCTGATTGAAAAACTGCAACGCGGTGGTGAGTTGGCGACTCACGATATTCTGGAACAAGGACTTTCAAAATTATTTGCTGTGCCGGATGTTGAAGCCGATGGACGCTTGCAGGTGATGACGATCCATAAATCGAAGGGCCTGGAATTTGATCAGGTGATTCTGCCTGGCCTCGGGCGTGGCACGGCAGGGAACGATAGTCCTATTCTGCGTTGGCTGGAACATCAGGACGTTGGATTATTGTTGGCACCGATTGCGGCTAAAGACGGGAGTGAGCAGGATCCGATCTATCAATTTATCGGTCGTCTTGAGCATGAGAAACAGGATCTGGAAACTGCGCGCTTGCTTTATGTTGCAGTGACCCGAGCCAAACAACACTTGCATCTGTTCGGCCATGCAAAGCCGAACAAAGACGCTGTCCTTAATGCGGCAGTGGGGTCCTTGCTGGCGAAGATTTGGCCGGTCATTGAAAGTGATTTTTGTGACAAGGCACTAGAGGCCTTTAGCGTGGATGACAGCAGGAAGGAGTTGATCGTGCGGCGTCTCCCCCTCAACTGGTCGCTGCCTCAGTCTACAGCAGTCCCGATTCCAGAAATCCAACAGGCCAATAAGGTCTCCTCTCAAGAGGAAACGGAAGATCTCTTGTTCTTTTCTGGATGGGAACAACAGTCGCGGCGTCATGTCGGCACTCTGGTGCATAAAATTCTCGAACGTATTGTGCGTCAAGGCCGCGAAACCTGGTCGCAGGTGGATGCTGCACAACAGGATCAGGTTCTAAAATGCCAACTGGCGGGGTTAGGCGTGCCGGCCCATGAATTGACCTCAGCGATCATGCGTATCCGTGAGGCGGTAGATCAAACACTTGCCAGCAAACAGGGGCAATGGATTCTCCAGTCACACGCTGACGGAGCCTGTGAACTAGAACTATCTGGGCAGCTCGACGGGCAGGTGATCCATGCCGTAATCGATCGTACCTTTATTGATCAAGAAGGTGTTCGTTGGGTGATCGACTATAAAACCAGTGCACCGAAGGCAACGGAAAAAGTGCTAACATTTATCCAACGTGAAACAGAGCACTATCGAGCACAGCTCTCGGGTTATTCTCGACTGATGGCGGCGATGGAGCCGCACCGTAAGGTTCGTTCTGGCCTCTATTTTCCGTTGATTGATCATTTTGTAGAGGTGTCAGATGAAATCAATTGAGGTCTGTATTTGCTTGATGATCGTTCTGTTGCTTAGCGCCTGTAGTCAGCGCTCCGGTTATGAAATGTTTCGTCAAATGGGCTATCTGGAATGTCTGAAAAATAGTCCGCGGCCAGCAGAAGATTGCCAGTACTCGCCGGATTTTGAGAAATATCAGCAGGAGATGCGTTTGCGTTACCCAGAGGATAGGGATTCGAAGCAAACCGGATCAATTTAGAATCAAGACAATTTCAGTCTGCTATGATATCTTTCTCTACAACTATTTAATTCCACAACAGGAGTGTATTATGAAAAAGATGATTTTGATTGTTCTGGCCATGCTGATTTCTTTCCCCGTAGTTGCCACTGCGGGTGATGCAGAGCGTCGTCAGTTGGCTGAGCAGTTCCTGAATGTCAATAAGGTAAAAGATCAGGTCGACATGATGTATGAAAAGGTCGAAGGAATCATTATCTCTCAGATTGAAGCGATTGAGATTCCGGATGAGCGTGAAAAAAACTTGCTGGCTATGCAGAAAATTGCTCGTGATCTGCTGTTTGAAGGGCTGAGTTGGGATAAGTTGAAAGAGGAATATATTCAACTCTATACCGATAGTTTCACTGAAGAGGAATTACGGGGAATTATTGAGTTCAGCAAGAGCTCCTTGGGGCAGAAAATGGCGGAGAAGAGTCCGATCCTGATGCAGAAATCGATGGAGATCGGCCGTGAACATGCGACGCAGGTGATGCCGCAGGTTCAGGTGGCGATTCAGGAATATATGAAAGAGAACATCAAGCAGACCGTAACTGAAGGCGAAAGTGACTCAGCGCCGAAAAAATAGAGCCGCACAGATTTGAAAGGCGACCACAGTATGGAACTCAAAACTGGATTTCGTCAACTAGTTGCTGATGCAGAAACCCGCGTGAAGACTATCTCTGTTGCTGAACTGCTTGATGCTGAACAACGTCAAGAGAGACTCTTGATCGACCTGCGTGATGTTCGTGAATTGTGGCGTGAGGGGACGATTCCTGGTAGCGCTCACGTGCCAAGGGGGCTACTGGAGTTCTGGATTGACCCAGAAAGTCCTTACTTCCATAAAATGTTTGCTGAGCCGAAACCCTTGGTTCTCTTTTGTAATAAGGGTTGGCGTTCTGCACTGGCTGCTGATGTCTGTCAACGGATGGGCGTAGAGAATGTCACCCATATTGAAGGCGGTTTTGAGGCTTGGGTCGAAGCTGGCGGGTCTGTAGAGAAAAAAGAGAAACGCTAGGATTTATGGGAATACCCTTCATTTTGTTTGGTTAACAACAGCCAGAAGAGCTACTTTTCATATGAGGCTTTCTGGCTGTTTTCTTTTTAGGATTGTGGTTTGTTTGGTTTCGCAGTCCTCCTATTTATAGACCCATGCTGCTATAATGAAGCTCAAAAAATGCGATGAGGCTAAATTTGAAATTATTTTATTATTCCCTTGTAGCACGCTTTTATGACCTGATGATGCAGAAGGTCGAACGTCTTTGCCTGAATCGCTTGCGGATCGAATTATTGTCTGATTTAGATGGAGTGGTTTTGGAAATTGGGGCCGGAACCGGAGTAAGTTTACAACATTACTCACAAAATATTAGTCGACTGATTCTTTGTGAACCAGATCAGTCGATGCGAAAAAAACTTGAATATAAGCTGCAAAATTCACCACATCGTTCAGCTGAGATAAATCCTTGTGCCGCTGAGCATCTTGATGTTGCCGATAATAGCATCGACTATTTGGTTTCGACCTTGGTTCTATGTTCAGTGACAGACCAACAGCAGTCAATGAGGGAAGCTTTTCGAGTGTTGAAGTCGGGTGGTAAATTGGTGTTGATGGAGCATGTTGCTGCGGATAAAAACAGCCGACTTCATTTCTGGCAGCGTCTATGGCAACCCTTGTGGAGACGCGCTGCCTGCAACTGTCATCTGGCTCGGCAGACCGGTCAGCTTCTTGAGAGTGCAGGATTTGATCTTCACACGCGTGCTGAAATTATGCGCGGAGCCCCTTCAGTCGTATCTCCAATGATTGTGGGTTATGCGATACGCCCGTGAATAAAGAAGGAGTCTGTAATGGAAAATCGTTTGATCCAGGTTCATCGGTATTGGTTTGGTGACAGTGATAGCGACCTGGAAGTTATCCGTCAAAAAGGGAAGCTCTGGTTTGGTAAAGATGATCAGGTTGATCATTACATAAGGGAGCAATTTTCAGATCTGATCGCATTGGCAGCAAGCCAGCGCATCAAGATGGATGGACTGGATTCACATCTACAGTTGGCGGTAATCCTGCTTCTCGATCAGTTTACTCGCAATATTTACCGCAATGATCAAGGTAGTTTTTCTGCTGATCCCTTAGCCCTCAGTCTGGCGAAGGACCTTCTCGGCCGTTCAGGCAATCTGCTTCGTCCGATCGAAAGGGTTTTTCTTTATCTTCCTTTCGAACATTCTGAAGAACTTGATGATCAAAAGAAATCGGTAGCACTTTATCTAAGACTTCACGAATCTGTCGCTCAAAATCTGAAAGAGGCTTTTGTCGGTTTTTTCGATTATGCTGTCCGCCATCACGATATCATTGTGCGCTTTGGCCGATTTCCACACCGTAATAAAATCTTAGGGCGTCATTCAACACCCGAAGAAATTTCATTTTTATCCCAGCCTAGCTCGTCTTTCTGATGTGAATTTATTTTATGTGAAACAGTTGCCAGAAGTCTTACATGAGGATATATTACCTGTATGGTTATGTTTCGGGTTCGAGTTTTTGGGTTCCTTAGTGGGGGAGAAATCTATGGATCAATTAAAACAGTACCTGGAAGGCCGCTCGGAAGGTGTGTTGCGGCTTTTGGAGGGAGGAAAGCGGCGTGGACTCGAAGAGCTAAGGAAAGGGAACGGCTACGGGTCTCAAAAGGAGCTCTTCGAAGTCGTTGCTGCTTCTCAGCATGCTTTTCTGGAGTTACATCATCGCTGTCTGACTGCTGTCCATTGTGACCATGCCGATACGGTGCGGGACATTACGCTAGACATCCAATATTTACTCTATATCTTCAGTCGCCAGGTTTATGAATTGGCATTTTCCAGCAAAGAAGTTGGCGCTTCCCCGATCAGCTTCCCACCTCCTGAAGCCTACTCAAGGCATTATCCTGGTTCCGGTCCAGAAGGGACGGAGCACTTTGCTCTCTTTAAAACCTATTTTGGTGATACCGTTTATTCAAGTGAAAAGTCGACGATGCAGTTTGGATCAGGTCTCGATTTGGCCCGTAAGGAGCGCATGCATCATATTCTTCTACAGGCCAGTCATGCCTGAACAAACGTTGTCTTGTAAGGTCCTCGCATAAAAAATGGCGAAACCCCATCTCTGTGATTCAAATGTGCTCTTTAACATGCCAGAATAGCTGCATGCTAAATATACGTTGTGCCATACGCGTTGAGGGGACCGTCCAGGGGGTAGGTTTCAGACCATTTATCTATCGTATAGCTCATGAAAATGCGTTGTGTGGTTGGGTGTTGAACGATAGTGAGGGAGTGCGGATTGAGGTTGAAGGGCCGCAGGTCGATGTCTCTCATTTTATCACTGCGATTCGCAGTGAACTCCCACCACTTGCCTCTATCGGGCGTCTGGTCGTCGAGGATATTCCTGTCGTAAAAGAAGCTGGTTTTACGATTGTTGAGAGCCGGCAATCATCGCAGCAAACAACCCAAATCCCACCCGATACATATGTTTGCCCTGATTGTCTGAGTGAACTCTTTGATCCACAAGACAGACGCTTCCGTTATCCTTTTATCAACTGCACGAACTGTGGTCCGCGTTACAGTATTGTGAGCGGAGTCCCTTATGATCGACCTTTCACGACTATGGCCGATTTTTCAATGTGCGAACGCTGCCAGGGCGAATATGGAGATCCTGCTTCACGACGTTTTCATGCCCAACCGAATGCCTGTGTGGACTGCGGCCCGATTTTAAGTCTGCATGATCAGAAGGGAGGTCCGGTTGAAAGTTCTGACCCCCTGAGTGAGGCCGTCAGCCTGCTGAGGCGCGGTGAGATTCTTGCTCTCAAAGGCCTGGGTGGTTTTCACCTCGTAGTTGATCCACAAAATCATGAAGCTGTTATTCGTTTGCGCCTACGTAAATTTAGAGATGAAAAACCTTTTGCCTTGATGGCGAAAGATATCGAATCGGCAGGAATTTTTTCAATAATTAATTCTGTAGAAAAGAAGCTGTTGGAATCTGTCGAGAGACCGATTGTGCTGCTCAAGAAAAAACCCGATCAACAGTTGATCTGCGACATTACTGCGCCGAAAAATCGTTATCTGGGCGTGATGCTCCCCTATACACCACTTCATTATTTATTGCTTGAGGATTTCCCTGCCCTTATCATGACCAGTGGGAACCAGAGCGATGAACCGATTTCTTATGGTGATGAAGATGCTTTTTTGCGTCTGAAGGGGATAGCCGATGGCTTTTTGTGCCACAATCGACGGATTCAGACCCGGACCGATGATTCGATAGTCCGGGTGTTGGTCGGGGAACCGTTATTGTTGCGGCGTTCGCGTGGTTATGTGCCGCGGGCGGTTAAGCTGTCCCATGAACAGTTGCCGGTGTTGGCGGTCGGAGCAGAACTTAAGAACACGATCTGCCTGACATCTGCCGATCGTGCGACTCTGAGCCATCATATCGGTGATTTGAAGAATCAATCAGTCCTCGACTCGTTACAGCAGGCTGCAGGGCACCTGCAACAATTGCTGGATATCCGCCCACAGCTTGTTGCCCATGATTTACACCCTGACTATGCTTCGACAGTTGTCGCTCAACAGATGACCGATCTGCCCACGCTGGCCGTACAGCATCATCATGCTCACCTTGCCAGCTGTCTGGCTGATAATGGACGAGATGACACAGTGATAGGAGTTATCTTTGATGGCATGGGCCTGGGGACTGATGGGCAGATCTGGGGCGGTGAGTTTCTGTTGGGAAATTTTGGTGGTTTTGAGCGCGTTGCTCATCTGGCAAGTTTGGCCATGCCCGGCGGAGATGCTGCCACTCGTGAGCCCTGGCGCATGGCCCTCAGCCTCCTGCATGCCACTTATGGCGACAATCTACCCGAACTCATGTTTCTTGATTTAATCCCCGCAACTGACAAGAGACTCTTGTTGCAAATGATCGAGAAGGGGATCAACTCTCCCTCAACTTCTAGTTGCGGCCGGTTGTTTGACGCGGTCGCGGCACTGGCTGGATTGCGACAGGCCGTGAGTTACGAGGGGCAGGCAGCTCTTGAGTTGGAGATGTGTCTGGAGAATGATCCACAGCTGGAACCATACCCCTTCACCCTGCTCAAAGAGGATCATACAATTATTATCGATCCCCGCCCGATGACGAGAGAATTGGTTGCAGATCTGCAACAAGGAATCACGCCCGGTATTATCAGTGCCCGGTTTCATAATGGTCTTGCCGAAGCGGTTCTGCAGGTCTGCCTGAAACTTCGTGACGAGCGTGGCTCTCTACCGGTGGCGATTTCTGGCGGTGTTTTTCAGAATGCCTTTTTGACTGAAAAGGTGAGTCAACTTTTGACAACAGCTGAATTCGAAGTTTTGCGCCATAGGCAAGTTCCTCCTAATGATGGTGGCCTCTCCCTGGGGCAGGCCGTTATCGCTGGGCATCATCTGCGCAACAGTTAGAAACTATATCGTCAGATTGTTGATCAGTCGAGGTAGCAGCTCATCGATCGGACGAATGCCCGAATTTATCACATCTGCAAGCGGTGTCAGTTGCATCTTTGAATTTTTCAGCCCGAGCATTTTTCCTTTTTCTCCCGCTAATAGTTTTTCGACTGCTGCTTGACCGAAGCGTGCAGCGAGTAGCCGGTCAAAAACTGTAGGCGAACCTCCACGTTGGTAGTGACCTAAAACTATGGTGCGGGTTTCAAATCCAATTCTATCTTTAATCTCTTCAGCAATCTCCTGAGCATTGCCGGCACCTTCGGCAACCATAATGATTGAGTTACTACGCCCTTGTTGATAGCGGCGCCGCAATTCTTGGCAGATGTCATCAAGGTCATAAGGCTCTTCGGGAATTAAAGAATATTCTGCTCCGCAGGCGATGGCAGAGACAACTGCCAGGTAACCGCAGTTGCGACCCATGGTCTCTACTAGAAATGCGCGATCATGGGAGGACGCAGTGTCTTTTATATTGTCGACCGCGCGGACGATATTGTTGAGTGCCGTATCAACACCGAGGGCCATGTCGGTAAAGGGGATATCGTTATCGATAGAGGCTGGTATGCCGATAACAGTAGTCCCCTGTTGTGCGAGCGACAAGGCGCCGGTGAGGGAACCATCACCGCCGAGTACGATCAAACCCTCAACCCCCATTCCAATGAGATTTTCTGCGGCTAATCGTTGCCCGGAAGGTTCGCGCATCTCTTTACAGCGGGCACTTTGAAGAAAAGTTCCGCCACGTTGCAGGACATTACTGACTGATTTTGTACTTAAAAGCTCGTAGTGCCGGTCGATCAGACCCTGAAAGCCTTTTTGAATTCCAATGACTTCAATGTTTGCAGCAAGGCCAGCTCTTACAATCGCGCGTACTGCAGCGTTCATCCCTGAACAGTCTCCACCACTTGTTAATACAGCTATGCGTTTCATTTTTTTATTGCTCCACTCTAGAGTTCATTTGAAAGTTGAATCATATCGCAGAACTACTTTATTTGCTTGTAGTCGAATTCGCTTTTGGCTGGATGATTGTAGGATAATACATATAAAGGTAGAGATTTGAGAGTTGAAATCGATAGGAACTATGAATATTAAAAATATCAAAAAATTGGTTGACGACTTCCGTGAATCTGCTAGTGTTTGACCGTAAGGTTAGAAACTTCTTAGAACTCAAGGATGAGTCAGCGCCTGTTGAAATATAGGCAATTCGCACAGGGACGGGCCTTAAATGAGTACTCAGATACCGAAAATTCTGCCGATCTACCCTCTCAAAGAGCATATCGTTTTCCCATATATGGTCATACCGCTCTTCTTTCCACGTGAGGCTATTGTTGTTATCGAAGAGGCGATGAAGGATAGCCAGATGATCGGTGCTGTTTATTGTCCCGGTCCGAAGAATGTTTGTGCCTTTGACGAACATCCCCGGATCGGTACTGTCTGCAAAATAAATCAACTGGTCAAATTTCCAGATGGCGGTGGCAAGGTCACAATTGAAGGGGTGCAAAGATTTATTATGCACGCGCCGGTTGAAACCACTCCCTGTCTAAAAGCGACGATTGAACTGGTGATCGAAAAAGAGGAACGCGGTCTGGTGGTTGATGCTCTGGTTCAGAGTGTGAATGCGCTCTTGAAAATTGCTCTGGCATATGGTCGACCACTTCCTGAAGACGTATTGAAGATGATTGATCGGATTGAGGATCCGGGACGTTTAGCTGACCTTATCACCGTTTATCTTGGTGTGGATCCAAGTGCTCAGCAGGAGTTGCTTGCTATTCTTGATCCGATTGAGCGACTCAAATCGGTTTACATGCATCTGACGACCGAAGTTCAGAAGATGCAGGTTAAGGGGGAGATTGACCATGAAGTTAACACGCGAATTGGCAAGAGTCAGAAAGAGCAACTGCTACGTGAGCAGATGAAGCAGATTCAGCAGGAGCTTGGTGATCAGGATCCACGCATGGCAGAAATAAACGAGCTGCGCAAACGGATCAGAATCGCTGACATGCCTGATGATGTTTTGGTGGTTGCCGAAAAGGAACTCCGCCGCCTTGAACAGATCAATCCCGCTTCTCCAGAATATACGGTTTCACGAACTTACCTTGATTACCTTTGCAATGTCCCCTGGCAAAAAGGGACTCAGGACAGTCTCGATATCAAGCAGGCAGGCCGGGTTTTGAATGAGGACCACTATGATCTGAAAGAGGTTAAACAGAGAATCCTTGAATATCTGGCCGTTCGTAGCCTTAAGGCTACGACCAAGGGACCAATCCTCTGTTTCGTAGGTCCTCCCGGGGTAGGCAAGACCAGCCTTGGCCGTTCGATTGCGCGTGCGATGGGTCGTAAGTTCATAAGGGTTTCCTTGGGTGGCATGCGTGACGAAGCTGAGATCCGTGGACATAGACGCACCTATATTGGGGCGCTTCCGGGGCGGGTAATTCAGGAAATCTGTCGGGCAGAATCGAACAACCCTGTATTTATGCTGGATGAAATCGATAAGATCGGTCAGGACTTTCGTGGTGATCCTTCTTCTGCATTGCTTGAGGTTCTGGATCCTGAGCAGAATGACAGCTTCAGTGATCATTACCTGGATGTCCCCTTTGATCTTTCAAAGGTTATGTTTATCACGACCGCAAATATCATGGATCCTATTCCGAGTGCATTGCGTGACCGCATGGAAGTGATCCGGTTAAGTGGCTACAGTGATGAAGATAAAGAGCAGATTGCCTATAAATATCTGATTCCAAAAGAGATTGAAGAGAATGGGTTGGCAAATCATCCACTCGAATTTGCTCCTGATGCGGTGCACAAAATTTTACAAGATTATACGCGTGAGGCCGGAGTCAGAAATTTCGAACGAAAAATTGCAACGGTATGCCGCAAGGTGGCATTTGATGTTGCACAAGGGAATGATGCTCGCACAAAGGTTGTGGGCGCAGATATTGAGAGCCTTCTTGGCCCCTGTACCTATTTTACCGATGTAGCGGGTGAACGTGATCGAATTGGAGTTGTGACCGGACTAGCCTGGACGGAAGCCGGTGGCGACATCCTCTTTATAGAAGTCGCTCGAATGGCTGGGAACAAGGGGTTGACTCTGACCGGCAGCCTCGGTGATGTGATGCAGGAATCAGCAAAAACTGCATTAAGTTATGTTCGTGGCCATGCCGAACTGTTTGGGATTGAAGAGGGATTCTTTGAGAAGAGCGATCTGCATATCCATGTTCCTTCCGGGGCCATACCAAAAGATGGTCCCTCGGCTGGAGTCACTATCGCAGTGGCGATCATTTCACTATTAACCGGTCGTGCAGCGCGGCGTGATGTTGCGATGACAGGTGAATTGACTTTAACTGGTCGTATTTTGCCGATAGGCGGGGTTAAGGAGAAGCTTCTCGCTGCCCGCCGTGCCGGAGCCAAGACCGTTTTATTGCCGATTCGTAACCGTGAACATCTGGCTGAAATGGACGAGAAGCTTCTCAAGGATTTAGATGTGCATCTGGTTGAGCGGGTTGACGAAATTGTAGTGCATGCTCTGCTTCCTTCCGTACAAAGCCCTGTAGATAGAGATGAAGTCGAAGTGGTGCCGCCGGGAGCATCGGTCTAGTCAGGTCACCTAATAAAAAAAATCAAAAGCTTAATTATTGAAATCCCTGTACTTTGTGCTGGGATTTCTCTTTCTGCGCTATAGCTACGGCTATATGTCTACAGACGAACTGAAATCTGTTATTGCATTTTTCAGAATTTCGCTTCTCTTTGAATTGTCCGACAGCCATCTAGCCAGTTTGCTGTCATATGGGGTAGTATTCGGATAAAGTATTTCATCTTTCCTGCTTTTCTTCTGTTGAGGTATGGCATGTATCGCTTGATCTGTTTACTGAGTTTCTTCTTTCTATTGAGCCAACCCCTGTATGCTGCGCACCTTACCGAGCGGGTGCACGAAGAACATCTTGAGAACGGGCTGACTCTTTTGATGCTTGAGCGGCACGATGCCCCGACAGTCAGTGCCTTTATCAGCTTTCGGGTTGGTGGGGCTAGTGAAGGGGCTCATAATCGCGGGATTGCTCACCTGTTAGAGCATATGCTGTTCAAGGGGACTAAGACCCTTGGAACCAAAGATTATGTGGCTGAGAAACCGTTGCTTGATCAGATTGAAATAGTTGGTAGCCGAATTGACCTGCTTAAAAATTCTTCAGTCATTGATCAGAAAGAAATTGAGGCCTTGCAGGCTCGCTTGAAAGATCTACAACAGGAACATAAACAGTATGTAGTTAAGGATGAATTTTCACGTATTTACTCGGAGAATGGTGGTGTCGGCTATAACGCATTCACCAGTAAGGACCAGACAACCTATCTGATCTCTTTGCCGTCGAACAAGCTGGAGCTATGGGCTTCAATTGAGTCGGATCGGCTGCAGAACGCAGTCCTGCGTGAGTTTTATACCGAACGCGAAGTGGTACGTGAAGAACGACGGCGTTCCTACGAAAGTAACCCTTCCGGGCTTCTCTATGAGACCTTGATTTCTAACGCCTACACTGTCCATCCCTATCGAAATCCGGTGATTGGCTGGGACTCCGATATTGCCAACCTCTCTCTTGAGGAAGCTCGTGATTTTTTTAATCGTTATTATCGGCCGGTTAACATGGTGATTACCCTGGTCGGTGATTTTAAATCAGAAAAGGCACTGGCGCTGGTTAAGAAGTATTTCTCTAAAATTCCACCCGGTACCCCCGTCCCTCAGGTCGTTGATGTTGAGCCTCCACAGCGTGGCGAAAAACGAATTATGGTCAATTTTGACGCTGAACCCAATGTGTCGATCGCTTTCCATAAACCGGCAATGCCGCATCAGGATGACTATTGTGCCGACTTGCTGATGAATATTCTTGCAGGCAGCCCGACCTCTCGTTTGTATAAACGGCTGGTTGTTGAAGAACAGTTAGCCAGCAATGTCGAAATTTACGGTGCCCCGGGCAGCCGCTATAACAACCTGTTTGTCGTCGAAGCGACTCCCCGTCACCCACACACGGTTGCAGAGGTTGAAGCGGCAATCTATGAAGAGCTGAATATACTTAAAAGCGAGCCGGTTTCCCCTACTGAACTGAAGCGCGCGCGGAATCGATTGGTTACTGATACTTTACGTCAGATGCGCAGTAATAATGGGTTGGCCAGATTACTTTCAAGTTATGCCGTGGTTGGTAGTTGGCAGTATCTGACAGACTATGCAGAAAAGATCGAAGCTATTGATCCCCCAAAGTTGATCGCTTTTGCTAATCGTTACCTAACGGCTACGAATCGGACAGTGGCTGTATTGCAACGCGAGGTGGAAAAATGAGGTTACTTTTAACGACCACCCTGTTGTTGATGCTTACCGCCTGTAGTGCCTCAACCCTGCCGCAACAGGTTCGCCCCGATGCTTTAAGCTTTCCAGAGTTAGAGTTTGAGTTTCCGCAAGTCGAACATCTAACCCTTGATAATGGCATCGAAGTTTATCTTCGGTCAGACCATGACCTTCCTTTGGTTGAAGTGACCACAATGATCGGCGGTGGTTCGATTTACGATCCCGCCGAGATGACCGGTCTATCAGATCTGTTTGTTGCGGGATTGCAGACTGGTGGGGCAGGGGAGCGGTCGCCACAAGAGCTTGAAGAGACTCTCGATAATATGGCTGCAGATCTGACGGTCAGCAGCAGTTCTTACGCCTATACGATCGACATGTCGATGCGGCGACAGGATCTGGTTCAGGGTATTGGTATTCTGGCAGATGTCTTGCGTGACCCAAGATTTGAACCGCAACGGGTCGAAGTCGCTCGTCAGGGCTTAATTGAAGGAGTCCGTCGTCGCAACGATGATCCCGGTTCTATCGCTGGCCGCACACTGGCCCAGTCAATTTACCGTGATCACCCTTTTGGTCGTGTCGCTAAAAAAACGACCCTGAGCCAGATTCAGCGTGAGGATCTGTTGCGCCTGCATCAGACCTATTTTCAGCCTAGTAATATGTCGATCGCGGTCTCTGGTGATGTCAGTCTCGATGAACTGAAAACCTTGTTAGTGCAGTCAGTGGGGGGATGGGAGACGACAGGACTTCCAGACCTTGTTCCCCCCGCGTTACCAGAGATGGCGCAAAAAGGTGGAATTTCAATCGCGGATAAAGATATCCCGCAAACTACGATCATGATCGGTCAGCCAGGTATCGATAAGAACAATCCTGATGCGATGACACTCAAAGTTGCGAACTATATCCTTGGTGGCGGCGGTTTTAACAGCCGAATGATGCGAGAAATCCGTTCAAATCGCGGTTTGGCCTATTCGGTCTACTCCTATTTTCAGATCGGCCGACTTCTCCCTGAGCTGTTTATTGCCAAGTGTGAGACCAAATGTGATTCGACCCTCGAGGTTGTTAGCTTGATGCGGGCACAGATGCAGGAAATGATCGATATGCCGGTATCTGACAGCGAGATACAGACAGCCAAGGAGAGTTTGATCAACAGTTTTGTTTTTGCGTTTAGCAATAGTCATTCGATAGTTACCCGAAAGCAACGGCTCGATTTTTACGATTATCCGCCAGATTATATGCAGTCATACCGACAGAAGATTGCTGATGTCACGACTGAAGATGTGCAGCGGGTCGCTAAGAAATATCTCCATCCCGATCAATTGCAGATTGTCCTTGTTGGTCGTCGCAATGACTTCGAACAGGATCCGGCAGCAGCCTTGGGGTTGCCGGTCGAAAATGTCGATCTTGGAGTAGAATAAGCACGATTTTTGTTCTGATTGAAGAAATATAAAAAGGGAGTTGGCAACTATTGCGGACTCCCTTTTTTTGTCTTCTTGACAGCACGCCTTACCCCTGATAGTTACTATATAGTAACTATCAGGGGAGGCATCATGGAAAAACTGACAGACCGACAGAAGCAGGTCTATCGCTTTGTCGGCGCTTATGTCGAAACGCAGGGCTATGCACCGACCTTGCAGGAGATTGCCGTCCATCTGGGCGTGAGTGGCAACCTTGGAGTGTTACGCCATCTGGAGGCGCTTGAAAAAAAAGGCTACCTGCGGCGCAAGCAGGGCTGTTCACGGGGGATTGTTCTTTCCGAACGTTCGACAACGGTCTTTTCGTTGCCGCTGGTTGGGACTGTTGCTGCTGGAGCATTAACTGAAGCGCTGGAAAATATTGAAGAGCATATCAGCGTCGACTCTTCTCTGGTCCGTGGTGATGGATGCTTTGTGTTGCGAGTCAAGGGCGATTCGATGATCGAGGCGCAGATTGCTCCGGGAGATCTTGCGATTGTCAGGCCTCAGGCGACAGCTGGAAATGGCGATATTGTCGTAGCTATGCTTGACGGTGAGGCGACCCTCAAACGATTCTTCCGTGAAAACGATTCTGTTCGGTTGCAACCAGAAAATTCCTCTTTGCAGCCAATTATTCTGCGCCCCGAGGATGGAGAGGTTCGCATCCTCGGTAAGGTGACTGGAATCATTCGGGCGTTGGAGTAAATAGTGACGACCTGCAACGCTAACATTCGAGTTGGAGTCATTCACGGTCCAGGCGGACGTATTCAACCGGTCTGGTTTGATCTGAACCGGCGTAAGTATCGTATTCGTGAGATTACGAACAGCTGGCGTGAGCGGAGTGGCACAGTTGAACTTTTCCATTTTCATGTCACTGATGATGGCGCGCTTTATGAGTTGATCTATAATTTGACCAGTGGCTGCTGGAGTCTGCAACAGGTGGAGGCCTTATGACTCAGCGGTTGATTATGCATATCGACATGAATGCTTTTTTTGCTGCCATAGAGCAGCAATCGAACCCAGCCCTGCGCGGGCAGCCGGTGGCTGTGGTTGGTAGTAAGCAGCGTACCATTATTCTGACGGCTTCATACGAGGCGCGTCGCTTTGGGGTTAAGACCGGAATGACCCTTTACGAAGCACGACAGTCTTGCCCGCAATTGCAACTGGTGGTGGCCAATAACCGTTTGTATACCCATGTTTCTTCCGGAATTATTCAGATCTTTCGCGATTACACCCCACTGGTCGAAGTCTTTTCGATCGATGAGGCTTTCCTCGATATCGCTGGCTCACTCAAACTCTATGGCGGTGTCCAGCGAATTGCTTACCTGATCAAGTCACGGATCAAGGTTCGTTTTGGAATAACCTGTTCGGTGGGGATTGCACCGAATAAATTACTCGCCAAACTGGCCTCCGAGATGCAGAAACCGGATGGTCTGATGATTATCGCACCGGATCGGGTGGCCGAGGTTCTCGAAGATTTATCGATCGGCGAACTCTGCGGAATTGGGCGTAAGACTGAATGCAAATTGAATCAGTTGGGAATTGTGACCTGTGGGCAGCTGGGGCGCTTTCCGGTCTCCGTGCTCAAGGCTCATTTTGGAATTGTTGGTGAGCGGCTGGCGCTTATGGGGCAAGGGGTTGATAGTTCGCCTGTGGTGCCGGAGGAGAGGCAGCCTGAGATCAAGACTGTCGGCCACAGCATGACCTTAAAGCGGGATGTCCATGAGCGCGCGGAAATTGCTCGTTTTCTCCTGCAGCTTTCTGAAATGGTTGGTCGCCGTGCTCGGCGTTATGGAGTGACCGGTCGTACGGTGACTTTGACTGTGCGCTACGCAGATTTTTCGACTTTCAGTAAGCAGCAGGTCCAGGCTGGAGAAATATCTCTCAGTGAACAGATCTATTGTGCTGCGCTCAAGATTCTCGATAGTCTGTTATTGACCCATTCTGTCCGGTTACTCGGGGTGCGGCTGTCCAATCTTCAGCATCGTGAACGTCAATTGCTGTTGCTGCCTGAAGAACGTCGCCGCCAGCAGTTGAGCGCAGCTCAAGATCAGGTCAATGACCGCTATGGTGAGTTTACCTTGATGTCGGGGAATCTACTGCGGGTCAAAGGGAAGGGGAGTCATGTCATCTCCCCGGCCTGGCGACCGGAGGGAATCCGTAATGTTGGTGTCCAGTAGGTTCAGGATCCTTGATTGATATGGTGGAGCAATTCGGTCACGAGTTGTTTCTGGCTTTGGCTGGAGGTTGAAACCTGAGTGAACTTATCGTAGATCGTAGCGCGCTGCTCCAGAAGCTCTATAATTTTCTGCAATGGATTTGGGTCTTTCAGGAGCGGGCGGGTTCCGGGTTGCAGGGAAATTCTTTCAAGGATCTCTTCTGGGGTGGCGACCAGACAAAGGATCTGACCGGTCCGTCCTAAAGCTGCAACATTCTCCGGGTTTATCATTAGCCCTCCGCCGGTGGCGATGACCAACCCCTGGCATTTTGCGAGTTCCTGAGCCAGTTTTGCTTCAATCTTACGGAACCGCGCCTCTCCCTCATTCTGAAAGAACTCTGCAATGGTTTTGTCGAGGCGTTCTTCGATCAGCTGATCTGTATCAATAAATTCGTAATTAAGCTCTCTGGCGAGCATACGCCCGAGAGTACTCTTGCCCGTCCCCATAAAGCCGGTGAGGATGATGTTCTTCTTCATATCGCGGTTCCCGATATTTAGCTAGGAGCCTGTCAGAGAATACGGCCCGAAGCGAAAACCCGGAAGTTTGAGATCAGATTTTGGCTCGTTTGAGAGCTCATAGCCGTAGCTATGGGCTGAAAAGGAGCTGAAATATGGACCAAACAGCTGGGTTTGCAGCCGGACTTCATTCTCGGGCAGCCTCCTAAAGGAATAAGGTTGGATCTGTGTGCTGAAAATGGGTAAAAGCCATAGCTCTGTCAAGTTTACATGGTGACGGCTGGCGGGAATATTCTTTCTTAACTAACATATATTTTATTAATAATCACCTTATTTACTTGGCTTGGCAGCGCTTTTTTGGCATACTCGCTCGGTTTTGCAAAAACAACGATTTATAAAGGGTTTAGCTTATGTCGCAAGAAATTCGTAACATCGCAATTAT
>JAJRRT010000103.1 GCA_024279255.1 Deltaproteobacteria bacterium | reverse complement strand
TGGGCGAATTGTTGCTTTCGGTGGTCGAATATTGGGAGATGGACAGCCGAAATATATTAATTCTCCAGAATCGCCTATTTACCACAAGGGACAAATTCTCTTTGGATTATATGGGGCGCGACAGGCGATCCGTCAAGCTTCTGAAGTGATTCTGGTAGAAGGTTATTTTGATCAATTGGCACTGGCGCGAGCCGGGGTGGGCAACGCGGTTGCAACCTGTGGTACCGCATTGACAACGGAACATGCACAGTTGATCAAGCGTTATGCCAAGCGGGCACTGTTGTTATTTGATAATGACAAGGCCGGGCGTGGCGCGACCTTTAAGTCGATGGACCTGTTGTTGCCCTCTGGCTTGGAGACCGCAGTCGTAGAGCTCGATGCTGGTGAAGATCCAGACTCCTTTTTGCAGAAGCGTGGTAAGGAAGAGTTTGCAGAGAGACAGGCGGCGGCGCGACCGGTTATAGAACTCTTTATGCAAGATCGGCTTGCTGAGGCATCGACGGGGGCCTCAGGGGTGTCGCGCGCGGCACAACAGATTCTTGAAAAATTGGTATTGCTGCCAAATCCGTTAGAACTCGATCTCTGCGTTAAGGAATTAGCGCGCCGCACCGGGATTGAAGTCGATCTTTTGCGTGATCAGTTTGAGCAGATCAAGAGGCAACAACAGGAGCGCAGTGCGAGAATGAAGCGGGTGTCTGGCCCTGTGGTGGTTTCTGGTACAGAATTACCGCCTGAGCCGACACAATCTGGATCCTCTGTGTTGCCGAAGAGTCAACCTCAGAGGCTGTTGACACCAGCAGATGCCAAGCTGCTTAAACTGATGGTTTTTGACGCTGAAGTCCGTCAGCAGGTTGCTTCGCAGGGAGCTGAGACTTTCTTTTTGGAACCCTTTGTGTGCCGTCTGGCTGAGGAGTTAGTGACTTGCCTGCAGGATGTTGCTGCGGGGCAGGAGATAACGCGGCTACAGCAACAACCTGAATTTCTGGATCAATTACCACAGCCACTTGTGAATGATCCGGCTGAATATGCCGGAGCAGGTCAAAAAATGCTGGAATCTTATCAGCAAAAAACTGCCGATCGTCGGCGGCGACAACAGTTGAAGAGCAATAGTTGAGTTGACTGCTGGCTGATTTTTTCTAACGAGAGTTTACTCCTCGAAAGAAGAAGTTAAACTAGGGATAAGAGTTTGCTCTGAACGATATGTCCGTGAAGAATGGATACCGGAGGAGAAAAGAAGATAATGGCTAAGAAAGCAAATCCAGAAGAAGTTCAGCAACTCATCGAACTGGGAAAAGAGAAGGGCTTTTTGACCTATGACGAGGTCAATGATGTCCTTCCTTCAGACATGATCTCTTCGGAACAACTTGACGACATCATGGCAATGTTCGGTGATATGGATATCGAAATTGTCGAATCTGAAGCCAAAGCTCCTGTCAAGGGGGACTCTGGTGCTGAGGGTGATGAGGATGATGTCGAGCTCGAGGCAGGGACTCTCGGTAGAACCAGTGACCCTGTCCGAATGTACTTGCGTGAGATGGGGCAGGTCGCGCTTTTAACTCGTGAGGGTGAGGTTGTTATCGCCAAGCGGATTGAGGATGGTGAGACTCAGGTTACCAAGGTGGTCATGCGCACACCTGTTGCTTTTCATGAAGTCATGGCTCTGATGAATCGCCTCGAAAGAGGGACCATTGGTGTCTCCGAGATTACGCGTGAGTATGACGAAGAAGAAGGGGACGCTGCGGAAGGCAAGCAGCGAGCTCGCTTGTTCGCACTGATCGAAATTTTGCGTCCGATAGAAACCCGGCTTGAGGAGTTGCAGGAGGAGTTGTCTGCTGAACCCCCAGCGCGGACACGGACCAAGCTTGAAAAAGAACGCGGCAAACTGTACGAGGAGATGACGAAGCATTTGCATCAAATTCGCCTTAAGGACTTTCAGGTTGCCAAGATTGTCGATCGGCTCAAGGAGATGGGCAAACAGGTAAAGAAGGGTCACCTTGAGATCGCGGCCTGTGAACAAGAGCTTGATCGACCCTACACGGAACTCCGTAGCTTGTTGCGCAAGATGCGCAAGAGTGAAGAAGATGCCTGCGCTGTCGCTGAAGAGTTGAACGTTTCTGGTGATACCCTGCTGACGGTTGAAAAACGACTTAAGGCGGCTAAACGCAAATTCAAGAAGGTCAAAGATGATTCGGGCTTTGAGCCAGAAGAACTGGTTGAGTACCTCAAGGAGGTTCACAAGGGGGAATGGCTGGCCAAAAAAGCCAAGTCTGAACTGGTTGAAGCTAACTTGCGACTGGTCGTTTCGATTGCTAAAAAATATACCAATCGCGGACTGCAGTTTCTCGACCTGATTCAGGAGGGGAATATCGGTTTGATGAAAGCGGTCGATAAGTTTGAGTATCAGCGTGGTTACAAGTTCTCGACCTACGCTACATGGTGGATCAGGCAGGCGATTACGCGCGCCATTGCTGATCAGGCTCGGACGATTCGAATCCCGGTTCATATGATCGAAACAATCAACAAATTAATCCGTACGACCAGGCAATTGGTTCAGGAATTGGGACGTGAGCCGATTCCGGAAGAGATTGCTGAGCGGATGGATCTGCCTCTTGAAAAAGTTCGCCGGGTTCTGAAAATCGCCAAAGAACCGATCAGCCTTGAGACTCCGATTGGTGAAGAAGAAGATTCTTCTCTCGGCGATTTCATTGAAGATAAAGGGGTTGTCTCGCCACTTGAGGCAGTCATTAAGGGGAATCTTTCTGATCAAACCTCAAGGGTGTTGGCTTCTTTGACGCCCCGAGAAGAAAAAGTCCTGCGGATGCGTTTTGGAATCGGTGAGAAGTCGGACCATACTCTTGAAGAGGTTGGGCAAGATTTCAATGTTACTCGGGAACGGATTCGACAGATCGAAGCCAAGGCGTTGCGCAAATTGCGCCATCCAAGCCGAGCGAAGCGGTTGAAAGGTTTTGTTCAAACCGATTCTAACAGTTGAGATATGTGTAAAAAATCTTGACAGGTTAGAGTATTTTTGTCAGTATTTGCTCTTGTCGTTTTTGCGGGCCTATAGCTCAGTTGGTTAGAGCCGCCGGCTCATAACCGGCTGGTCCCAGGTTCGAGTCCTGGTGGGCCCACCAGTTTTCCCTTCGGCCATCGGGCCGTTACCAGATAC
>JAJRRT010000009.1 GCA_024279255.1 Deltaproteobacteria bacterium | reverse complement strand
GCGGCCGGGAATACTTTCTCGATCAGCGTCGCGGGCAGTGATCTGGCCGCGGATACCTCTTTTGATGCCACGGTCACGGGCAACGATGGCGCGGGCAATCCCTTCTCGGCAACAACAACTTCGACCCATACCGTCGATACTACCATTCCTGTTCCGACAATAACTCTTGATGCCAACATCACACCTGATGACATCATCGACGCCACAGAAACTGGCGGGAACGTGGCCATCACCGGCAACGTTGGTGGAGATGCGATAGTTGGGGACACCGTCACTCTGACGATCAACGGGGCGGTCTATACAGGAACCGTACAGGCAGGCAATACCTTCTCGATTAATGTCGCAGGCAGTGACCTGGCGGCGGATCCTGACACGACGATTGATGCCAGCATAAGTACAACAGATACCGCCGGGAATATCGGGACAGGCACCGATTCAGAAGGATACACTGTCAATGTGAACCCTCCGGCAATCGATCTCGATGCTGACGACTCATCGACTGCTGGCGCAAATTATACGGCTACCTTTACTGAAGGTGGCGGCGGTATATCGATCACAGATATCGATATTGCAATCAGTGACGTTGACAGTACCTCAATCGAAAGTGCCATCATCACCATCACCAATGTCGAAGCTGACGACCTGTTGATCATCGGCTCACTGCCAGCAGGCATCACCGCTGGGGCTTATGATTCGGCAACCGGGACGATTACTCTGTCAGGCTCAGCAACTCTGGCGGATTATCAACAAGCGATCCGCGCAATCCAATACGACAACGTCGGCAACTCCAGTGGTACGGCCCGCACTATCGAAGTAACCGTCAATGACGGCAGCAACGACAGTAATACCGCCTTGAGCACGGTGAATATCAACATGCTGCCAACCATCAGCATTGACGATGTCTCTGTCCAGGAACCAGATGCGGGTACAACCACGCTGACCTTCACCGTCTCTATCGATCAAACCCTCGGCTCTGACCTGACCTTCGATTACCAAACAGTTGATGTCAGTGCCCTCGCTGGCTCCGATTTCATCGGAATAGGAACAACAGTTGGCACGATCACGGCGGGCAACACATCGACAACGGTTACCGTTACAATCAACAGTGATGCTGATGTGTTTGAAGGAGATGAAACGTTCTCTCTGGATCTGGCCAACTTCAACCAGACGGTCAACTTCCAGTCCGGCGCTCATCTGACCGGTGGAGGTATCCAGGGAATCGGTACAATTGGCGTCAACAATGGCCCCCCGGATGCAGTCGATGACTCTTTCATCACCACACCGGACACACCGTTGGTGACCGGTAACGTACTCTCTAATGACATACTCGTGGATAATGCTGATTATTCCGCTCACGACGCGGTATCGGTCCAGGGCGGAACAGTCACGTACAACGGAGATGGCACCTTCACCTACACACCTGCCGGCGGGTTCTCCGGTTCGGACAGCTTCACCTACACGGTCATCGATGATGATGGCCAGACTGACACTGCAACCGTGACCGTTGATGTCACCAGTGCTGCGGTCAACCCACCAGTTGTCACCTCTGTGCCAGATATCAGTTATACCGAAAATGATTTGCCAACAGGCATCCTCTCTGGCACCTCCCTGACTGATGTTGACAGCAATTCTCTCTCTTCTGTGGTTGTGCGGATCGACGGTTATCTCGGAGCTCAGGATGTGCTCGCCTACCTGACCGCGGGAACCAGCGTTAATGCCAGCGTTTCAATCAGCGGTACGACCTGGGAGCTGACCCTGACCAACGGTGCGGATATCAACGAATATAAGTCCGTTCTGAATACGCTAACCTACGAGAACACTTCAGATAACCCGAGTGCATCGACAAGGTCGATCACAGTTGAAGCTTATGATGAAACCTATAACAACCTGTTCGGTACAGATGCCGGGAACCTGACAGTCGTACCGGTTAACGATGCGCCAGATGTCTTTGATAGCAACGTCTACATCGTTACCAATTCTCTCGACAACGGCCTCAATATCACCGTACCGACCGACTCAGACACCGACGACAGTTCACTGGTCATCACGGTAACCGGCCTACCCGGTGCCCTTGGTACGGTCACCTATGCAGATGGCAGCCCGGTCAATCTCAACGACACTCTGACTCTGGCCGAACTTGCGGCCCTCGAGTTCGATGCTGGAAGCACCGATGGGGTTACCCAGTTCACCTACTCTGTCTTCGATGGTTCACTTACAACAATTGGAACCACCACCATCGATATCGGTTCAACTGCTCCTGACTTAGGAACTGTCTACGAAAGTGCCTTGCCGAATGGCACCGGTTCAGATGGCGGTTCAGCAACAGTGACCGGCAACCTGTTTGCCAATGATGCTGCTGCAAGCAATGCAATCGACAGTGTCGATTTTGGGGCAACAAATTACACCCCGACAGCTGGCGTCGTCACCATCACCACCACAATCGGCACACTCACCGTCTATGCCGACAACTCAACCCCTGGCTTTAATGCCGGAGACTATGAATACGTACTGAACTCTGCAGATGGCAGCGGTGGAAATGTGACCGAGGCGTTCACCTACAACTTCACCAACATTATTCCACTGACAGACACCCTGACGATCACCGTTGAAGATGACGAACCTATCGCCAATGACCTGGTTGAAAGCGTTCCGGAATCCGAAGAACAGATTTTCAACATCGTCCTGACTCTCGACATTTCAACCAGTATGAATGCTGCAGTTGGTGCAACAACCCGTCTCGAATTGGCCAAAGATGCGCTAATTTCTCTTTCTGAAGAATATTTCAACCAGTCATCTCAGGTGAATGTAACGGTTCTGTTGTTTGCTAATGGTGCACATGAGTTGGGGACCTACACCAGTTTTATCGATGTGGAAACCGCAGTCACCGCAGTTACAGATAATGTTACAACTGCCTACTCAAACGACCTTGGTGGTGGGGATCTGACCAACTCAACCAGTTATGTCGATGCGACCGCATTGATTCAGAATGTCATGGATGCCCAAATCACAGCGGGACAACTAACAGGAACCCAGAACATTTCCTATTTCCTCTCGGACGGAGCAGTTACGGTGGACGGAACTCCGGTTGGCAACGGGTTTGACGACTTCGTTAACTCCAACTCGATTTATTCGTATTCGGTGGGTATCGGCACGGGTTTGCCGGGTGATCTGACCGACCTGAATTACATTCACAACATCGATTCAATGGGCAAGGGTTATGGCACCGTCGATCCGGCACTGATCGTTGAGGATGTATCACAGCTGCAGTCCGAACTTCTGAGCACAGTGCCAACAGCCTTTGGTGGGAATATCACAGTCGATGTTAACGGCAGTATCAACAATGTCGATTTCGGTGCCGATAATGGGTTTGTCGATTCAATCAGCCTCGATCTTGGCGGGACCAACTACACGTTTACCTTTGATGGCAGTAGCATCACGGTTCCCCCTGCATTGGTGGGCACAGTCACTGTCGACGGAACGCTCGTGACTCTTGATGCAGATGATGGTTTTACTCTCGGCACCTTCAACTTCAACTTTGCCGATGGCAGCTATACCTTCAGTGCCCCAAATGGCTCTGCGCCTGCAAGCTTTGACTTTGACTTCTCGATACTTGATGGTGACGGAGACACAGCCTCAGCAACGGCGACGATCAATATCGTTGATGATTCTCCGGAAGCACGAGACGACCTTCACTCAATTAGCGCATTCCAGGTCGCAGAAGGAAATGTCATCACCGCTATCGGCACCGACGGCGGGCCATCATTCGGGCTCGGGTTCACGCCCTTTGCCACCCAGGGTGGCGGGGTCGACAAGATCGTCGATGAAGCTTTGGTGACTGAGTTTGCGTATAAGGGCTCTACCATTGATCTTGCTCTGACGATTAACACCACCACAATTCCGGCACCTCCTCCGACAGGCGGTACCGAGGACATCGCGATCAACAACGGCACCAATTTTGGCGCGACAAATGTCGTATTAAGCGCCAATGCCGGGTTTGATGGCAATGGTGCCGGAATATCCGGCGGGCGATCAGACGGAACCTTTGACAACCAGGATGGCGGTGCGGCACTTACCGTCTCCTTTGATTCGGTCGAGCTACCCTATGGAGTCAACAACCTGGTTCTGACTATCGATGATTTTCAGGATGGCAACGGTGACCAGGTCTCTATTTCAATTTATGACACGAGCGGCGCTCTTATGGGTACTGTGGTCCAGGCGGCGACCTCAGGTGGCGCAGAAGATGTCGATCTGTCGGCATACACAGGCATCGGATCAGTCGCCATCAGCTACACAGGTGGTGGTTGGGACAGTCAGTTGTCCAATGTTGCCTTTGATCCACATGCGCCTGCGACCATTGATGTCGTCAGTCTCAATCAAACCAGCGGAAATAACGGCAGCAACCTGAGCTGGGATTACAGCTATGATTATGATTTGGACGGCAATCCAGTCTTTGACGCAACCATTACTGACTCCAATGATGGCTCGATCTTCACCATGCGCAGCAACGGCTATTACAACTACACACCTGCGGTCACGGGCGGTTCCATAGACCTGACATCCCAGGCCAACGTTGATGCCTCTGATTTAAGTGTCGCCATCAGAACCGGTGGAACAACACTCGAATACAGCGGTGACGGTGTCGGGATTCTTGGTGGAAATGGCGCATTACTCAGTTCGGGAGAAGCCATCCTGATCGATTTTGATCCTGTCGCCTTGCCTGACGGTGCCTCGAATGTGGTTCTGACTATCAATGATTTCCAGTTGACCAATACTGACCAGGCCACGGTAATCGTGACCCACGATACTGATGGAGATGGCACCTCCAACACAGACACGGTCGTCTTCTCAGCAACAGATGACAACTCCACTGAAATTCTTGATCTGTCAGCTTATACCGGTGTCACCCGGCTCGACATTGAATACACCGGTGGAGGTTTTGATCTTGGTGTTGGCAATGTCACTTATATCCCATCATCAGCGGTCGGAGGAACAACCGAGCCGATACAGGTCGATTACACTCTTACCGACAGTGATGGACAGTCGGACAGCGCCCAATTAGCGATCTACACCATCGACAACACCATCACCGGCACAGTCGGCGCCGACAGTATCACCGGCGGCGCGCTGAACGATGCCATCACCGGCGACGCTGGCGATGACATTCTTGCAGGCGGAGATGGTCATGACACTATTTCCGGCGGTGCCGGAGCAGACAGCTTGTCTGGCAACACGGGCAACGACTATCTCAGCGGTGGCGATGATGATGACACTCTTTATGGTGGCGCCGGAAACGATCACGTTGATGGCGACGCTGGCGATGATATCGTGGATGGTGGCACCGGCGATGACATTGTCCAGGGTGGTTCAGGTGACGATCTGCTCTTCGGTGGAGCCGGTAACGATCTGCTTGAAGGTGAGACGGGAGATGACAGCCTTTACGGTGGCGCTGGCAATGACATCCTGATCGGCGGTGATGGTAGAGATACCCTCATCGGCGGCCAAGGAAATGACAGTCTGACCACGGGTCTCGGTGCAGATACGATCAAATTTGTACTTGGAGATGAAGGAGCACCGGGGGCACCTTCCGTCGATACAATTACAGACTTCAAAGCTGATATAAATGGCGATGTTCTTGACCTACGTGATCTATTACAAAGTGAAGATCAAGCACTAGGCTCAGGTGGTAATTTAGAAGATTACCTTCACTTTGAAGCCTTAAATGGAGACACACTGGTTCACGTCAGCAGTCAGGGCAACTTCACAGGAGGGAGCTATGCACCCGGTGCTGAAGACCAGACCATTATCCTGCAGAATGTTGATCTCGGTGCCGGGACATCAACAGACCTTCAAATTATCCAGGACATGCTAGCCCAAGGAAAGATACTGACTGATTGAACTTGTTCACCTTGAAAACTAAGGATCTATGCCATGCCCTACATAAAACGTGATGCCCAAGGTCAAATTTGTGAAGTTAGCCTGACACCTCAGGATGGACACATTCTGTCAACGCTCGAGGATACGCCTGACTTGGAACTCTTTCTTCAGCAGCTCGATGATGCACAGGGAAAAATTTCCGGCACTGACATGCCGCTGGTCAGAGTCTTGGAGGATCTGATCGACCTGTTGATAGATCGTGAGGTCATCCGCTTTACCGATCTACCAGAGGCAGCGCAAAGCAAACTGATGGATCGCCGCCGTCTGCGGGCAGCTTTAAAGCCGGGGCTCGACCTGCTTGATGATGGAGAGAAGTCGACAGTTTAAGTGAAGACTGAAACAATAATAAATATAGTGCGGCGCGCCGAATTTATTTGGCGTGCCGCTCTATATTGACCTGCATCCCTAGATTTTAATAGCGGGACCAGTCATGCCATCAAGCCCGAGTTGTGGTAGATATTCCTTTTCTGCGTTAGTCTTGACCCCTTCGGCAATCACTTGCAAGCCGATCGTATGAGCAATTGTACAGAGCCCCCGGACAAGGGCCTGATTCCCTACCTGTTGATCAATTTCTCTGATCAGTGAAGCGTCAATCTTTATAAAGTCGATACCGAGATCATGCAATTGTCCTATTCTTTTAAGATGGTTACCAACATGCTCAAGACCAATTCGACAGTTAAATGGTTTCAATGCTTCACATAGAAAACGGAATTGCGTTAAGTGTCTAAATACAGCCGACTCTGGAACTTCAATCCATAGTGTCCCCTTCATCCCAGAATTACTGCGCTGTAAAAAGGAAACCAGATCACTGCAAAACGACTTATCACACATCGCTTCAGCAGACAGGTGAATGCCAACCCCCTCTGAATCCTGACTTAAACGGATCAAAGCTTTTTCGACAACCAAGCGATCCATCTTCGGCAACAACCCTAGTCGAGACACCCAAGGCATAACAACTGCGGCTGTCTGCCATTCACCATTAAGACGAACCCTGACAGGACATTCTTCGTGCAAAATGAGACCATTTCGACCCATAACCGGGTAATGAGCCAGCTTTACATCTTCAGGATGTAGGGCTCCATCCAAAGCATTTTTCCATGACTTAAGATCAGAAAAAGGTACTGTTTTGAGTGATGGATCAGCAATTTCGATGGCCAACCCCCCTTCCCTTTCTGCAGAGATCATGGCTCCATCAGTGCGAGACAACAGCACCGAGAGTTCTTCACCTGGAGCGAAGGTTGTCGCTCCAACCGGCATGAGTCTTTCATCAGATAAATTTGCTTCATCTCCAGAGAGATGGAGTTGCTCAGAGAATTCTTGAGCCAGACAGAGCACATCATCGCGACCTGGCACGAGCAGAGCAAAATCTGAGCCCCCGATTCTTCCGGCACAGCAACCCTCTTTATCTTCAATAAAACTGTTTAAATTCTCTCCAACACGACGTAGAAGTTGATCTGTTACTTCTCGTCCTAATGTTCTATTCAACGTATCCAGGCCGGAAATTCGACCGAAAATTAAGATCCCACTGGAAGAGGCATCTTCGTGGCTGAGCAATGAATCCAGATGGTTCATAAAGGGTTGTCGCTGAAGAAGACCGGTTAATGGATCGTAGTGCGATTTACGCCTTAACTCCTCTAGGCGTTCTGCCTCATCAGACAATAAGCGTTGAATCCGCCCAGACAAGGCGTTCATTGCCAGTACAACTCTCGAGAACTCGCGTGTCTTCGGCACTGCTATCTGTATAAAGCGACGCTCACCAATCGCTTCGGCCTGGCCAACAACGTCATTCAAAGGGCTGACAATGCGCTTTAGCAACAAGCTGCCCACTCCACCGCTCAGGAGAAGTCCCAGAGCAAACCAGAACGCTAACCGCTTAGTTTCCTGCCAAAGAGACAGATATACAAAGCTGCTATCGCTTTGCAGGGTCAAACGCCCAAAACGGTTCCAACCATCCTGGATTTCGGCAAATCCGGGCTCAACTCTTATCGGGAATAACTGTGGCAACCATTGTGGCCCTTGAAAGTGTAGTGCTGGATTTTCACGTGTTACCAGTGGCTTTCCATCCATATCACTGATGTCGATCGAGCGATAATGCCCGCTGTCAAACTGGGCACTAACCAACAATTCGAGAGTTGCGAGATCCTTATCGAGTTGTGACAGGGTTAATGCGAGAGAGGCCGCGTTGTCCTGATTTTTTAACCTCAATTGACCCGCCATATAATCCCTGGCGCTGAACATACTGATGATAAAAGTTCCTCCAAAAGCCAGAACTGCCGTCAGAGTCAATAAGATCCAAAGTTGCCGAGTGAGCGTCATCTGCCACCCCTTTCATAATTCACAAGTAAAAATAATTGCTTTGTCGTGGTCACCAGGTAATCCCTTCTTTGCTCATACGCACTACAACATCGCGCCAATGGGATAAACGGGCCGTCGGGTCTGCTGTTAAATCCGGGCGCCCAGGAACCCATATAGATTCACTGTTGAAGCTGAAAACAGGCTTTAAATCTGGTCGTTGTGAAGCTGGCAAGATCTCCGCCCTTAGGCTATCTAGGATGAGCGGTTCTGTATTGTTGTCAGGATAATAGCTGACCACCATATGAGCGCGGGTCTTGACCGGTTTTATATCGGGGAGTTTGGCACGGACATAGGTTAGACGCATATTCGCAGCCGGGACACCCAATGATCGCAAGGAAAGATATTTGGCCAGAGCAAAATCTTCGCAATCCCCGGCCCCTCCAGCCAGGGTCTCTAGCGGTGTCGCCCAATAATCCTTTTCACCCCAAAGCAAAGAATCCTCTACATATTGTGTACGCAAGTTGATATAATCATTCACACGTTGCAAACGAAGCTGCAGAGTTTCAACGGCGGTTTTCTGCAAGAAAGACTGCCAATCTTCTATCGCCTGAAGGCCTTTATCCCCGAAGCGTTCTCCTGCGATGACCCTCATCCGTTGGAAATCAGATTCAAGGGCGAGCACCCAGACACCGGATAATAGGATACAGCAACAGAAGAACAGAAAATACGTGCAGAAATGTCTGAAAAGACTGGTCAAAGTGGTATCCAAGCTCAGAAGCCGTAATTAACGGATATGTAAAAATGATAATACCTTAATTTTCAACAACTTCAAATCTATAGATTGCCGAGACAGTCAGTCATCAGCTATAATTTGTGGAAAATCAACCTCATGATGGAGAGAAAAATGTTTAATCAGAGACAACACATAACATCAGCCTCAGGAATCGTTGAAATCAACAGTTTCCTCCCTAAGGTTTACGGCTGGATGACTGCAGGCCTTGCACTTACAGCTCTGACAGCAATGATGACACTTTCGAGTCAGAGCTTACTCAACCTGATCTTCGGCAACAAAATGGTCTTCTATGCTCTTATTTTCGGTGAGCTTGGACTGGTCATTGCGATGTCGGCAGCGATCAACAAGATCAGCTCAACGACCGCGACTTTGATGTTTCTACTCTATTCCGCACTGAACGGTGTCACCTTTGCCTCGATCTTTCTGATTTACACCAGCAGTTCGATTGCCAGCACTTTCTTCGTTGCGGCTGGGACTTTCGGTTCCGTCAGCATCTATGGTTATGTCACCAAACGTGATCTGACCGGCTGGGGCAGCTTCTTCTTCATGGGGCTGATTGGCATTGTCATCGCGTCGGTGGTGAATATTTTCCTGCAAAGTGAGATGATCAGTTGGGTCGTCAGCTACGTCGGTGTCTTCGTCTTTGTCGGTCTGACCGCCTACGACACCCAGAAAATCAAACAGATTGGCGCCGCCGGTTTCAGCGACGAGGAGAGTCGCAAGAAAGCTTCAATCCTCGGCGCTCTGACTCTTTACCTCGATTTCATCAATTTATTCCTGATGTTGTTGCGAATTATGGGCAATCGTCGTTAAAGTTGAATCCTGCAGCCAAGCCACACCAAGCCTGACCAATAACTGGTCAGGCTTAGTTATTTCCAGGTTGATTCTAGCAGGATGAGAGTTACACTTGACCAAGTTCTGAAAGCGGGTTAAATTGCGCGCGAATCGATGCAGGTCGATTCGCGGAAATAGGCAATTAACCCTTATTCCTCAATGATTTAACGGAGCTTCAAGAATGATCGAACCATTTAAAATGGGTTACACCGCCATCGGCGGTCTGGGTATCTTCATCCTTGGAATGAAATATCTTTCAGATAGCCTGCAAATGCTTTCTGGCGGTCTGATTCGCAAGGCGATTGCCTCAGTGACCACTAACCGCTTTCTGGCGGTTCTGGTCGGCCTGTTTGTTACGACCTTTGTTCAGTCTTCATCTATCACTACGGTCATGGTTGTCGGACTGGCCAACGCCGGCTTGATTCAACTGACTCAGGCGATTGGCGTCATTCTCGGCGCCAACATCGGTACCACCATCACCGGTTGGATACTGGCGGTCAAAGTCGGCAAGTACGGCCTGTTGCTGATTGCCCTCGGTGTATTCCCGATGCTCTTTTCGAAAAATGATCGTATCTCGGCCAGCTCAAAGGTACTGGTCGCGCTGGGGCTGATCTTCTTCGGTCTGCAGATTATGAGTGGTGCATTCAAGCCGCTAAGAAGCGACGAAAGTTTCATGAACCTGATGTTGACCCTTGATGCCCAGACTTTCCTGAGTATCCTCGGTTGTGTCGCCATCGGTTGCCTGATGACCATGATCATCCAGAGCAGCTCGGCAATGCTCGGCATTACCATCGCCCTTGCTGCAACCGGGGCTATTCCTTTATACACTGCGATTGCTCTGGTCATGGGTGAAAATATTGGTACCACCATCACCGCTCAGTTTGCTGCAATCGGCGGAACAATTCCCGCTCGTCGGGCGGCGATGGCCCATAGCGTATTCAATGTGCTGGGGGTTGTAATCATCATTTTGATCTTCGCCCCCTACGTCCGAATGATTGAAGAATTCGTTCCTGGCGTCGCTAACTTTGTCGATGGCGATGGTAATCGCCCCTACATTGCAGCGCACATTGCCATGGCACACACATTTTTCAATGTTACCGCAACCCTGGTGATGCTGCCTTTTCTACATAAGCTGGCGAACCTGGTTACCAGAATGGTCCCTGAGAAAGAGGGCGCAGAAAGAGGGGCTTTCAAATATATCGGGACTCCCGGCACTATGCCTGTCGCTATGGGTATATCGATGGTGTTTGAAGAACTAAAGCGGATGCAGGGACGGGTCCACAAAGCCTTACGCCACGCGGGTAGCTTTTTACAACGTGACCTCAAAGGTCGGGAGCGCTTCTTCCGTAAGGTGACGACTCTTGAAGATGAAACCGATGTCATGCAACATGAGATCACAACCTTTACCGTGACCCTGATGCAGGCAGGCAATGCCAGCAAAGAACAATCAGACCGCGCCTACGCCTACGTGCGAGCCGCTGACGAACTGGAGTCGATTGCTGACTATTCCGCATCCCTCTGCTCCTACATGAAACGTCTCGATAAATACGAGCTCGATTTTAGTGAAGATGGCTGGAAAGACATTCAGAATTTTCATCACGAGGTCTTCGCCCTCTTCATCCAGGTTTGCAAGGCGTTCAACAATGAAGATGCGAGCAGTACACGTAAAATCTATGATGAAGCCAACCGACTCAATGATCAGGCCGATAGCATTCGGAGCAGACATCTTGACCGGATGAAACAGGGGACCTGTGGCGCCCTGCCCGCCCTGACCTTCAGTGACATGGCAGTTGCCCTGCGTCGAATCAAGAACCATACAGTCAACCTGCATGAGGCACTCTTTACTGAGAGTTGAGTATCGTCATCATGGCCTACGCAAAAAGCCCGACCGATAACGGTCGGGCTTTTTGCGTCTTAAGAGCACATCAGCTTTGTAGAATACTGACAACAAACAGTCTGCCGTGGCATAGGTAGTACCATCGGCACTGACAATTGAACCTTTAACCTTGATTTTACGCTCAGGCACAAAAATGATTTCACTTTCAACCAACATCATCATTTCCAATGGAAGCAGTTGACTAACTTCCAACATACTACAAACACCTATTTTATTTTTTTTGATTTTCATCAAAGGTTTCGGTTCCTAACATGGACTATATTATCAGCACGATCCAAATCATGAATCAGGAGAACCACAACCATGCGCCTGCCTGAAGAGTTCGAAAAAACGACCATCGCCAAGATGCTTGCTGAACATCCACATATCGGTGAAATTCTAGAGAAATATCACATCGATTGTGTCACCTGCGGTAGCAGTTCCTGCTTGTTTAAAAATGTCATTGCAACCCATACTTATGACCGGAACAAAGCCCTAATGATCGAAAAAGAAATTAACGAATATCTGTCCAGCCTATCCCTCTGATTGACAGATAATAGCATCGGGGGCAGAATCAATTATTCGTAACTCTTAGCGTCAAGGGGATTGAATCGTGATCAAAGCCACCCATCGTCCTGCGACGAAAGTCGACCTGCCGAACCTGGTCGCCCTTTACAATGCGATTATTGCTGAAGGTGGCTTCACCGCGGACCTGACCCCCTATACCCTCGAACAGCGGCAGCCCTGGTTCAATGCTCACCAGTGCCCCCCATTTCTGATTCATATTGTTGAGATTGATCAGCAGATGGTGGGCTACTTTTATTTTTCAGCCTGGCGTAATGGTCGTGCGGCAATGCATCAAGTCGCTGAAGTCAGCTACTTCCTTGCTAAGGATGCGCGCGGTAAGGGGTTGGGCCGATTCATGCTCGAGCAAGCACAGCGGATCGCGGTTGATGCTGGGTTAAGATACCTGTTAGCTATTCTTCTTGAGAGCAACATTGGCAGTCGCACTCTGCTCGAAAAAGGTGGCTTCACCCTGGCGGGACAATTGCCAGAGATCGCCGATCTGGGCGATAGCCGTTGCGGACAAATAATCTTATACAAAAAACTGTGGGGCGATAAAGAATGATCGAAATTCTGACAACCGGTGGCACCATCGACAAAATATACTTCGACGCCAAGAGTCGCTTCCAGATCGGAGATTCCCCCATAGCGGAACTGCTTAAGGAAGCGAACCTGACAATCGAGGTCAAAGTCAGCGAGGTGTTGCGGAAGGACAGTCTGGAGATGAGCGAAGATGATCGCAAACTGATTCGTCAGGCTGTAGAAGAGAGTGACTCTCAACAGATTGTTATTACTCACGGCACCGACACTATGGTTCAGACCGGCTGCGCTCTCCAGGGTATTCCAGAAAAGACCATCGTTTTAACTGGTGCGATGCAGCCAGCCCGTTTTCGCTCAACCGATGCGTTATTCAATGTCTCCGCAGCCCTCACCGCAGTCCAAACCCTGCCACCTGGAGTCTACATCGCCATGAATGGTCAGATTTTCAACCCGCAAACAACTCGAAAGAATGTTGAAGAGAACCGGTTTGAGACAAAGACTTGAAGCGAGAGATGGGAAGCGGGAAATAACTAAACCCTCAAAAGCTAGGCCACCTGAATATCAGGCGGCCTAGCTTTTTCTCACTTGCCACGCTTCGCGCCTCAAGGTTTACAATATCTGACTCAAGAAAAGCTGAGTCCGTTCATTCTGAGGATTGTCGAAAAACTCGTGAGGCGTGTTCTGCTCAACGATCTGTCCTTCATCCATAAACATTACCCGATCGGCGACGCTCTTGGCGAAGCCCATCTCATGGGTGACAACCAGCATCGTCATCCCCTCTTCGGCAAGATCGATCATAACGTCAAGAACCTCTTTGATCATTTCAGGATCGAGTGCTGAGGTCGGTTCATCAAACAGCATGACATTGGGGTTCATGCACAGGCTGCGCGCGATCGCCACCCGTTGTTGCTGCCCACCAGAGAGCTGACCCGGAAACTTCGCGGCCTGTTCTGCAATTTTGACCTTCTCCAGATACTTCATCGCCGCTTCTTCAGCATCTTTCTTCGGGGTCTTGCGCACCCAAATCGGGCCGAGTGTCAGATTTTCAACGATCGTCAGATGGGGAAAAAGGTTGAAGTGCTGAAAAACCATCCCGACTTCGGCACGCACCTTCTCGATATTTTTTATATCGTTGGTCAATTCAGTGCCATCGATGATGATCCGCCCCTTCTGATGTTCTTCCAATCGATTTATGCAGCGGATCAGGGTCGACTTGCCCGAACCGGACGGCCCGCAGATAACGATTCGCTCACCATTCTTCACCTGCAGATTGATATCCTGCAACACATGGAAATCGCCAAACCATTTATGCATACCGATTACTTCGATGATCGGCTTCTCGGCCATGCTCTTAGTTGTAGATGCCTGGTCATTCATAAGATATCCGTCCCGTATCGCCTTAAAGGCTCGTGCGGTCACTAAAGACCGGTATGAAGGTCTTTTTCAAGCTTACGACTGTAACTCGACATCGCATAGCAGCAAATAAAGTAAAGTACCGCCAAAAACATGTACGCCTCGCTGGAAAAGCCCATCCACTTCGGGTTCGACAAGGTAACCTTGGTGGTCGTCAGAACATCATAGAGCGCTATGATTACGACCAGAGAAGTGTCTTTAAAGGCGGAAATCAAAATCCCGACCGATGGCGGAATGACGATCTTCAGCGCTTGCGGCAGGATAATCAAGCGCATCGTTTTGCCATAGCTAAGGCCTAAAGAATCGGCAGCCTCGTATTGCCCACTGGGGATCGCTTGTAGCCCACCACGTACCACCTCAGCGATATAGGCCGCAGTAAACAGGATGATTGCGACCTGAGCACGCAACACTTTATCGAGGGTGAAGCCTTCAGGAAGAAAGAGTGGAAACATAACCGATGACATGAAGAGCAAACTGATCAGTGGTACCCCGCGGATTAATTCAATATAAACCACACAGAGCGACTTGATGCCGGTCATCTTTGAACGCCGCCCCAGCGCCAACAGAACCCCCAACGGATAGGCGAAGACCATGCCGAACAGCGCAAGCATCAAGGTCAGAGGAAAACCGCTCCACTTGTCGGTCTCGACCACTGGCATGCCGAAAACACCGCCGTGCATCAGAGTGCCCATGATAACAAGACCGAACAGCCAGTAAACTCCGAGCGACCGTTTCCAGTGTGCACGATCTTTAGAATAAAAAACCAGAGCAAATAGCGACAGCATCGCCATAAGGGGTCGCCATTGCTGATCTTCGGGGAAGAAACCAAAGAAGATAAAGCTGACATTCTGTGGGATGATCGACCAACACGCCCCCTCAATATCACGACAAGCTTCAGCGCTACTGTACCAGAGGCTGTCGATAAATACCCATCGGATCAAAGGCACGCAAGTGATCCACAATCCATAAATAATAAACAGAGTCAGCAACGAATTGAACCAGTTGTTAAACAGATTCTCGCGCAGCCAACCGTAGACACCAACATTACGTTTCGGAGGTTTCATCTGTTCACCAGCGGTATTGGTAATCGAATCATTCATCATATTACCTCTCCACCAGCGCCATGTTCTTGTTATACCAATTCATAAAAACTGAGGTCGAAAGACTGAAGAAAAGATAGATAACCATGATTAGCGCTACCCCTTCAATCGCTTGTCCAGTCTGATTTATCGTGGTATTTGCGACTGAGACAAAATCACTGTAACCGATAGCGATTGCTAGGGAACTGTTCTTGGTCAGATTGAGCATCTGGCTCGTCAAGGGCGGAATAATCACCCGTAAAGCCTGAGGTAGTATCACCAGACGTAACACCTGCCCCGAACGAAGTCCGATCGACATTGCCGCTTCGACCTGACCGCGAGAAACTGACTGGATACCGGCGCGTACGATCTCGGCCACAAAGGCTGAAGTATAGAGAACCAACCCCAACAACAGTGCGCTGAATTCTGGACTGACTGTGACTCCGCCAAGAAAATTGAAGCCCTGAAGTGATGGAATACTCATCGCAGTCGGTGCCCCGGCCAGTATCCAGACCAACAACGGCAAGAGCACACAACCACCCATCCCTAAACGATGGACCGGCAGAATCCGCCCGGTACTCTCCTGAGTTTTGCGGCCCCAACGCACCAGCAGCCACCAACCGATGATTCCGACAAGGAACGCAATCATCATTCCACCGTGAGAAGGATGATCAACTGGCACACCAAAAATAAGCCCCCTGTTGCACAAAAAGACCCCAGGCAATGGATTGAGTGCCTGTCTTGGAGAGGGGAAGGCTTCGTAAAACAGGGCGTACCAGAAAAATAGCTGCAGCAGAATAGGAATATTCTGCATCACCTCGATAAACACTCCGGACAAGCGTGATACCAGCCAGTTATGAGAGAGGCGAGCAATACCGACAATCGTTCCAAGAAGAAGGGTAAAGACAATGCCGATGAAAGAGACCTTGAGCGTATTGAGCGCTCCAGCAAACAGTGCCCGGCCATAGCTGTCAGCCGACGAATATTCTATCGTTGTTTCACCAATCTCGAAACCTGCCTCGTTTTGCAAAAAGCCGAAACCGGTCGCAATCGACTGACGTTCAAGGTTGGCCTGAGTATTTGAAAAAAGGAAGTAACCAATACCGATGGCAAAAAGCAACACGACAATCTGGAACACCATCCCTCTTTTGTCGGGATCGCGCCAAAAGGGTACATTCGGCGGCAGATCGGCAGTTGTGCCAGCAGTCGGAGTATTCAAACGGAGCTCTTTCCACGATTATTAAGAAGAACTGTCAGATAAAAACGGGGAGACGCTGTCGATAACGCCTCCCCGTATTGGACAAAAAATTATTTAAAAGGCGGTGAATACATCAGTCCACCATCGGTCCACAGTGCATTGAGACCACGCTCAATTCCAAGCGATGTCTTTACGCCAACATTGCGCTCAAACACCTCACCGTAATTTCCGACCTGCTTAATGATATTGTAAGCCCATTTTTCATCCAGCCCGAGAGCCGCACCGTTGCCAGCTGTAACACCGAGAAAACGCTGGATAACCGGATTCTTGCTCTTCAGCATTGAATCGACATTCTTCGATGTAATCCCCAGTTCTTCAGCATTGATCATGGCTAACACAGAGAAGTCAACGATATCCATAAACTTGTCATCACCATGACGTACGGCAGGAGCGAGTGGTTCTTTGGAGATAATTTCAGGAAGAATAGCATAATCATCAGGTTTGGGGGCCACAGCCCGAGTCCCTGCGAGTTGGGAAGCATCAGAGGTCAACACATCGCAGCGCCCCGCGAAAAAGGTTTTAGCTAGTTCAGTTGTGTTTTCAATGACAACCGGCTTCCATTTCATATTATTGCTACGGAAGTAGTCGGCAGCATTCTGTTCAGTGGTCGTGCCAGGCAGGACACAAACCGTGGCACCATCAAGCTCTTTAGCACTTTTAACACCGAGCTTCTTCGGAATTAAAAAGCCTTGACCATCATAATAGTTAACCGTAACAAAATTCAGACCGAGCTGAGTCTCACGACTCAGGGTACGGGTTGCATTTCTTGTCAGAAGATCGATTTCACCCGACTGAAGAGCAGTGAAGCGTTGTTGAGCCGTCAGAGGAGTAAATCTAACCTTGCTGGCATCTCCAAAAATTGCAGCAGCTACGGCACGAGCGGTATCAACGTCAAGCCCCTTCCAGACACCTTTGGAGTCAGGCATACCGAAACCGAAAACCCCACCATTAACACCGGCCTGGATAAAACCTTTCTTCACGACCGCATCAAGATCCTTGCCGGCAAAAGCAAGCCCGCCGCAAAGTAGTGATACTGCTGCAACCAGAGCAACCAATCTAGCAAATCGCATTTTCTATCCTCCTCAATAGTTTAGTGGTGCCTCAGGGCCGTTACCCTTTGGCAGAGAGAACCGAGAAATACTGAACTTGAATAATACCATAATTTCATGAACGGCAAGATGTTTGCTAAACATTGAAAATCATTAATTGTTTGGACAGAACAAAACACTGTTCCATAAAAATATATACAGCACAGGGGGCGCTGTCAAATACTTACCATACTTATTTTAGTCAAGAAATAGGTTGGGGTGTAACTATGGGATTATGATAGGTTTTTGCGCCGTACAAACCTAAGGTAAACAAGACTGCCGGCAGCTAAGAACAAGCAAATTCCGGGAAAGATGTCGCCAACCCGAAGATAAAGGCTGGACCTGGACCCTAATTCTACCGATCCGGAAACAGAGACCGTCTCAAAGAGTGCGGTTTCGTTATAGGTTTGACCATCTGGTGCGATCAAGGCAGAGATCCCTGTATTCGCCGAACGAGCAATCCATATTCGATTTTCAATAGCACGCATACGGGTCATATCGAGCAACTGACGTGGTGCAGAAGAACGCCCGAACCAGGCATCATTGGTCAGATTAACCAACAGATCACTGCCATTACGCACGTAATCTCGGGCAATTTCGGGAAAGATCGCTTCATAGCAGATCAGCACGCCAAGATCATGACCGTTAAGCGCTAACGGGTTAACTGTCCCCGGGGTATAATCACCAACGCCAGACACCAGTTTATTCACAAAAAACAACAATTTCCCTAAAGGTACATATTCACCGAAGGGAACAAGGTGAATTTTATCACTTCGGCCTCGAGAAGAACCATCAGTCCCCAAGAGAAAAGCGCTGTTATGATAACTATAGCTCTTGTCCGAACGACTCTGATATGAAGGGCCACCAAATAGTAAACTGCGGCCGGTTTCACGAGGGATCTGCAGAACCTGCCGACTATCGACGGTATCATCCTGCATATAAAACGGGGTTGCGGCCTCTGGCCAGATCAGGAGCTCGGCACCCTCATCAGAAGCAACCTTGCTGAGACGGCGATAGCGATCAATAGTTTGCTGACGGAAATTGCGATCCCACTTGTTTTGCTGCTCGATATTGCCCTGAATCAAGCCAACCTTTAATCGCGGCAGGTCTTCTCCGTGCGGCTGCAAGGCTTGCTGCCCATAAAAAAGAGCGGCCGAAATGAGCATGAAGCAGAAGACAACGCCTAAAATGGCGATCCTTTGAAGTCGTCTCTGAAAAAGCAATGCTAACGCAGCGTTACAGAGTACGAATAACCAAGACAGTCCATAAACACCATAGAGATCCGCAATCTGCCGCAAGTGTGTCATGTCTATTGCAGCATAACCGAGAAGCCCCCAAGGAAAGCCCGTCAGCAGGTGCCCACGCAAATATTCAAGCGCAACCCAGAAAATGGGAAATGATAGAATCGGCAGAATATTCAGATGTTGTTTCAGTAAAAATGTCAGCCAAAGAGTTGTAGCGAAAAAGAGAGCGAGATACACACACAGCATCAACCAGGCAACAACTGAAAAGAATGGCGATAAGCCACCATAGCTGGTCATGACAATGTTGAGCCAGTAGAGTAGTGGTGCAAAGAAAAAAAGGCCACAGGTAAAACCGCTCGCAAATGGCCGGCGTTCAGCGGTGAGCAAAAGGGGTATAAGAGCAAAAAAACCGAGCCAGCCTTGTCCCACAGGGGGGAAAGCAGCAGCCAGCAACAGACCAGAAAAAGCAGAAGGCAGCAACTTAATATCGAGCCCGCCAAGGGATTTTCTGTTTAGCAGAGCTCTCATGTCTCTGCGTCTGACACCGGAGAAAACACGCGAATTTGCCGTACCGCTCGTGGATCAGCATCAACAATCAACAATTTCAGTCCGTCAAACTCAAGACGTTCCCCGCGCGCTGGTACGCGACCAAGCATTTCGACAATATAACCACCGACAGTATCAAATTTTTCGCGTTCAATCGAAACCGAGAAGTGATCTTCGAACTCTTCGACATTAAGCCGCCCGTCAACAAGGACAGCCCCCTCTTCCTCAATCAGCCATTCCTCTTCAAGGTCGTACTCATCCTGGATATCACCGACAATCTCTTCAATCAAGTCTTCAATCGTCACCAGTCCCGATGTCCCGCCATACTCATCAATAACAATTGCAATGTGGACACGACGTTGACGAAATTCCTGCAACAGGTCACTAACATTCATCGATTCAGGGACAAGATATGGAGGACGGAGCACCTGTTCCAACTTGAGTTGTTCTAGCGGAGTTCCCCAGAAACGCAGTAAATCCTTCGCATAGATCAGGCCAATAATATTATCGCGACTGTTTTCATAGAGCGGAATTCTGGAATGACCAGACTCATTGACGGCCTTAAGGACTTCCGTCAGCGAGGCCGCGCAATCACAGCAAATCATCGAGGTACGTGGAACCATAATTTCACGAACAATCGTGTCATCAAGCTCCAGAATCGACTGAAGCATATCCCCTTCATCTTCATCGATAATTCCGCCGAGCTCAGAAGCGTCGATCATCTCCTGCAGGTCAGCTTCAGTACTTGCAACTGGTCGCGAAGAGAAAAGTTTTTTAACGCCGTTGATAAAACCCGTTTCAGACTGATCGGACTGCAACAAAACCCCCTTGTTGTTTAAAGTGCAGCACTATAACCCTGCTCACTGAGTGCGTCCTGCCGCAGCAGGGAAAAAACTTCACGCTCTTTTTCTTCCATCTCAACCGCCTGTTCAGCCGTCCCGCGTTCATGATCATAGCCTAGAAGATGAAGAATACCGTGTAACATCAAAAAAACCAATTCATGCTCAAACGGAATTGCGGCTTCCTGTGCATCTTCAGCCGCTCGTTCGGCACTGATAACAACATCACCTAGCAATTGTGGTTGAACACCACCACCTTCACCTTCCTGCATTGCAAAAGAGATGACGTTGGTTGGCTTATCCCGTTCCAGATAATCCCGGTTGATATTTTGAATTTCGTCGTTATCAACAATTAGAAGTGACAATTCGCCATCAGGAAATCCCAAGGCGCTTAAGATCATTGTGGCTGTCTTTCGCAGTGGACGCTTCAGGATCTTCTGACTCCGCTGGCGATTCTCGATCTGAATTTTCACGGGCAGGATCAACCTCCGTTTTCTTTTCTCGTACAATATGAACCGGCTCGGGGTAATCGATCCGGTTATGGGAAATTCCACCGAGCACTCTGTTAAAGCTTCTGGCAATCAGATGCAGATCTTTCAGCGTCAGATCACATTCTTCTAGTTGTCCATCAATAAAAATATTATTGATCAATTTCTTGACCATTCCCTGAATCCGCGCCGAGGTCGGGTCACTCAAGGTTCTGCTGGCCGCCTCAACCGCATCAGCTAACATAATCAGTGCCGCTTCACGAGTCTGCGGTTTAGGTCCATGATAGCGATAATCACGCTCATCAATCTGCTCCATCCCGGGGTCGGCCTGCGTCTTTGCCTTCTCATAGAAAAACTTGATCAGGGCCGTCCCGTGGTGTTGCTGGATGATATCGAGAATCGGGGCGCCAAGTTTGCTCTCACGTCCAAGTTCTACACCTTCTTTGACATGCGAAGTCAGAATCAGAGCACTCATGGAAGGTGCAAGCTTATCGTGCTTATTGCGTTGCCCCCCTGAATTTTCAATAAAATAGAGTGGCTTCCGAATCTTCCCAATATCGTGATAATAGGCCGCGACACGAGACAGTAGTGGGTTAGCTCCGATCTCTTCCGCTGCGGACTCAACAAGACTTCCTACGATCATTGAATGATGATAGGTTCCCGGTGCCTGAACCATCAGTTCGCGCAGGATGGGTGAGTTCATATTTGCCAGTTCAAGCAATTTGATATCTGTCGTGTATTTGAAGAGACTTTCAATCAGCGGAATAATTCCATTGACAACGACCGCGCTGAGCAGGCCACCGAAAAGTCCCAACCCCAGTTTGTAAATCAGTTGCAGGTCGAGAGGCTTCCCGGCCATCATATGAATACCGAACAACATGCCGACATTTACAAGAGCAACCCAGGCCCCCGCTCGATAGAGATTCGAGCGCTCTTTGCAATGACGCACCCCATGAGCACCGATCAAGCTGGAGGCTAAAACATACAGGGCAATATACAGGCTGTTGCCAAAAAGCACGCCGACCAGCCAGGAGACACAGATCGAAAAAGTCAGGGCCGTTTCAGAGTTCAAGACAATGCGGACAATCATCGCTCCCATGGCGAACGGAATCGCATAATAATAGCTGGTGAAATCTATAAACTCGACCGTACTCGATAAGCCAGTAGCGATAACCAGTGAAATTTTAACCAGAACGAAGAAGATAAGTGTTGTACAAGCCAGAAAGAGAAGGTCACGGCTATCCGGATTATACTTACGGATACTCGACTGTACGAAACGGTGGGCTGATGAGTAGAAGATCAGAATACAAAATATCAGACCTATAGCAATCTGCAGCGTTCGGTTGTCACGCCCGATATCATGCAGCGCTCTGAGTTTTTTAATTTGAACTGCGGTGATGCGTTCCCCCTCACGAACAATCATCTCCCCTTTTTTTACCTGAAAGAGGACCGGAGCAATCTCGTCAAAAGCTTGCTGCCGACGAAGTTCCGTTTCCTGCTGATTATAGGTCAAGCTTGGCCTCAGCATCTGCTGAAGAACGCTCATCAACACCTTACGCTGCGCACGTTTAATGCCTGGGGTCTGTTTTAAAATCGGATCACTGTTGGCGAGTGCTTCAGGAACACCCATGACACGCGGTAACTCGGTATAGGTAGTTTCAACCTGACTAGCCAGATCACGAACGACAACTCCCTTGGCCTGATCGGTGCTGAACAATTTCAGGTTAGCGACCAACGGATGATTGAACACCTCTTGTAACAGAGTGTCCGAAAGCTCTTCGGCGTTGAGGTCAGTTGTCAGTGTTTTGAGTGTCCGGTAATCCTTTTCAAGCAATGGAAACCCGAAAGCGGCTTCAACGGAAGCTCGCAACTGGTCGACTTCTGCAACACCAGAGACGGGTGAAACTTCACTCTTTTCTATCTCTGGGAGACTGGATGACTTGATCAACTCAACAATACCGCGTTTAAAGCGGGCAATGGCATTCAGACTGACCGACGAATCGAAATCGTAAAAAGGCAAAACAGCCTGCCGTGCCTCTTCCCGCTTGGTCTGAGTCAGGGGTAAATCTTCAATCAAAAGATCACGTGGAGACTTAATATCGCGCGATGAAATTTCACCCGGAACATGATACTTAGGGACAAAGCCCCCCTTGGGAATGATCACCAGAGTCAACAGGAATGCTACGACAATCAGCAAAACGGTTGCCACCGTACGCCGATTTTGATACCACCTCAAAGCGTTTTCAACGCCGGCAAAGGATTTTTTCTCCCCCTTTTTATCGATCTTCTTCTCTTGCCGCTTCTCGCGTATTTCAAACTGTTCTTTTTTTGCCATTATTCCCTTTTACGCTCCCTCACCAACGCAACGAACATCTTATCTGCGCCCAAGTCGAGACACTCGTTTATCAGCCGCCTGATAGGCTTGTACAATCGATTGTACTATTGGATGTCGCACGACATCAACATCACTGAAGTGATTGAAGTATATCCCTTCAACCCCGGACAATACTTCAATTGCATGCAATAAGCCCGATTGGCGACTGTCAGGCAGGTCGACCTGGGTTACATCTCCGGTGACCACAGCCCGGCTACCAAAACCCAACCGCGTCAGGAACATCTTCATCTGTTCGTAGGTGGTATTCTGCGCCTCATCGAGGATCACAAAGGCATCATTGAGAGTGCGGCCACGCATGAACGCCAGCGGTGCAACCTCAATAATCCCATTAGCCACCAACTCTTTGCCTTGCTCCGGGTCCAACATATCAAACAGAGCGTCATAGAGTGGTCTCAGATAAGGGTTGATTTTTTCGGTCAGATCTCCTGGTAAAAAACCGAGTTTTTCACCCGCTTCAACCGCCGGACGTACCAACAAAATGCGGCTAACCTCTTTACGCATCAATGACGCAACAGCCATCGCCATTGCCAAATAGGTTTTCCCGGTGCCAGCCGGACCAACACCGAACACCACGTGGTGTTCCCGCATCGCATCGATATAGTTTTTTTGTGCCAGACTCTTAGGTCCGATAATTTTTTTACGTGCAGAGATAAAAACGGTATCAAGAAAAATATCACGCAGATTGACAGAAGAATCCTGGCAAAGAATACGCACTGCATAATCAACATCAGGTGGATACAGAGGCATGCCGGCGATCAGAAGTTGTTCCAGTTCTTCGAAAACACGAAGGCCGATTTCTGACTGAGCCTTATCGCCAGAGAAGTGCAGTTCAAGGCCATTGCTACCGATGCGGATCCCCAGAGCGCGTTCAACCAGCTTTATGTGCCGATTTTGTCGACCATAAAGTTGGCTGGCCAGTCCGGCGGCAGTGACACTAAATTTCAGAGGACAGCTCATAGGTGGTCTAAATTTGGAGGAGAAAGTCTATTCACAGGCGCAATCTATCACCAAAACTGAGCATTTGGCAATATTTGAAGCCGGATGCACCAGTCCATAATTTGTGTTAAATTTTCTATTGAATATATTCTTCTCTTGCTGTCCATCCGCAATTTACCGGAGGATTCAGTGGAGCATAGCTCCCTACAGAATTTGCCTGATCTTGATACCCGGATGTTGTCAAACTTCATCTATGAGATAAATATTGCCCGGCGTCATATGTCGACCTACCCAAACGGGCATCCAATGATCGACACCGCGACTGACAAAGTCCTGACTCTTCTTGATCGCCTGTTTGAATTCCGTCCTGAAATCGGCTTTGGTGTTGCCCGTGATGCCCTGATGTTTGAGGGAGAGTGGCTCGACAGAAAGAATCCGGTCTACCGCGACTTTGCCTCTTTTTTGTTTATGCGGGGCATCGCCGCCATCCATTTCATGCGACACGCTGATCGTGATGAGTTTATCCGCCTGAACCTTTTGCTACGTGCTGAAAGAGTAGAGATTCAAGAGTATGGCGGCTACCCCGCCCTGCTCGAATCCCAGCGAATTAACCATGTCAAAATTGTCCCGGTTGACTACCGTAGTTTCACAACCATTGAAGAGGAACGAATCACCAACGGTGATTATGATGCAGAGCGTGAACCCCTCTGGGAAAACTTCCTCTTCGGCATGATGGAAGGCGTTATCGACCCGGAAGGGAGCAGTCTCTACATGCCGACTGATTTCGATCCACGCCTTGTCGCAGGAATTCTAAATCGCAAGTCAGAAGGACAAGGAATGACCGGCAAGGAAAATTATGATGCGGTCATCACTTCTTTTATCAGCCAGGTAGGCACTGCCGGCAGCGGTTCACAAGGCAGGGAGTATAAAGGACCAGGAAACGAAGGGCTCGGTGATCTGATCAGCGCGCTGAACCCTGAACTACGCCGTCAGTTTCTCAATAGTACCTTTCGGACGCTTGATACTCAGCAGGGCAAAGCGGAAGCGGTACTTCAAGCCTTCCCTGAAGAGTTAATTCTTGACAGTCTCAATCAGGTAAACCAACAAGAGATGCAAGTCTCCAGCAACATTCTAAATCTGCTTGGCAAGTTGTCCAAGCATCAGGAAAAGGGTGCTGCTCGTTCAAATATTCAGGGTAGTACCAGCTTGGATAAGTTAGAGACTGGCAAGCGAATACGGATGATTTTTCGTGAAGAGGATACGGGGATATTCATCCCCGAAGCCTATCAGAATGCATTGAACACAATCGTCTCTACCGAACAGATAAGCCTGCTCAAAACCGAAGAGATGGAGTCTCTGCGAGCGACCCTTGACAGCCAGTCGGTTGAACGTCAGACCAGTGCGATTGTCTTTGAAATCATGACTTCCGGGACAGAATCAGAGTTGGAGAGCACCCTGCAACGCAACCTGGTCGATCTGGCGCGCTTCTTTCTTGAGACCGGTGATTTCGTTGCGCTTCAAGACCTTCATCAACGCTGGATCGATTATCTCAATCATGACAAAGTTGCCACCTTCTTTCTCGCTGAAGAGGTCCTGGAAACCCTGCATTCTCGAGAGTTTGTCGTTGAAACTCTTGATGCTCTGGACCGTTTCGGCAGCGACAAACAAGAACAGGTCCGCAATTACATTCTGGACGTAGGCACTCCATTTGCTGATGAATTGATAAATCGCCTGGCCGAAACTGAGGACATGGCTGTGCGTCGCTACTACATGGCTTGCCTCAAGGAGATGGGCAGCAATGCTCATGAAGCTATTCTCGAGCGTCTTAACGATGAACGCTGGTATCTGGTCCGGAACCTGATCATAGTTCTGGCTCAGCACCAGCATCCGGCACTGGTTAAACAACTGTACCCTCTGGTTGACTATCCTCACCCCCGCGTTCGTCAGGAAGTTCTCAAGTTAATGTATTTGTACAACCGTCCGCGGGCAGAGCGACAACTTCTTGAAGAACTGCAGTCACAAAATATCTCGGCCCAGTACTATGCCGCCCAAATCGCCGACCGCAGCCGAGACAAAGCAGTACAACGACAGTTACTTAAGATTTTGCGCGATGGTGTTCTTAATGAAGAGGGCCTCGAGCTGAAAATTCAGATCCTGCGTGCCCTGTCCAAAATTGGCGATGCCGGTGTGGTCTCTTTCCTGGGAGGATTAATAAACTCTGGAAACCTTCTGCACCCGAAACTTTTTCGGCGTTTGAAACTTGAAGCCATCAAAACTCTCGGCTGCTACCCGACGGCAGTCGCCTCACCCTTATTGGAACAACTTGTAAAATCCACAAACAGCGAAATCGTCTCAATCGCCACAGATCAGTTACGGCTTCTGCGTAGGAGAGCAAATGTCGAACCCTGAAAATATTCATGCTTTCATTCGACGCCTGACAACGGCAGCGGCGAACGCGGCCCTCTACAGTCTGGGACATCGCCAGGTTTCACATCTGTGCAACCTGGCTCAGGTTCACCTGCAACGCGCCCAAGGGGCGGATGGCGAAATCAATTTGATGCTGGTTGATGATCTACTGATCTTCGATAACCTGCCGTTAGAGAACAACCTGTCGGTCGAGAAAATGATACAGGGGCTCAGAAGGCGGGGAATCGGGACGCTTAAGCTCCTGCCAGGCATCGAAATTGAAGAGATTCGCAACCTGGTGGCCGTATTGGTTCGTGGCTCACAAAATGCCGGTGAGGCTGTCTCCAGTAAACACATTCGCTACGGTAAACTCGAAATTCGTTATTCAGAGGGCAGCACAACTGATCACGAGACAGCGGCCAATCAGATTTTCGAACAATTTCCATCCTTGGCGGAGATTCAAGAGGATGAACTTACCGAATTTCTCGATATTTATCGCGCAGCACGCACCCGTCAACGCCTCAATGTCGTCGGGATATCAGATATCGTCTCCGGCTTCGTCGATGCTTTCAGTAGTAATGCAGACCCCCTGCTCGCCCTCGCACCTCTGCGTGGCCTCGATGAATATACCTATACTCATTCTACCAACGTTTGCGTCCTCAACCTCGCCCAGGCGCGCCTTCTTGGAATCGAAGGTCAAGCCTTACACGAAATCGGCCTTTCGGCCATGCTGCACGATGTCGGCAAACTATTTGTCCCTGCAGAAATCTTACAGAAACCTTCTCAACTGGATGATCAAGAATGGGCCATCATGCAAGATCATCCACGTAAAGGAGCAGAATACCTGTTTGGCACCCCCGGAGTTCCACGCCTCGCGGTTGTTACAGCCTATGAGCATCACATGCGTTACGATGGCTCCGGTTATCCCAAAGCCTCACGCCCCTGGCAGCAACATCTGGTCAGCCAGATGACAACGATTTCCGACTTTTTCGATGCATTACGTACCCATCGTTCCTATCGTGAATCTCTCACCCTCGACGCTGTAGCCGGCATCATGCTCGAACAAGCCGGAACCACCCTCCACCCTAGCCTGACACGCAACTTCCTGAAGGCGATCAGTCAACTCGACAGCTTGAAATAAATCAGACACAGAGCACAGGACATGAGGCCTAGGGAAAAAGTAAATCCAGGCTGATTCTGACTGACCCAACAATCCTCACACTTGCCCCCGAACTGCGGCAGTGTTATACAAACCCTTCGATTATCCCTTATTCTCTACTCTATTATTTATTCGGATTGAACCCATGAGCGAAGATACTAAAAAAATCATCTATTCGATGATGCGCGTCAGCAAGAGCTACAACAAACAACCGATCATCAAGGACATCTCCCTCTCCTATTACTATGGTGCCAAGATCGGAGTACTCGGGCTGAACGGTTCGGGCAAATCGACCCTTTTAAAAATCATGGCAGGAGTAGACAAAGAGTTCAACGGCGAAGCGGCCCTCTCCGATGGCTACACGGTTGGTTATCTGGAACAGGAACCACATCTCGATGATAGTAAAACGGTACGCGAGATTGTTCAGGAAGGGGTTCAGGAAACAGTCGATCTTCTTGCTGAATTCGAGGAGATCAACAACGCATTCGCCGACCCGGATTGCGACATGGACAAGCTTCTGGAGCGCCAAGCCAAGGTGCAGGACAAGCTGGATGCTGCAGATGCCTGGGATCTCGACTCGCGACTGGAACTGGCAGAAGAGTCACTGCGCTGCCCACCTCCAGAAACCCCGATAAAAAATCTCTCCGGTGGTGAAAAAAGACGCGTGGCCCTCTGCCGTCTATTACTGAGCAAACCAGACATTCTATTGCTCGATGAGCCCACCAACCACCTCGATGCTGCAACTGTTGCCTGGCTCGAACAACACCTGCAACGCTACCCGGGTACAGTTATCGCCGTCACTCACGACCGCTACTTCCTCGACAACGTTGCCGGTTGGATTCTCGAACTCGACCGCGGCCAGGGAATTCCCTGGAAAGGCAACTATTCTAGCTGGCTGGAACAGAAGCAAGAACGGCTGCGCAAAGAAGAGAAATCTGAAAGTAAACGGCAACAGACCCTGCAACGCGAGTTGGAGTGGATCCGCATGTCCCCCAAGGGGCGCCACGCCAAGAGCCAGGCCCGGATCAGTTCTTATGAAAAATTACTTGGCAACGAAGCTGCCGCTAAAGAACAAAATATGGAGGTCTATATTCCGCCAGGACCACGCCTCGGTGGAATCGTTGTTGAAACAAAGGAGATCAGCAAGGCCTTCGGCGATCGCCTGCTCATCGACAATCTCACCTTCAGTCTTCCACCGGGCGGCATCGTCGGTGTCATTGGCCCCAACGGTGCTGGCAAGACAACCCTCTTTCGCATGATCACAGGGCTGGAGCAACCTGACAGCGGTAGCTTCAAGGTCGGTGAGACGGTCAAACTCGGTTACGTCGATCAAAGTCGTGAACTCGATCCAAACAAAACAATCTTCGAAGAGGTCACCGGTGGGCAGGATATGATCCAGCTCGGCAACAAATCGATTAACTCGCGCGCCTATGTCGCGCGCTTTAACTTCTCTGGAAGCGACCAACAAAAGAAAGTCGGGGTTCTTTCCGGGGGGGAACGTAACCGCGTACATCTATCCAAAATGTTGCGTGAAGAAGCCAACGTGCTGCTGCTCGATGAGCCGACTAATGACCTCGACGTCAACACCCTGCGCGCCCTTGAAGAAGGCCTGGAGAACTTCGGCGGATGCGCGGTGGTTATCAGTCATGACCGCTGGTTTCTAGACCGGATCGCCACCCATATTCTGGCCTTTGAGGGCGATTCTCAGGTGGTCTGGTACGAAGGAAACTACTCCGAGTACGAAGAAGATCGTAAAAAACGGCTGGGCCGCGATGCTGATCAACCGCACCGTATTCGTTATCGGAACCTGACTCGTCAGTAACTCAGGATCCTCTTGAACAACTGAAGTTAAGTCAGTTAAATGGGTAGCAGTCTGAACGAAGATAAAAATCTTCTCTTTTCCGCTAAAAACAAATCGAATTAAACAAAATGCCAATCTCGAAAACGGGGTTGGCATTTTGTTTAGCTGGTTAAACATGCTGAATATTACCTATCTAGCTCTAGAATATTCTACACATTCCTACCTGAAACATTATCACAACCCCCATAACTAACCAATTTTGTAACACTTAAGACTTGGCACAATCATTGGTATGTATAATGAGAATGAGTCAGTTTCATCATAACCAAAAAATAGTGTTAAAATTCAAGTCTGACCTCGTCACGGAAATTAACCAACGGGAGGTTAAGCAACTAGATAACAAAGGAGATTCATCATGCCGTACGTCAACATCAAAATCACCCGAGATGGAGCAACCGCTGAACAGAAGGCCCAATTGATCAAAGGCACTACAGAGCTACTGGTCAATATATTAGGTAAAAATCCTGCAACACTCGTGGTCGTCATTGATGAGGTCGAAACAGACAATTGGGGCATTGGTGGTGAAACAGTGACAGCTAGGCGCCAGACTGGAAAATAGTTACAACCTAGGAGGGTCAACACATGCAAACCCAGCTCTGGTACATCAAGCACACCAACCTCTTCTCCTGGCTGGAAGACGCAGAACAGCAGGAAATTGCCGACCGTAGCGAGATGTTTACCTGCAATCGTCACTCCAAACTTTTTTTTGCAGAGGAGGTCAGCGACGATATTTATCTCATTAAACAGGGGCGGGTCAAATTAACCCGGACCAGTGGATCAGGACGAGAGATGATCCTCGATATCCTCGGACCAGGCGAAATCTTTGGGGAGCTCTCTTTAGTCGGAGAGGAAAATCGTTCCCATAGTGCCGAAGCGCTGGATGACACTTTAGTCTGCAGAATCGCTCTTGCAGACTTCGAAGGTCTGCTGCAACGACATCCCGAAATGGCCCTTAAAGTTATCAAACTAATCGGTTTAAGACGCCGTGAACTGGAGATGCGGATCGAGGATTTACTTTTTCAACCATTGGGGAACCGGCTTGTGGTCGCCCTGCTCTGGCAGGCTCAACGTCATGGAATCAATGAAGCCGACGGTAGCGTCCGTATCCCCTTGAGCCAAAAAGATTTGGCCCACCTGATCGGCGCCTCACGAGAGGCGGTGGCCGAGCAGATAGCGGAATGGAAAAAACTTGAACTGATAAAAACCTCATATCGAGCCATAAGGATCATGGATCTACATGGATTGAAATATTTCTTCAACAGACATTCTCAAGAAATTCAGGAGGTTAGGGTCACTCTGTAATCTGGCTTACAATTGCACACGATAAACCGTTGATAGTAGAGTCTATCCAGGAGAGCAAATAGACAGTTAAATTGTCAAGAAACACCCGGACAACACTACTTGAGGAAGCCATCAACGTCACAGGGACACCGGCTTCAATAGAGTCTTCAAAAGGAGAAATGCAATGAAAAAGAATCTGGTGGTTTTACTGTGCAGCTTCATGGTCATTGGCCTCGTCGGTATCGCTTTTGCCGGTGGAGGACTACCTGAGGCCAAAGGACAGGCGGTTTACGACTATGTCACCAAAACCAATCCCTACCAACAATGGTCCCTGTTCCCAGGTAAAGGCAAGTTCTATACCGGCAAGCACCCACACGGAGCTCTACTAACAACCTATGTCAATGATGTTGCACTGGCCGGAATCAATGACAAGGTCGGGACCCTTGCCAACGGTTCAATCATCGTCAAAGAGAACTACATGCCGAACAAAACGCTTGGCGCAATCACCGTCATGTACCGTGTCGCAGACTACGACCCGAACGGCGGAGACTGGTTCTGGGCAAAATATGCAGCAAACGGTTCAATCGCTAAAGAAGGCAAGGTCAACGGTTGCATCAACTGTCATGCCGCAGTCATCAACAATGACTGGGTTTTTACCGGCCCAGTTAAGTAAGAAGAAGATTTAAGCCTTCGTTGTAAGTTGTTGGGATACATGAACTGGGTCGATACGCGACCTATCCCTCATGATCCTTAAGCATAAAACAAAGGAGCAGAATCATGAAAAAGGTTATGAACTGGTCAATCCTTTTGCTTGTCCTGTTTTCTCTTACTGCCTGTGTAGCCGCTACAAGTGGAGATCCCATCAGGGTCAAGTGTCCTTCCTGTGGCTATGAGTTCGAAATTCCACATGAAGAGTAAACTGGCATCTTAAATTCACAATGGAGTAGCAACAGGAGAAAATAATGAACAGATATTACAAATCTTGCCTTGTTCTTCTACTGGGGATACTTTTCACAACACCTGCATTGGCCGCTGATTTTGTTTTCCATGGCGATCTCAATAACCGTTTCAGCTTGTATACCAATCAACAAGGGTTTTTTAACTCAGATCAAAAAGGCGTGATCGACACTGAGGACCGTCAGGATTCCTTCGCCAGCATCAAGTATCGCCTCTGGACAGAAGCCACCAGCAACGACGGCGCTGTTAAGGGCGTCTTTGCCGTTGAAATCGGTGCCGTGCGCTTTGGACGTAGCGGTAGTAGTAAAGCAGAAGGGGGCGGATTCTCAGGTGATGCAGTCAATATTGAGACCCGCTGGGCTTATACCGATTTTCAGATTCCGAGCGTCAAAAGCAAGGCACGGGTTAAAATCGGCCTCTTCCCCTTCAAGGTTAACAGCTTCCTCTGGAATGAAACCGCCACCGGTGTTCAGTTAAGCGGTGACAAATACACCTTGGCCTGGGTCCGTGGTAAGGAAGCGCTGACCGGGTCGACCGCTGGAGCAGCTGATGATTGGGGTGACAACGATCTTGATGCGATTCTGGGTCGTTACGAATTTACCCAGGGAGCCCTAAATGCCGGCACCTTCGCCCTCTTCCAATGGCAAAGCACCAGTGATACAGCGGCCTTCGCTATGGATTCTCAAAATTATCAAATTAAAAAACTTGGCAATGTCGACTTCAATGTTACGACCCTGGGAACCGACGGCTCCTGGTCAAGGCCGATTGACGACAAAACGGCCTTTGTTAACTGGGATCTGATGTACCAGACCGGCAGTTTTGACAATGTCGCATTTACAGATACCTTGAGTGGTATCACGGCCGCGACGGCCGACTATGATCTCTCCGCCTTCCTCATACATGCCGATGTCGGAATCAAGTTCGGCAAGACCACTGTAACCTATACCGGTTGGTACGCCTCAGGCGATGATGATCCTAATGACGACGAGTTCAACGCCTTTATTACAACCGATGTCGACCGGTTTGACAGTATCGTGTTGATGGAAGGTGGCTATACAGACGACGTCTACTTCACCGAGCGCCCTGACCTGTTTGACAAGGGTTTGATCATGAATAAGATCGCCGTCGATCATCAAACGACTAAAAAACTCAAAACTGGCGCAGCGGTCCTCTACATGCTGACTGCTGAAGACATTGAATATACTGACGATCTCTCAGTCAAACAGTCGAATAATGAGGTCGGAGTGGAACTCGACGCCTATGCCAGTTACAATCTCTATCCGAATGTTACGCTGTCGATCAATGCTGGTTATCTGTTCTCCGGGGACGCCATGGACCGCTTCGAGGTTGGCGGCACAAACCCGGTAGACGGTAATGCCGACAATGACATCTTCCGTACAACGGCGAGCGTTCGTTATAAGTTTTAGGTAACAACTTTGGGAGATGAACAGCCACCAGGGTCGAGAGATTATTCGGCCTTGGTGGCCAGTTTATTAAGAGAGCGTTTCACATCGCCCTGATTTCTGGCGAAAAGGTTTTCTAACGACAACGAGATAAAGGGGACAATCTTCATGAACTCTGGCCGTACCATTTTAAAGATGTCTGTTCTCTTGTTCCTGATTTTGGCTGGTCCGACGGTTGGATATGCTGGAGTCATTGCTGATGTGGCCAACTACTTCAAGCCGGTCACAGGAACCCTTGTCGCAATCCAGGGTGATGACTACCTGATCAACCTGGATGCTTCGACGGGTGTCATGGTTGGGGATTTGCTCAGCATCGTCACCCCCGGAGAAAACCTTATCGATCCAGACACTGGAACACTATTAGGGACTCTCGACACCGTCAAGGGAGTTCTCAAAGTCACCAAGGTCAGATCCGGCTTCAGTCAGGCAAGTCCCTTAGGAACGATTTCAAATGCTCAAAAAGGTGATTCCGTCAGACGCTACCAGAACTTGGCTGCTATCTTCACAGTTCAAAAAGAATCAGACCTCGGTCTGTATGAGCGCCTCACCCTCGCCTTACCATCACTCGAATGGCAAGGGGCTTACCCTGCAGTAAAAAACACATTAACCTCTTCCGATCATGCTATTGCGAGCGCGCAACTGACTTTTGCGTTAACCGCTTCAGCACTTAAAGTCCATGATAGTTCGGGTCAACTGCTCCGCTCTTTCGCAACTACCGTTCAAACCTCATCTGCTCTAAGCACGCAGGACTTCAAAGGCTCAGCATCAGGGGTGTCGAGTCCTCTGAGCACAACCTCAGCCACATCAGCAACAGTCTCCTGGAACAAATCGAACCAGAGAAATCAAACCCAAATCACATACAGTGCTGACTACCCTGGGTTCCGTACGCTTGGCGAATTATCAGGCCTGGTCGTAGCGGCAGAGGTTACCTCAAACAATAACCAGATCCTTGTTGCGACCAGTGATGGGGCAGAACTGCATATTTTTGACATCAGCAATCAAATGAAATTGCTTTCTTCAGTAAAAAATCAGCAGCAGGGTAAAATTCACGCGCTGGCCTGGTGGCAACCTGGAACAGACGCTCCCCTTTACCTTGCCGTGACAACATCCTCAACAAAGAGCTTCTCTTACAACGCATCAGCAGAAACTATTTTTGTAAGTTCAATATATCGATTCAGCGATAACCAGCTTGTCGCAGTCGCAGAAAAGATTCCCTACCTCCTAGGAACTTTTGACCAGAATGGTGACGGTGCCAAAGAGACCTTACTGGGACAGAAGTTTGATCTTGACACGGTGTTTGGCCCCATCCGGGAATTGATATTGGACAATAGCGGCTATGCTGAACGCTCTTTTGATCGCAACTTGCCACGTGGGTTCCCTGTACAGGGGAGCATCTTTGCAGATTTAACTGGCGACGGGAATTCAGAGACCATCTACACGCGCAGGGGCATTCTTTATATCATCAGCAATGGCAAGTTGCTGTACGAGTCTGCCAAGCAGATGGGTGGAAGCCTTTCCCGATTAACTTACAACGTCAACCCCGGGCAGGCAGATACTCTCTTCACCACAGTTGCATTTGAAGTCCCACAGGTTGCAGCAGACATCGATGGTGATGGCCAACTTGAGCTGATCGCCGTTTCCGCAAACAGGTCAGCCTTCAGCGCTCCGGGTTTAGATTTCGGGGGAAGTGAAAGCTGGCTGTCCGTTATCAAATATAAAAACAACCGCTTTGTTAAGGGAACCCTAGGAGAAAAGTTGGAACAACCAATCCAAGGGCTGGCTGTCAGACAAGGCCGCGCACTCATTGTGCTATCACGCAAGGACTCGATTCTCAATGGTGAAGGGCAAAGTCACTTGCTGGCACTACCGCTTACGCCATGATCTTAAATTTCGTGATTCTGATTTCTCTACCTGCGATATCTATTTGAGAAGGAAGGAGAGGGCTCTTTATCACGCTGAGCCAAAAAGCATCAGACCTCAATTTCAATCCATTAATCCGGAGCTTTCATCAATGGACTACTATCTTCCTGTTTTCACTGGCATCGTTGCACTGGCGTCAGTCCTCCTCGCGCCCAAAGCTGAAAGTGCAGAAGCTTTTTTTCCAAGGGGTAAGTATGACAGGTCGGCAGTCCGGCTTGATAACCCTCACGTTTTCTCAAGTGACCACCTGGATATTTGCCCGTTCGCTGATGAACGCCGTGATCCTCGGTTTCTACTATGGAATATGGGGCAAACGTGACAACATTCCGCTCTGGAGCTACCTTTCAAGCTTTATTCTGGCTATGATCGCTGCAGCGCTCTATTTCACCGAATCAAGCGGCCATACCCACTTTCTCGGCGATATCCATCAATACACCAAGCTGCCCTATCTGACCATTGCCGTACTTGCTGGCGGCTGTCTCGGTTTCTGGATTGGCGATAAAACAACTGTCGGTACAAAAAAAACACCCAGCGTGAGGACTTAGACAAAGACTTAAACCTCTTCAAGGTGAGATAATCGGTCCGACAAGCCACTCCCGAGCATACGACTGCTATACTTAAGGCCCTGTTTCAGAAATAAGATATCCCTCAAAATAGATCCTGACCTAAGTTTCGCACGACATTGAAAGAGAACCATGAACACTTTGACTGTCCTGAATGTTATTTTCATAACCGATGAGCTATTTGAGTTACAGGTTGAACGTGGAGATGTTCAATTCGAACCTGGGGCCTGTGTCGCACTATTTAATAACGGCGATGAATCGCGCCCCTATAGCATTGCCGCCGGATCAGAAGAAGATATTCTGCGTTTTTTGATACGGCGCGTACCGAACGGTCTTGTCAGCGACTGGTTAGCACAGCGAAAGCCTGGAGATCTGGTGCAAGCAAGTGCGCCCTTCGGTTGGTTCAGGCCCGGGCGCTCAGTCAATGGAGAACGTTCCATTTTTATTGCTACCGGTACCGGCATCGCCCCCTTTTTGAGTTACCTGCGCAGCTATCCTTTACAGATACCGGAACTCTGCCTCTACGGCGTACGTCGACTTGAGGAGGGCTTCAACCTGAAGGAGCTACAGAATCTTTACAATTTTCGTCTCGCCTTGTCACAGGAAGAAGTCAGCAGTCACTTTCATGGGCGAGTTACGGGCCTGTTGGAGCTGATCCCCCTTGCTACCGACATCCACTACTACCTTTGCGGACTCGACACCATGATCGACGAAACCAGCAAGTGGCTGGAAGATCACGGAGTCGCCTACACGCAGATTCACCGGGAGATCTTTTTTTATGAAGATGCAACGCTCTGACGAATGGCTTAATACCAGCCAAAATGAACCACGTGGGTATATCCAACCACAAAAACTAGATGAACTCTGGTTTCACACCGGAACCAACTGCAACCTGCGCTGCCCTTTCTGTTTCGAAGGATCCAAGCCGGGCGACAATCGAATCGAATTTTTGACTCTGAAAGAGGCGCGAGGCTTTATTGATGAAGCCCTCGAACTTGGAGTCAAGAAGTTCTCGTTCACCGGCGGTGAGCCCTTCGTTAACCCTGAGTTCATTCAGATTCTCGACTATGCTCTGGAGCATCGGCCCTGTCTGGTCTTGACCAACGCAACCGAACCGCTGATGAATCAAATAGGCGAAGTCCTCCCATTGCGCGATAAGCCGAATCCTTTAAACTTTCGGGTCAGCCTGGATCATCCAGACCCGGTCAAACATGACGAATCGCGCGGTCGGGGTAATTTCAGAAAAGCACTCGATACCCTTGGCCGTCTCCACCGTGGGGGCTTCGGCGTATCTATTGCCCGCCAGATGTTGACAGACGAAGACAGCGACACTGTTGATCAAGCCTATGCACCCTATTTTGAAAACGCAGGAGTACCGGCAAACTTACTCATTATCAAGTTCCCCGAGTTTCACCTGCCCGGTTCGCTCCCCCAGGTTGCGGAGATCACCGAAAGCTGTATGACCCGCTTCATAAGCCCCGAGCAGCGCGCGACATTCATGTGTAGCTTCAGCAAGATGATCGTCAAGAAGAATGGTCAATGCGGAGTTTACGCCTGCACTCTTGTTGATGACGTCGAAAATTATGATCTTGGAAATACTCTGCACGACGCAATGAAACAGCGCGTCTTACTCGGACATCACCGTTGTTACTCTTGCTTTGCAGGTGGCGCCAGTTGTTCTGAAGGGAGTTAAACTGCATCAACGGACAGAAAGCGAGGGCAATAAGCTTGAGAAGTGGTCAAGACAGATGTTTATTTTCAGCATGCTGGTTCTCAGCGAACAGGTTGTCCTCCTGGGTACCTGGAGCAGCGGCTTTCTCTGGCTACTGCTACCGATAGCTCTAATGACTGCGTCTTTCAAAATGCCACTGTCAAGGCGGCCCTTGAGCTGATGGGACTTTCAGCTGTCGGTCGTGATCGGGAACGGCTGCACTGGCATATCTATCGGCGCACCGGAATGAGCAAGATCCAGCCGCTGAGGGATATTTATCCCTGTCTTAAACCCGGCGCGCTGTTGCAGGAGCCAGTACCTGGCTTTTATCAAAAGGTCTGGAATCGTGCTTCATCCGAAAACTTTTAAGGTCTTGGTTCTGCCCCTTAAACAGAACCCACCGAGACAATAACCCATCGCCTATAAAGGGTTAACAAAATGAATGCTTCGACCTAGTTGTTCAAGCGCGGGAGAACAAGTAGGTAGAAATTAACTACGGTGTTCCAGCCGAAAAGAATCTTGATTTTCCCGAAGCGCTGCGTAAGTCGAACATCAAGTTCATTCTCAACCGCCATGAACGGGGAGCTACATTTATGGCCGCCACTACGGCCGCTTGACGAACAAGCTCTTAATACTCTAGAGGGATAAGAGCGTAGTGAACAAAAATAATCCGCAGTACATAGGGGCTGCTGCCCTTTGTGATTATAACGACACCCATTGCGCCATCGTTCGCTCGGATCTGCTTATCAATGTCGGACCCGATGTGGTAAATCCACCATTTTTCACGGATCTCGGCGGGACTGATGACGAAAGTTTCCCCGTGAAGCCTCAGCGCTTTGTCGCCGACGTGCGCAAGGTGATGCCTTTCGATGGCAGTTTGAGCAAAACTCTGCCGCTTCAAACTGCGGAGAAAGCTGAACCGATGCTGAAGACGGCTTCCAGCTTATTCAAAGATCGGGATCGACTCGACGCTATCCGACGGCAAATAGTCTGGCTATGGCTCAAGCTATGATGACAGTGATAAAAACCTCACAATAGTGCGATTCAAGGCCTTCAAAGCTGCAAGCAGGGATGGGGAATATACATTGTGAATATTTTGCATGGAACGGGACAAAGACTGGCGCGGCACCTTTCCGAACCACAAGCTCAAAACGTCGAAGTTTCGACCAGCCTTCCTGAAAAGCTCTCCGCCTCACTCAAGGCCGGTGATGTCCTGCTGATTGCTGGCAATAGTCGTTTCAGCACAGCGATAAAGTACCTCACGCAATCAAGTTGGTCGCATGCAACCCTGTATGTCGGGGACACTTTGGGCCCTGCAACCGAGGAGGGCGAGGCACAGGTCCTGATCGAAGCAGATGTCAACGAGGGGATTCGTGCGGTCCCCTTAAATGATTATTCTGGCAGTCACACCCGCATTTGCCGACCGGTGGGCCTTCCAGATATTGAAATCAAAAGTCTGTGTGATTATGCTATTGCCCGAATCGGGCAACGTTATGATTTGAAGAATATTATCGACCTTGCCCGTTATCTGATCCCCATCCCGCTGCTACCTACCCGTTGGCGACGGAGGTTACTGGCATTAGGAAGCGGAGATCCGACTCGGGCGATCTGTTCATCTTTAATTGCGCAGGCATTTCAATCTGTCGGCTACCCGATACTGCCCGAAATTAATATCGAAAAATCGACAGACCCTGGTTGCAGAAAATGCTATCAGGAGACCCTTCACATCAGACATCACAGCCTGTTTACTCCGCGCGATTTCGACGTGTCACCCTATTTTCAGATTATAAAACCGACCATTGAAAAAGGCTTCGATCCGTCTTCACTCAAATGGGAGAAAGTGGCTGAACCATAAACTGAGCCATTGTCAGAAGTCCTGTTGTACTGACCATGCTTTAGCGAAACCAGAGGGAGAGGAAAGGCACATAAGTAATGATCAGAACCGAGGCCAGCAGCAACAGAAAAAACGGCCAGGTCGACTTATAGAGGGTCAATACCGGCTCATCAAAGCGGTAACTGGCGATAAACAGGTTGAGTCCGACCGGTGGAGTAATGTAACCGATCTGCATATTGGCAAGAAAGATGATCCCCAGATGAAGTGGATCTATACCGTAGCTGAGTGCGACGGGAAGAATCAGTGGCACCACCAGAACCAGCGCAGAAAAGATGTCGAGTATAGCGCCAAGGAGTAAAAGAAAGATATTCAAGAGCAGCAGAAATGTTAAGCGCCCTTCGACATGGGATTGGACATATTCAAAGAGTTTGGCTGGAATTTCAGCGTCGATCATATAACTGGTTGATGCAAGGGAAACCCCGAGGATCAACAAAATGCCGCCGACCAGCACCATCGACTGACGCATGATAACCGGTACTTGACGAAAAGAAATCTCGCGCAGGATAAAAACTTCTACAAGCAGCACGTAACAGGCAGTCACTGCTGCGGCCTCGCTGACAGCAAAATAACCGCTGTAAATCCCACCTAATACCACAAACGGCAGAGGCAACTCCCAAATCGACTCGCGCAGAGACTGTCTGATCTCTGCAAAAGTGACCTTGCCACCCAATTTCTTGCCGCGACGTTTGTAGACAACGTAACCGCTCAGAAGCACCAGCATCAAAACCCCGGGCAAAGCTCCGGCGAGAAACAGCTCATTAAGTTTGATAGAGATATTTCCACCGGCCTGCTGTGCAACGATCCCATAAAGAATGAGCGGCAACGAAGGAGCAAAGAGCAACCCGAGACTTCCTGAGGTCGTGATCAAACCGAGGTTAAAATTTTTCTCGTAACCGGCTTGTTCGAGTGCCGGATAAAGAATGGCGCCAAGGGCAATAATGGTGATTCCCGAGGCACCAGTAAATGCTGTAAAAAAAGCACAGGCGATCAGAGCAACAACGCCAAGCCCTCCAGGAAACCATCCCAAAAAAGCTTTAGACAGACGCATCAGTCGCCCGGGCGCTCCGCTCTCACCAAGCAGATAACCCGAAAAAGTAAACAGAGGAATGGCCAACAGCACCGGCATTTCCGCCAGTCGATAGAGCTCGATTGCCATAACGGTTAAATCGATCTCGCTGGAATAAAACCCCCACATCGCTCCGGCTGCAATAATCGCAAAGAGCGGTGCACCGAACAGCGCGATAACTCCAAGTAGCGCGCTCATACGACCTCTTCTGGCAGTGGATAAACAATCCGGCGCAGATGTCCAAGATAGCGAAAGCTCATCATCCCGAAGCCGATAGGCAGGATCACCTCAAACCACCATGCGGGCAAACCGCTCAAAACTGTGGTTTGATATTCATGCTCCATCTGTACAAATTTAAAAGAATAGAAAGCGAGCATGCCACAAACAACAGCGGTAAAAAGATGCAAACACATCTGGACCGGAGATTTAAATTTGTCCGGTAAAAAACGTAACAACAGATCGATAGCAACGTGACGATTATCGCGACTGGCCGCCATGGCACCAAGTAACGCAAGCCACAGAACCATCAGACGCAAGAGTTCATCCCCCCAAATCATACCGCCACCTATGAAGTTTCGCTGCACGATCTGCCAGCCAGCCAGCAGAATCATAAACGTCAGCAGTGCGGCCAGAAAGATATCCTCTATGCACCGGCCGAGAAGGTCGAGCCGTTTCAGCTGGGAACCAATACTCACTGTTGCGCCTTGTTTTGGCTACGGAACTGCTGGAGCAACGCTTTGACTTCGGCATAATACTTCGCACTAAAGAGACCGTCTGCGGCGCGGTTTGCAAGTGCGTCCTCTGCTGTTGCCCGCATCTGAGCTAAATTTTGCATCGGCTTTTCCTCAATGATCCCCTGATTACGCAAGGCCTCTGCAGCCTGCGCGTTCTCGGCCCTGTTCTCCTTGTCGAGGATCTGATAGATCCCTTCAAACACCTCACGTATCACCTGCTGGTCAGCAGCCGAAATCTTTTTCATCACACGGGTGTCAACAACCAGTAATGCGTAGATATAGGAGAGCGGCGTCGGACTGAAATATTTCACCTGAGTATGCCATTGAAAGGCGATCGCAGCCAACGGAGAAGAGCCGATCACATCGATCAGACCGGTCTGCAGACCGGTCAAGACATCGGTCAGTGGTAAAGTGACCGGCGTCAAACCATTAGCCTCCATCGCCGCGTAACTCGGCAGGTCCCCTTCTGGAACCCAGACTTTTTTCCCTTTGAGATCATCAAGGGTTGCAATTGGTTGTTGCGAAAACATCAGCGCCATCCCACCTTCAGCGAAACCGAAGCAGGTAAAACCCTTTTTCTCCAAGCCTTTTTTGAGGACAGTGTCCATGCTGGCACGAACAAAGTCGACCTCAGCAAGAGAATTGAACAACATTGGCAAGCTGTAGAGACTCAAATCAGAATAGACCGTGGCCATGGCACCGCTGGTCAACGCGCCCCCCTGCAGTTGGCCAATACGGATCTTGCGTATCACAGATTTTTCATTCCCCATGACACCGCCACCATAAAGCTTAACCTTGACTCGTCCCGAGGTTTTTTCAGCGACTTCAGCGGCACCTTTGCGCATCTGAACCATCCAGCTTGATCCCTCTGGGGCAACGGTCGCCAGTTTGAGAGTCAAGGCTCCAGCCGACAGCGGCAACAGTAGCAGAAGAAATACAGTAACAAATATACGGCACATTTCAGTCAATCTCCGTTTCTTTAGAAAAAGTCCGCTCCGGACGCCAGCAGTTCGCGTGCTTCACGTTGAGCCAAAGTATTGAGCAAGGTCAACCCGGTCTTTACAGGATCGGCGGCCAACACTTCATTCAATAAACGATCATGTAAATCCTGATCATAGAGTCCACGGGCATAATGACGGGCAAAAGCAACCTTGATGGTCAAGTCATCGGGGGCAAGTTGCATCGCCTGTTCGAAATTACGTCGCGACTCTTCAGGCTTACCGCCATACATCTCAGGGCGTAAAGACTGTAAAATTGCCTGATAGAGATGTAATTGCGGACTGGCACTCCCCTCTTCATGATGCAGCAGGTAACCGATTAAAGCTTCCAGTTGCGGCAGCCGAGCCAGTTCGTTCCAGTCATCGGCATGATGTTTCAGATAGACCAGCCAGCTCTGCAGATAGACGATCCGCAGCGCCGGGTCCAGTTCAGAGAACTCCTCCAACTTCGTAATAAAAGGATCGAAAGCGAGCTGCGGCAAGCCACAGAGATCCTCCTCTTCACTACAAATTGCACGGTTAGCATAAGAGAAAGAACGTTCGCTAAGTCGTTTTGAACGAAGCTTATCCTTGACAAACAGATCACCAAACAAGGCGTAAAGTCCAGCGGCATCACGCAAATAATCACTATCATCAGGTGACGACTCGATTAAACTGTCGAACAACAACAGGTATGAAGGTGCAGCCTCGGCAATGGTTTCCGGGTCGGTCTGATTAAGTGTAGCCTGCGCCATATGCTGCGGCATTTTACTCAGGCCACAACCTGACAACAGCAACACAATCACTAATAACAGATTCTGCATATCATACCTCTCCCGAAATGGCTAAGCCTGTTCTATACGCCAGCTGTTGTGGATCCGTGGATTGCGTGCAAAATCTAGCGGCAGAGTGCGATCACTGATCTCTTCAATCTTCAACCTGGGCAACTGATCGGTTGCCATCTTAAAGCTCCGCAGATTGTTTGAAAAGATCAAAATTCCCCCTGGCGCCAACATTTCGCTAACGCGTTGTAAGATATTGACATGATCGCGCTGGATATCGAAGGTTCCCTCCATCCCCTTCGAATTGGAAAAGGAGGGGGGATCGAGAAAGATCAAATCATACTGCGCCTGAGACTGATCCAGCCAGGCCATGCAATCGACCTGAACCATCCGGTGTTCGGTACCATCAAAACCGTTCAGACGCATATTTTTCTTTGCCCACTCAAGGTAGGTGCGCGACATATCGACCGTGGTTGTTTCAATTGCGCCACCGGCGGCAGCATACACACTGGCAGTTCCGGTATAGGCAAAAAGGTTGAGAAACCGCTTCCCGGTGGCCAGTGCCCGCAACAACTGGCGGGTCGGACGGTGATCCAGAAACAGGCCGGTATCGATATAGTCACTCAGATTGACCAGAAACTGCAGATCCCCTTCCTTGACCTGTTTGAGCTCTCCGCGTCGATCCTGACGCTGATACTGACTGACCCCCTTCTGGCGAACGCGCTGTTTTATATGTAGTGCGCCACTGGGAAGGTCGAGAACCTGCATGACTACGGCAGCGGCATCGCGCACCCTGCGCTCGGCCTTTTGCTCCGGGATATCTTTGGGCGCCTGATATTCCTGAAGATGAACTTCATCGCCATAGAGATCGATTGCGAGATTAAATTCAGGCAGATCGGCATCATAAAGCCGATAACAATCGGTTTGCTCAGCCTTGACCCAACGTGCCAATTTTTTACGGTTTTTTCGTAATCGATTGGCGAGCATTTCGGCTTCTTCCGATAGCCGGCGCGCAACAGGACGACCAGCGCCATCTGCCAGGGATTTCCAGCGATTTGTTTCATCCAGTTCAAAATGGAGCAGTTGACACTTCAGCGCACCATTGTAAAGCGGCGTGCGCCGGTGAGCGCGTAGCCCGATAGCCCGTCCGAGTTCAACCTCGCTGGTGATAACACCCGCCTGCCAGCCGGAGAACTGGATCATCTTTTCGCCGAGGCGGTTATAAAGTGGTGGAAGTTCAGACAGTTCGCCCAGACGTTCACCATAAGGAGGGTTAGTGACCAGTAGCCCACCGTTGCCAGCTGGCGGCTCGACCATCTCCATCTCACGCCGCTCAAAATGAAGCCATCGGTCAACGCCCGCAGCACGCGCATGCTCCCAAGCCTGACGGATCGCTCGGGTATTTTCATCGTAACCGACAATCGTTGGTTGCTTACGTTCCAGCCCGGCCGACTTACGTTCTGCGGCCTCTTTCACCAGATCGTCCCAGTATTGACCATCAAACTGCTTCCAGCCCAGGAATCCGTAATAATCGCGCATCAACCCGGGAGCACAATCGGAAGCAATCAACGCCGCCTCAAGGGGTAAGGTCCCCGAGCCACACATCGGGTCAACAAAGGCACCACCAGCGGCATGGATCTCCGGCCAGTTGCAACTGAGCAGAATGGCCGCTGCAAGATTTTCCTTCAGCGGCGCACTCAAGCCATCACTACGATAACCACGTTTATGCAGGCTGGACCCACTGAGATCGACGCTTAAGGTCGCACGATTTCTGAACAGGTAAAGATTCAGGCGCAAGTCAGGCTGCAGCGCATCAATATTCGGCCGTTCTCCGCAACGATCACGGAATTGATCAACTACCGCATCCTTGACGCGCAACAGGGCGTAGCGTGAGTGATCAATTTTTGATTGTGAAACATGAGCATCAACAGCGAGACTACCACCAACATTCAGATGTTGCCGCCAATCGATCTGCAGGACCCCCTCATAAAGTTGGTCGGTGTCATTCGCCTCAAACTCTGCTATCGGCGCAAGAATACGACTGGCTAAACGTGACCAAAGGCAAGCCTGCAAAGCAACTTTGAGTGGTCCGGTAAAATGAACTCCCCCAATCGCTTCAACGACCTCCTGAGCACCGAAAGAGCTCAGCTCAGTAGCCAGCAGGGGTTCGAGGCCGCGTGCGGCGGTGGCAAAATAAGAATTTTCCGACATTATTTATATTTCTCTTTGTAATAGACAACAGCGATCCATAGGGACCAGCGCGTCATAAAATTCAGATGCGTTTCAGTTCCAGAGCTTGCTCCGGATGGGCTTTGTTGAAGGCAGAGAGTGCCTCCTCGCCTGACAACACCGATATCGCACTGCGATTCTCCCCAGCCAGCCAGCGGGTTGCAACCGCGACTAACTGTACAGAATCGACCGCAACTAACTGCTGACGCATCTGGTTGCGCATCTCCAGAGTCATCCCCTGCCTGCGGTTGGCAAATTCGCGAGCACCATTACCTGCTGGCGATAGCGGTTTATCGAGATCACTGAAGACGCCGAGGATCGCCTCTTTAACCGACTGATCACTGAACCCTCCACCAATAACCCAATCAATAGCATCATTGTAAACCTGAAGAGTACGTTCAAGATGGGGATCACGATAAGACAAGAGAGAAAAGAGCCCAGCTTCGGCATTATAGCCAGCCAGACCGCCATAGGCCCCCCCTTTTTCCCGGATCTCGCGATGCAGATATTCAGCGCGTAGCAGTTTGGCCAGCACGGTCAATGCGGCACTGTCAGGGTGAGTGTAAGCCGGGGCGGCGAAAACCCGGGTGACAAAACTGACCGGCACCGAAAAGATCCAGCCCTGACGTTGCGCAACTTCACTCAATTGAGAAGTTACACAGGTCGCACGCCGCTGTTCCGGGAGGCGCAGCAAGAGCTTTTCAAGCGGTTTCTGAAAAGCGACAAACTGATCGGCGCTGGCGGTCAGTGAAACCTGCAGCCCGCTACGCGTGAAGAGTAATTCGGCAATCTGCTGTAGTCTATCTGCCGTTTCCTGCAACTCATCATCAGTCTGCGCAGCCAGTTTCTGAATCAAGCTTACCTGTTCCAGCCCCGACCAAAGCTCTCTCAGCCTCGCAGCAGGCGTCAAGTGGGCAGCGGCGGCACGTGCAGCATAAGAATGTCCGGACGAAGGAACCGAATTAGCCAGCGAGATCCGCATCTGATCAAGCACCTGCCGAATGCGTCCGAAGTCAGAGAAATCAACGCTGGTCAGAATTTCAGCGAGCAGTTCGCACAGCGGCGCAGCATTGCGCTCCAGCGCCTTCGCTTTAACCTCGAAACTCGCAGTATATTGCAAGTTGTCCTGTGGATCTTCCAGCAACGAAGTCCGTGCGCTTACGCCACCTGAAACCGCTTCAAGTTGCTGCGCCAGTTCGACATAAGTATAGTTTCCGGTGCCAACCTGGGTGAGTAACCCACTGAAAATCGGCAAGAGAGTCAGTAATTCGACAGACAGGGTGTCGATCGGGAGATTCAGCGCGACAAACCCGATGCCGTTGGTCGGTTGATCACAGAGAGTCAATGGAACTCCGGCAAGCTGTTCCTCGCGCAAGACGATCGCTGGCTCGCACTTTTCAATATCACTCAACTCCAGGGTCGGCAGACAGGAGAGATCTTCCTCGTCCTCCTGAGACTGTTGCAGGGCCTTGGCCTGATCAATGATTTTCTGTTTTTGCACATCATCAAGGCTGGCTGCCAGTTTGGTCAGCTTTTCAGCAAGAGCCTGATCTTCTCGTTCGCGCAGCTCTTGATCTGGTTCTAACAACAGGGTCACACGGTGTGGATTATCGATCAACCAGCGCCGCATCAGATCCTGCAGATAAGGCCCTTCGTCGAGTTTTTTGCGTAACTCTAAGAGCTGTGCGTCAAAATCGAGCGCCGCCAGGGGTTCACCACCATGCAACCAGGGGCCGAGCATCCGCATCAACAGTAACAAGCCATAAGGATAGCTGTCGCCGGTCACCTCACGATTGGAAAATTCGAGACGATGAATCGCCCCTTCGATCCGCTCGGGGGAGAATCCTTCGGTAGCGATGTTTTCCAGCGTCTCTAGAATCAATGCTTCAATCTGTGACAGCTTATCCGGATCTGTGCCCTGCAGACCCGCCGCGAAACAGGTGGTCCGGTTATCATCCTGAAAACCGCTACCGGGGCAGAGGTTGGCACCTAAGCCCGAGTCGATCAGCGCCTTATAGAGCGGCGTGGAGGGGTTTCCCAACAGCAGAGTGGCCAGCAACGACAGTCCCAGTCGTTCAACGCTGTCATCGATGTCGCAGGTCAGCCAGGCTAGCTGCACCATTGAGCGGCCTTCCAGATTTTCTCCGGCATCAAGCGGATATGTTTCACACACCTGCTTCGGCGCAGTAAAGCGGATTTCGGGTGGCACCTCAGAATCCGGCTCGATTCTATCAAAACGATCAAGGGCTTGAATTGCAACTTTTTCGAGGAGCGCTGGTAAGTCCTGATCCCCGTAGCTGAAGCACCATGCATTTGAAGGATGGTAGTAGCGGGCATGAAAATCACGTAGCTGCTGCCAGCTAAGATCGGGGATGTCAGAAGGTTCACCGCCCGAGTTGTGGTGGTAAGTGGTTGTCGGGTAGAGCGCACGCCCCAGGCGGCGCGATATCAACGAAGAAGGATCGGACATTGCCCCCTTCATTTCGTTGTAGACCACCCCTTTATATACCAATGGAGAATCCGGGTTCTCCATCTCGGCAAATTCGAGACGATGCCCCTCCTGCGAGAAGTCACGCTCGCTCAGGTTGGGGAAGAAGGCTGCATCGAGATAGATCGACAGCAGATTATCGAAATCCTTATGATTCTGACTAGCGAAGGGATAAAGCGTCCAGTCACTGGCTGTCATGGCGTTCATGAAGGTATTGAGGCTGCGTTTGAGCATCGAAAAGAAAGGATCACGTACCGGATAACGCTCCGAACCACAGAGCGCGGTATGTTCAAGAATATGTGCGACGCCGGTAGAATCATCAGGCGGAGTGCGAAAAGCCACACCGAACAGGCGATTACTGTCGGCACGTGCCAGGTGCATATAGCGGGCACCGGTCTTTTCATGGTGCAGGCGGATCATACGGGCCTGGATACCGGCAATTTCGTCGACACGGTCAACAACAAAACCGGACAATTTCTGCCCGGGGGAGTAATTCTTCTTGCTCATAGGTAACCCTTTTAGGCTGAGGCAGAGCCGAAAGAGCCCGCCCGTCTCCTTGCATCTTAACCGAGGAAGTATTAACTGACCAGTTATAGACGAGGAAACGGCATGGGGGAAGCGGAATTATCGTGTTGATGGCCAGGTAGCCAGAAAAGCACACGCACAGTCACCGAATGTCACATACGCCTGAGGTCGATTAAAGTTTGTCACGAATGAAATATTTTTCAATCTTTAAAAGATTAGGAGAGTTGGAAAATGTAAACCATTTTTTCAGCAAATTGTCCCATTTTGCACCAAGTGCCTTCGCTTCGTCTTTGCGGCTAAAAGGAACTCTCAGATAAATTTTCTGGCCGTAATATTTTTCGTGCATCTGGTCATAATAATACTCATATCCCTTCGCTTCTGAAGCACCTCTCAGATCAAAGGTTTCCATCGCCTTGGCACCGATGATCCCTCTTCTTATTGATTGAAATTCGATTTTTGAGAATTGATCTCCATCTTCACGAAACAGACTTAGGCTGGCGGAGAAGTCTGGATCGCTTTTTGCGATGGCCTCGAACGGCACACCATTGCATGTGCCTGCAGCAACTACCACTTTTCGAACTTCACGTTCATCTTTAGGATATTCCATGAGGTAATGTGTGGTCTGGGTAATATTAATAATATCTGGAGATAACAAAAACTATCCTTTTTCTTCGTGACGCATTAGCCGCCAAATAATTGTTACCGGCAGGCCCCCACTCTTCATCAATCCAATATGCTGTCAGGGGCCATGGTGACATCCGCCGTTCAGACTTTACGCATTCCTACCCTGGAGAGTAGCCGCCCAGAGGCTACATTAACCTTGCTGCTTCTATCCAAGAAGCTAAATACTGGCGGTTTGCGGATTCCGATACTATTTAACAGTCGGTATATTTCCGGATTGTTGTCCAGACTCAGCCCCGTCTGAAGGGCACTGACGGCAGACTTCCTGATGCCAGCCAGAAGATAGATTCGTCCCAGTGCCAGACAGATGTCTGAACTGTCCGGATCTTTCTGTCTCGCCTCATTGCACAGAGAAATACCTTGTCTGAATTTGTTATTCTCTCTGGCCAGACAATAGCCATACCAAGCTTTAGCCTCCGGCAAACTAGAGACATTGACAGAGCTGTTCAATAATTGCAGCCCCCGTAAAGTATTGCCCTGTTTGGTTTCTCTGATCCCTTCCAGGATCTGTTTAAAATTCAATATTGTCATTTTAATCAACTCTCCTTCTTAACTTAGTCAATTAAATTGGGGGCTTGCTCGGATCACATTTCCGAGACGGTGTTTGTATGTCTCCACGGTTTAAGTTTTGTTGCAAGCGTTGTTACCCCAACTACCAGCTTGCGGTATATGCGACCTAAAGATCAACCTCCCGCGCTGCCTTAGAATGTATTTTTCTTGCGTTGTGTGTCGATTTTTCCAATTATTTTTTTTTGCGGTTGCCTGTAGTTTTTTTGTAATCCAAAAAAATATTTTCATGTGGGGTAGACAGCCACTGACATGGTTGATCTCTAGTTGAAATGATCCCGCAAATTTATTGGCTTTTCAGAGGAGTACTGGTTCTTTGTTTCGTCTCATCTTGCGACTGATGGGGGCTTTACTTTACCATTTATCTGTGGACTCTGGGGCTACAGCTACTTAAGTAATTTCCCGATCAATTCATGATATTTCTTCTCAATAACATGACGCTTCTTCTTCAGGGTATTGGTCAGCTCTTCACCCGGTTTAAACTCGCCTTCCAAGAAGTGGATATTCTGCAGTTTTTCGAAGGGCTTAAAACCTTTTTTACTATGCAGCAGGCGATTCATTTCAGCTCGGACCTTTTCGAGAACCTGATGGTTCCCACGCAGTTGTTCAGTACTTTCAATGATGAGATTCAGGCGACTGGCAGCAAACTCGCGCAGCTTGTCGAAATCTGGAACAACCAGCGCACCCAAGCCTTTTTTGTCCTGCCCAACTAACACAGCATCATTGACAAAGGGGAGTCGTGTGATCGTCGATTCGATCCGGCTGGGATCAACATTCTCGCCGCTGGCCAGCACAATGATCTCCTTAGAGCGACCGGTGATCACCAATTCACCGCGCAGGGTTAGCTTGCCGAGATCACCAGTGCGAAAGAAACCATCGGCGGTAAATGCCTTGCTGTTCTCTTCTTCGTTGTTTTCGTAGCCGGGGAAGAGCTGATCACCAAACATCTGGATCTCCCCTTCGGTTCCGGGTGGCAGCGGCTGATCCTGTTCATCGGCTATGCGAAGCTTGGTTCCTTCGACAGGTAATCCCAAGGTGCTAAAAGTTGCACAGTTGAGCGCCCGGCCAGCAATCGCCGGAGCACATTCGGTCATGCCATAGGCATTGACAATACGGATACCGATCGCATCAATCCACTCATCCAGCCAGGACGGCAAGCTACCTCCGCCGCTGATCGCCATGCGCAGATGACCGCCAAATTTCACCTGGACCGCTTGCAACCGTGATTTTGCCAACTTATCGGGGAGCGCCAACAGGAGCAGATAACCCGCTGCTCTTAATTGACGCAACCAGCGGCGAAGAAAAAAAGTTTTCTCAAAAACCGGGAGTTGATCACGCAAAATTCTGCGTTGCCGATTCGTAGTAGTTGAAATTCTGACCAGAGTACGAAAGATTTTTGCTCGTTTAGGACTCTCTTTTTCGAGGGTGGTATTAATCCGTGCATGTAAAGATTCCCACAGTCGTGGCACTGTCGCGACCAGAGTCGGTCGATATTTCTCAAGATCGCTAGCGAAGGTCTTGACCGTCGAATAGAACGTAGAACAACCCTTGGAGAGCGCGACATATTCTACCGCCCGCTCGAAGATATGCCAGCTCGGCAAAATCGAAACAAAGCGGTCGGTCTCAAGCAGACCAATCAGTTGTGGCACATGACGGACGTTGTACATGATATTGCGGTGGGTCAGCTGCACCCCCTTGGGCACCCCGGTTGTTCCGCTGGTATAGATCAGAGTAAACAGATCATCCTGACTGATCTGCAGGTGGCGCGCAGCGAACTCTTCGAGCTCATTCTGAGTCAAGCTGCGATCTTCGAGCAGATCATTGAAACTATAAATATGATCAAACCAGCGATGAGTCTTCTCCCCTTCAATCAGGAAGATGGCTTTCAGCTTCTTGTGGCCCTTCAACATCTCTTCATGGGTTTTCAGCAAGACGGCGGTCTCAATCACCAGAAATTCACTGCCGGAATGCTCAAGAATATATTCAAGCTCGATGGTCGGGGTATCGCTACCGCGCGGTACGCTGATCGCACCAAGCGCCACCAGTGCCATATCGGTAACAATCCAACCGTAGCGATTATCCGACAGCAACATCACCCGACTATTTTTTTTCACGCCACGTGAAGCAAAAGCACGCGTCAGGATAACCACATCCTCGTAGAGTTTCTCATAACTGACACTGAACTCAGTGCCTGCCGCGCGATAGACAAACGCAGTCTGATCTGCGTAGTTACGTCGACTGTTGAGAAACATATCGAACAGGGTTCCGTAGTCAATTTCGCTGTAGTTATGCATTTGGTATCACCTTAAAAAGAAGAGTTCTTCGTATATTCACTATCATAGGGCCCAAATGCTCTCTACGCAAGAAACCACTGCGTCGCTGTTTTTTGCCAATGAAATGACAACAACTAACGCTACAGTCGATTTACGTACTATAATATTTAAACTCACACTGGAGAGACAATGTCACTACCTCACCGCGACACGATTCTGGCCATTATCGATGACCTTGCCCACAACACCTTGCAAGGTAAGGTTCGCGCGCTGCGGGTCGCCATGATCTGCCTGCTGGCTGGTGGACACCTGCTGATAGAGGATATCCCCGGTCTGGGCAAGACCAGCCTGGCCTTGGCTCTTTCAAAGGTGCTTGGCCTCGGCTTCGGTCGTGTTCAGTGCACCAGTGACCTGCTCCCCTCTGACATCACCGGGCTCTCGATCTTCGACCGCGAAAAGAATAACTTTCGGTTTATTGAAGGACCGGTTTTCAATAATCTGGTCCTGCTTGACGAGGTCAACCGAGCCATGCCTAAAACCCAGAGCGCCATGCTCGAGGCGATGGAAGAGATGCGAGTCACAATTGAAGGGGTCACCTACAGTCTGCCCCATCCCTTTATGGTAATCGCCACCCAGAATCCGGTGGAACAGATCGGCACCTTCGCCCTGCCCGAATCTCAGCTTGATCGATTTCTGGCCGCAACCGACATCGGTTATCCCCCCGCCGAACTTGAACAGCAGATCATTCAGCGCGGTAGCGTACGTCATCAACTCGACCAGCTCACCCCCAAGCTCGGCCGCACCCAAATCCTTGAAGCCAGAGATGCCGTCACCCAGATTCATCTGTCACAAAAAGTTGCCATCTATATTTACAGTCTGATAGAAGCGAGTCGTAGTCATCCCATGGTGCAATCCGGCATCTCGACCCGTGGTGGTATCAACTTGGCCGATGCTGCGCGGGCCGAAGCCTATCTGAATGGACGCGATTATGTCGCGCCCGAAGATGTTCAGGCGACAGCACTGGTCGTCACCGCTCACCGACTGATCCTTAAGCCCGAGCATGAACATCAGAACAAGAGGGAGATAGTCAGATCGCTGCTGCAAAATCTGGCCGTTCCTATGGCCTGAAACTTACTCGTGCCGGGATGGTTTACGTCGGCATGACCCTGCTGCTCGGCTTTGCTGCGGTCAATACCGGCAATAACCTGCTCTACCTGCTGGTTTCAGCCTTACTTGGCTTCATGGCGGTCTCCGGCTGGCTCGGGCAACAAAACCTGCGTAACCTGAGCCTGCGCCTGGTCCTGCCACAAGAAATTTTTGTCGGCCAGCCAACCCTGATCGGGGTCAGAGTACTGAACCAGCGACGCCGACTGCCGGCCTTTTTGATCCGCGTGGGACTAGGTGATGATGAGCCTCTTTTCCCGCAGATCGGTGCAGCCAGTCATGAAGAACGAACCCTGCTCCTGAGCTTCTCTAAACGGGGTCATCATCAAATCGCCAGCCTCTGGATAAGCTCCTGCTTCCCGATCAACTTCTTTGTCCGTTCGCTTAGAGTTTCTCTTAACCTGGCCTTCGTTGTTTTCCCCCAGCCACAACCAGAGCCTGCTCCGGTCGCTAACGGCTATAGTGAGCAACGTCAAGATTCGGCCAGTGCCAGCAGCGGAGATAACGGTGATCTGCGCTGCATCCACGACTATCAAGGGGGTGAACCCTTAAAGTCTATCCATTGGAAACTCTCGGCCCGGCATAATAATTTCAAGGTCAAACAACACGAAGGCTTAGCCTCTCAACCGGTGATTATCGATTTTGACCAACTCGGCGGTAGCCTTGAGAATCGCGTAGGTCGCGCAACCAGTCTGGCCATCAACCAACTGCGCCGCCATCATCCAGTCGGACTAAAACTAGCAGGGAAGCTCATTCCACCTCAATCAGGCGGTGGCCAGCGACGCCGTTTACTGACCGAACTGGCTCTCTATAATGGCCGTTAAAAGAATCCTACAGTTGTTTGCGACCCTGGTGACGTTGGTCAGCGTTGCTCCAGCCTTCTTCTATCTCGACCTGCCAGTTCAGGTATCGATTTTTTGCTTGCTGATTAGCGGATTTATTATCGACCGACGCAATGGCAGACTGCTTCCACCTTTGCCAGCAACCCTGCTCTCATTTGTTTTCTTCTTTTTCTACCTGGCACAAATGTCACGCAACAATATCGTCGAGCCGCTGGTCAATATGCTGGTCCTGCTTCTCGCGGTACGTCTGATCACCGAAAAATCAGGGCGAAATCTGTTACAGATATTTGTCCTGTCGACCTTTATTCTCGCGGCTTCCTCACTCCTCAGCCTGAGCTCCGGCTACATCGTCAGCCTGATACTACTGGTGGGGCTGGTGACCTTCGGTCTGCTGTTGACCAGTTTCTACGCAACGGACCCCTCAATGTACCTGAACCGCAAACAATGGCAGAGTCTGTTGCGCACGGGCGCGATCATGCCGATCGGTTCGCTACTCCTGATGCTCTTCTTTTTCGTAATTCTTCCGCGTACGCAGTACCCTCTCTGGAACTTTCTCAATCCGGGGTCCAAGTCTACATCCGGCTTCAGCGAAGAGGTCAAACCTGGTAGTCTTGCCAATCTTGGCAGCAGCGGAGAACCTGCCTTTCGCGCTCAAATGAGCGAGATCGACCCACTGGAACTCTACTGGCGCGGGTTGGTGCTTAACCAGACAGACGGTCGAAACTGGTCGCGCAGCAAATTTCCTCCAGCGGATCAAATGATTATCATGGGTGCCGTTGATCAGAAACAGGTCATCTTCAGCGAGTCTCGTACAGACCGCTATCTTCCAGGTCTCGACCTGCCACTTGAAATTGATGAAATAACGAACCAACGTTTTGCTGATGGGGTATTTGAGGCGAAGCACAGGCTCAGCAAACAAAGCCGATTCACAGTTAGTTCATCCCGTAACAGCTATCTGCAGCTTAAAAAACCTCAAGATCGTAAATATTACCTGCAGACCCCGCTAGAGGTTTCATCGCAAATGGCTGCAGTTGTCTCCCAGGTCGCCTTACAGGAGAGTAGTCAGGCTAAGGTCCAGGCTGTTCAAGAGTTCTTCAGGCGTCAACAGCTCTCCTACTCCGCACAGAACCTTCAAATCACTGATCATCCGGTCGAAACCTTCCTCTTTGAGACCAAACGCGGCTACTGTGAATATTTTGCCTCATCATTTGCATTACTATTGCGCTTGACCGGGGTTCCGGCACGTCTGGTCGGAGGCTATCTTGGAGGACGCTATAATCAACTGGGAGGGTACTATCTGGTCGATGAAGATATGGCACACGTCTGGGTCGAAGCACTCGACGATCAGAACCGCTGGCAGAGGGTCGACCCTAGTCGACTCGCAATAAATGCAGGAGATGCTGTCACCGGGTTGGCCCGCAGTTCTTTTGTCTGGTCGCAGGCCGCTGCGGACTATATTGAAAATGCCTGGAACAGATTGGTCATCACCTACGATCTAAAGAAGCAGATGAGTCTCGTTTTATCCACTGGCACCAGTTTACGCAAATTACAGCCTTCCCTGCCTGGCAATGCTCTCTGGTGGGTGATCGGGACAATCCTGATAATAGCAACAGTTATCTTAACTAAAAGGAATCAGAATAGTCTCAACAGCCAACAGAGATTACTGAAAAAATATCAACACAGAGTCTGTAAATCTGCAGGGCTAAAAAAACTGCCACAACACCTCGGACTCTATAAACTGGCGGAGTTGAGTCAAGAACCACTCTGTCAGGAATTTGCACAAGTTTTCGGTAAGGCGGTATATCGGGATGAACCACTGAACAATCAACAGATCGCTCAGTTAAACAAAATCATTCGTCAACTCGTAAGTGTCAAATTACATCTTGACGGACACTTCGTTCTCCCTTGTTCCTCAACACCACCAAGGAGATGCAATGATTGACAAATCGGTGAAGATTCCGTAGCTTCATGGCAATTTTCTGCACTCAAAAGACAAGGCGTCATAAATATGTACAAGTTACTGTTTTTATCCCTCTCCCTGTTGATGCTTTTATCGGCCTGTGATCCAACAATCGTCCCTCCACCCCGCACAGCAGATCACTATTTTAAAGAGGGGGAGAACTTCTTTGACCAACACCGCTACGAAGATGCTGTTGCTTCCTGGAAGAAAGTACGTGACAGCTATTACTCTCCGGAGTTAAATAAACTCGCGGAACTGAAAATTGCTGAGGCTCAATATTTATCTGATAATTTTGAAGAAGCGGCTGCTAGTTATTCTGCTTTTGTAAAAGAACACCCACGCGATGAACGGCTTGCCGATGCCCTCTACTTTCAGGGAATGTCGTACTACAAGCAGATGCTCAGTAAAGATCGTGATCAAACCGCAACAGTAAATGCACTACAAACCTTCCGTCGCTTAACCAGAGATTATCCCAAGGACAAGCGGATTGAAGAGGTCGGCGTTCTGATTCAGCGGACCCGTAACCGCTTGGCAGAACACGAGGTCTACGTTGGCCGATTTTATCTGCGAACTGGAAATTACCAGGCCGCGATCAACCGACTCAGAGGGATTCTGGAAGAATACCCCAATTACTATTACCGGGATGAAGCTTTTTTCTACCTTGGAACCGCCTACCTCAAGCTGCAACAGAAAAAAGAAGCCGCAGCCACATTCAACACCCTGTTCGAACAATTTCCGGGCAGCAAATACATTATAAAATCCCAGAAAATTCTCGAAAAAAATTACTGATTTCAATCAAGTTAAAACAAACAAAAGGCCGCATAGATTAACGAATCTATGCGGCCTTTTGCAGAGGTCCAACGGTTAACATTTGCGACAATTACCAGAAATGATAAATCCCCCCTTATTCTATCTTTTCGCTTGACTTGCGGTATACAGCATTATATAAAAAACGTCGTTCTTATAACGTCATTCTATAAATGACACTTTGCTACATTTTTAAAGCGCTGAACAGGCCTGCTCGGACAAGATAATTTCCCTATTTATTACAACATAATTAGTGATTCATGCTTGGTCCTTTCGCGCCGTTTTAGCAAACCATTCCCAGCAGGTACGAGATCGTACCTTTGGAGCCTTTCACGAGGAGGAGAGAGAATGTCTGAATACGGAACACTGGAAGATCGCGTACGTCGAAAAGCACTACTGAAAAAAGTCAAGACACCTGAACAATGTATTGAATTCTTCAAACCCGGTATGAACATCGGCTGGTCTGGCTTCACCCCGGCCGGTTATCCAAAAGCTGTACCGATCGCTCTTGCTGATCATGTCGAGAAAAACAACCTGCAGGGAACCACCAAGTACAACCTGTTTGTCGGTGCTTCTGCTGGCGCAGAGACAGAAAACCGTTGGGCACAGCTCGACATGATCGACCGTCGCTGGCCATACCAAACCGGAAAAGATATTGCCAAAGGGATCAACACCGGTAAAATCCGCATGGGTGACAAGCACCTCGGTCACTTCGCTCAGGATCTCGGTTACGGATTCTACACCGAGAATGGTCGCATTGACGTTGCTATCATCGAAGTTTCAGCTATTACCGAAGATGGCAAAATTGCTCTTACCTCCTCTTGTGGCCTGGTGCCTGAACTGGTTACCGTCGCCGACAAAATCATCCTTGAGGTCAACACCGGACAGCCTTCTTTTGAAGGTCTGCACGACATCCTGATGCAAGAGAAGCCACCAGCACGTCAGCCGTTGCTGATCACAGCTGCTGATACGCGCATCGGTACTCCTTATATTCCGATCGATACCGATCGTGTTGTTGCCATTGTCGAATCGAAGCATCGTGACAAAGGTCGCGCATTCAGTGATATGGATGACACTTCCGAAGCGATCGCTGGCCACATCATGGATTTCTTCGGTCACGAAGTTAAAAAGGGTCGTCTACCTGAGAACCTGTTGCCGCTACAGTCGGGGGTTGGTTCGATTGCAAACGCCGTTGTCGGTGGTCTGGCCAAGGGCCCGTTCAAGAACCTCACCGTTTTCACCGAGGTTCTGCAGGACTCCATGCTCGACTTCTTCGATTCAGGCAAACTCGACTTTGCTTCGGCCTGTTCGTTATCCCTGTCCGAAGAGTCCGGGTTTCCGCGTTTCTTTGACAACTGGGAAAAATATGCCGATAAGATCCTGATGCGTCCGATCTCGATCTCCAATGCTCCAGAGCCGATCCGGCGTCTGGGCGTTATCGCCATGAACACCCCGGTAGAGTTTGACATGTACGCTCATGCCAACTCCACCCTGGTTGGCGGCACCCGGATGATCAACGGTCTCGGCGGTTCCGGTGACTTCCTGCGTAACGGTTACCTGAAGATCATGCACGCACCTTCGACACGCCCATCGAAAACCGATCCACGCGGTATCTCCTGCGTCGTCCCCAAGGCTCCACATATTGACCACACTGAGCATGACCTCGACGTTCTAGTCACCGAGCAGGGTCTGGCCGATTGTCGTGGTCTGGCACCAAAAGACCGCGCTCAGCTCATCATCGACAAATGCGTTCATCCTGAGTACAAACCGATCATTCAAGAGTATTTCGACATGGCGGCCAAAGAATGTCTGGCCAAGGGCGTTGGTCATGAGCCGCAACTGTTCGATCGTTGTTTCAAGATGCAGTTGAACCTGGCTCAGAATGGTACCATGAAGATCAAAAACTGGGACATCAAAGTCGACCTTTGCGAATAGTCGACACCGATTAAATAATTGCATTAAAATAGCCCCGCCGGATTTTCCGGTGGGGCTTCTTTTTTACTGGTCATCAGCCATGCAGTATAAGTCTCAGAGAAATCGTATAGATTTCTTTTCTCGACCCTTTATCCAGCAGCGCTGACTCCTGCCAAGTACCCGGTTGACCAGCAGACCTGAAGATTGAAACCACCAGTCGGGCCATCCAGATCAATAATTTCGCCAGCAAAATAGAGATTTTCAACCTTTTTCGAGCGCATTGAACGCATATCAATATCTCTTAAAGAGACTCCGCCTGAAGTCACTATTGCCTTTTTAAAGCCAGCAACTGCCGAGACCGGCAGCTCCAACCCTTTGAAGAGGCTGAGCAAGGTCTGTCGCTCATCTCGCGTTACTGAGTGACACTTTTTCAATGGATCAATCAGTGAGAGACGTAGAAATACAGGAATCAGGGCTTTGGGGAGTAATCCATCCAATGCTTTGGAGAAATTTCGATTCTGCTGAGATTCCAGCTCCCGTTGCAAGCGCCGATCAAAGGTCGCCTCATCAACTGCAGGTTTCAAATCAAGCAACAAGTTGACCTTCCCTTTTTTGATAGCCTCACGCACAACAGAACTCATATCGAGGATAATAGGGCCGCCAATGCCGTCTCGTGTAAAAAAAGCTTCACCGAACCGCTCTGCAATGATTTTGCCCTGGCTCTCGGCTTTGATCCGTACATTTTTGAGATTGAAGTTACTCACCTGCGCGGCCCAGTCTATCGTAAGACGAATCGGAACCAACGCCGGTTGCGGTGTGACAACCTGATGACCAGTCTGCTTAGCCCAGTCATAACCATCCCCAGTACAACCGGTCTCAGGGTAAGACAACCCACCTGTCGCAACAACATAGTTGTCAGCGGAAAAGACTCCTTTAGTCGTCACAACTGAACAGATCTTTTGATCTTCGGTATTAAAATTCTCAACACGACAAGAGGTCAATAATTCAACTCCAGCTAACTCAAGGAAAGAATCCAGAACCTTTTGAACTGATGCCGCATCTCCTGCCTCCGGGAAAATACGACCACCACGTTCTATTTTTAATTTGAGCCCACCTTGCTCAAAAAAATCGACGACATTGTCGACACCAAAAGCATAGAGTGCAGTCAAAAAAGCTTTGCCATTGCGGCCAAAGACTTCAACAAAGCTCCGAGGGTCATCTTCGGCATGGGTAATATTACACCGACCCTTACCTGTAATAAGGACTTTGGCACCACAGCGTCGGTTTTTTTCAAGCAGCAAAACCTTGCATCCTTGCTGTGCAGCAAAGCCAGCCGCAAAAATTCCGGCGGGACCACCACCGACGACAATCAGATCGTAACTCTTCATTTGTATACTTTCAGTTTCAAAATCATGAATAAGGCCAACATCATCTCAAGCTTTTAATTCAGTTGCGAGAAGAAAAAATACTATTTTTTTTGAGAAGCATTCCGGCCCCATACATATGTTGCATTCACGAGTGAATACTATCAGAAAATGTTTTTGCGCTCTCAACTCCGCGGTTCACATGATACTCACGAGAGCATGGGCTGTTGCAATGCAACAGCCCATGCAACAGTCTGTTTTTAAATGCTTTTCACATATCAGAAAGGCATATTGCATACAGATTTTTAACTTGAATTTTGTCTCTATTTGCTTATTCTTTTGAAGAAAGGCAGCTCAAACAAACCCTGTTCAACGAACTCCTTCTACACGGAGTTCACTCTTACCGACAATTCAGTCAAGGAGGAAAATCCGCATGAAGAAGCTAATCGTTTTACTTGTTGTTGGATTCGTAGCTACTACGGCAATGATAGCCATCGCAGCTAACGGACCGAAAAATATCAAGATGAGTGCAAAGATAGGTGATATAAACTTCGCTCACGCACAACATCAAAGCAAAATCTCAGATTGCACAGAATGTCACCACAAGGGAACCGAAACCCCTAAATGTACAGGCTGCCATGGCGTTAAAGATGGCATTCCGAAGGCAAAGAAAGCCTTCCATGATCAATGCAAGAGCTGTCACAAAAAGTCTGATGGTCCAACAAAATGTAAAGAGTGCCACGTGAAGTAAGGTTTATAAACAAACCCGTCATTAAATTTAAAGCCGCCGAGTTATCTTGGCGGCTTTTTTAGCTCCTATCATTTCAAAACACCTTGAAGGTACTCACTAAAACGCTGCCATGATTTTGAATCCTGGAAAACCTGAGGAACCTGTCTGAACCATGCAACCAATCCCTGCCAAGCTACTATGCGATTATATGCAGCGCAATGCTAGGGAACAACGTTGAAAAAGAAAGCTATAAGTTCAAGCGGTCAACACAACACACTTCTGGAGTTGCTCTACAGGAGAACGAGAATCCAATATTTTCTTGGCTTCTGATTTAAACGAAATGTCATATCAGGAACTGACACCTATGGATGCAGGCATCCACAAGACCAGCAAACGTCGAACTGTCCCTCTGAAACCTCACTACAGACCGTGCATGTCCAGCTTTCGCAGTTAGATTCATTCGCTGCCAGCCAACTATCGAGTAACAGCCTGGCCCTGGGATAGATTTCATCATCAATGATCCAGAGTTCGGGGTAACACTCCGTAAAGGGGATCTCTCCCATGGCTGCAAAAAGCTGGTCGTTTTTAACGACACAGTCTACCCCCTCTGCACTCAGCAATTCCTTGAACATACCTGCTAACGGACGCTGCCAAAGATCAAAGGTCTGAAGTTTCTTCATAGGTAGAGTATATCAGTAACCTGGGAACCTGTTGGCCGATACAAGTTGAAGCAAAAACCCACATCATCCACAGCCATGAGCCCCCGGATATCAATGACCAGAATCTGACTGAAATCTACATGCTGCAGGAAGGGGTGGATGACGCGCTGCTCGGTGCGTCGACGATGAAGATCTTGCACAACGCCAAAATTCCAGTGATGGTGACGAGGATTCCGGAAGAGATGCCGTCCGCTTAGCCCCGATTGCACAGGCTCACCTGCCTGAATCTAAAAAAGGACCTCGTCGAGACGGGGTCCTTTTTTAGATTTTAACTATTTAACGATCAATCAGGCAGAGGCAATCGACTGCATGCCGTTCATGGCGGCACGCAACTCTTGTCCAACTTCTTCGATCAGATGGTCGCGAATTTCAGCGTTAAGCTCGACCAGGGTTTGGTTGTCGATACCGTTATCTTTAACGTCCAGCCCTTTACCGATGACGTCAGTATCAACTTCAGCCATGAAATCCTTGAGCAGCGGTACGCAAGCGTGCGCGAACAGGTAGCAACCGTACTCGGCAGTATCGGAGATGATCCGGTTCATTTCATAGAGCTTCTTGCGCGCAATGGTGTTAGCGATCAGCGGCGTCTCGTGCAGCGACTCGTAGTAAGCTGACTCTGGCTCGATGCCGGACATCACCATGGTTTCGAAGGCCAGCTCGACGCCAGCCTTAACCATGGCAACCATCAAGATACCTTTATCGAAATATTCCTGTTCGGTGATCTCGCCAGCGGCTTCGGTCTTCTCAAAGACAGTCTGGCCGGTCTGCTCACGCCAGGTCAAGAGGTTGGTATCATCGTTGGCCCAGTCTGCCATCATGGTCTTGGAAAAGTCACCTGAGATGATGTCGTCCATGTGCTTTTCGAACAGCGGACGCATGATGTCTTTGAGCTCCTCGGCCAGTTCAAAAGCTTCAAGTTTGGCCGGGTTGGTCAGACGATCCATCATGTTGGTGATGCCACCATGTTTGAGCGCCTCGGTGATGGTCTCCCAACCGTACTGAATCAGCTTAACGGCGTAAGGGGCGTCGATACCATTTTCGGTCATTTTGTCGAAGCAGAGCAGAGCTCCGGCTTGCAGCATACCGCAGAGGATGGTCTGCTCGCCCATCAGGTCAGACTTAACCTCGGCGACAAAAGATGATTCCAGGACGCCAGCGCGATCGCCACCTTGAGCTGAACAGAGCGCCTTCGCAATATCAAAACCGTCATTATTCGGGTTGTTTTCGCGATGAACAGCAATCAGGGTCGGTACGCCAAAACCACGTACGTACTCGGCGCGAACTGCAGAGCCGGGACACTTTGGAGCAACCATGATGACGGTGAGATCAGAACGGATCTGAGTGCCCTCTTCTACAATATTGAAACCGTGGGCGTAAGTAAAAGTCGCTCCCTGCTTCATCAGTGGCACAACGGTGTTGACGACGTCAGTGTGCTGCTTGTCCGGAGCCAGATTCATAACAATGTCAGCGGTCGGCAACAACTCTTCATAACTGCCAACGGTAAAACCATTTTCGCTGGCGTTGAGAAATGACTGACGCTTTTCAGCGATCGCTTCAGCACGAAGCGTGTAGGAAACATCAAGGCCGCTGTCACGCATGTTCAAACCCTGGTTCAGTCCTTGAGCGCCGCAACCGACGATGACGATTTTCTTGCCTTTTACGTATTCGCAGCCACCAGCAAATTCTTCAGAATCCATGAAACGGCAGGTGCCAAGCTCTTGAAGTTGTTGTGCGAATGGGAGCGAATTAAAATAGTTTTCAGCCATGGTTTTTCTCCTGTGTATTTTTAAGTAAGAGTCAAAGTGGTCATAGAGAATTTTTCAACTTTCGCACCATACTCCATCTCTATTGTTGCGTAAATTGATTTGTTATGCATACTGTGTTGTGCAAAACACAATATAAACAAAGGGGTGGCTATGGATACTCGCGAACTGGAAATATTTCTGACCCTTGCCGAGCTACTCCATTTCGGACGAGCGAGCCAAGCCTGCAACCTAAGCGCATCGGCACTGACGCGCACCATTCAGCGTCTGGAAGAGCAGGTCGAGCAGCCGCTGTTTCTGCGTGACAACCGGACCGTCTCATTATCTGCGGCTGGAGAACAATTTCGCATCTACGCTCGTCAAGCATTACAAGAATGGCAACAGTTCCATACGGCAATCAAGTCTGAACAGGCAATTGCCGGCACCCTCTCAATCTACGCCTCGATCACCGCCGTCTACAGCCTGTTGCCGAACCTACTGGAATCTTATCGCAGTGCTTATCCAGAAGTTCAGCTGGAGTTGCGCACCGGTACGGCTGAGCAGGCAGTGGATCAGGTGCAGACCGGAGAGATCGACCTGGCTGTGGCGGCGCTGCCAGATCGGAATCGTTCACAAATCGAATTTTTGCCGATCACCACAACACCCTTGGTCTTTATTGCCCCGCTTCAACCGGATAATTCTATCGCGTTAACCATCGATGGACAGCTCGACCTTTCCAAGGCACCACTGGTCTTGCCGCAAGCCGGTCTGTCGCGCCGCCGGCTGGACAAATGGATGAAGAGCAAACGTATTTCACCGAATATCAGTTCTGAAGTCTCTGGGAATGAGGCGATCATTCCGATGGTCAGACTCGGCTGCGGGGTCAGCATTGTCCCTCAACTTGTTCTAGAGCGCAGTCCATTCCGCGACGAGGTACAAATCCTTAAAAATGCACCCCAACTGGAACCTTATGTGGTTGGGCTCTGTTCAACGAAACGTAACCTGCAACGCTCCAGCGTGCAGGCCTTCTGGCAATTGGCGGAAGATCAATCTCTCTAGCACTCCGATCGTAGTAGGGCCGAAAGTCTACGAGCAGTGACAAAGAGCAAAAAGAGGTGGGCTACAACTAGCAGCCAACCTCCGGTAAATCATCCTTATATTCAGTAGCAACTGATCTGCATCGGGCAGAGAATACAATGTGCCTGAATGGCAGATGTTGATAACAGCTTCCAGGCATTTAAGAGCTACCAGCCAGTAACAGCCTCATCACCCAAAACCTTAGCGAGCTTGTCCTGCACCCTGAGCAATCGGTCTCCAGAGAGAACGGCGATATTACGCATAAAAATGTATCCAAGGTGATAATTATTAGCGAAAACGGCCTGCATTGTGCCTCGACTGATCTGCAGCACAGTAACTTCACCCCTGCATACCCCAGAAAACGTGTATTGATAGGGCGGCACCAGGGATGACCAACCAATTGCATCTCCCGGTTTGCGGATTGCCAGAACACCCTCCCCTTTCTGCGCCAACATTTCAAATCTGAGTTCTACCTCTCCATCGAGCAGCAGGTAGAGTGAAGTTGCTTCGGTCATCTCTTTGAACAGTAACGTCTGATCCGGATAGACCTTTTTTTCACAGCGATTGACAAACGCCTCGGCCTCATCTGGAGCCAACCCTTTAAACAAACCCTCTTCAAACAGCTGTATGTAGTTTTGCATCGTTTCTCCTCTCTCTGGAGTGCCAGCAAGCGCAGAGAAACCGTTCACCACCCGGCACAGTTCAACAACCTGTTATAACAAGCTTAAAAGGCTCGCAGTCAAAGTCAATCGACGTTGGCAACCATTGCTAGACGCATGGCACCCTGTCATGTATCTGAAATATCACATCAGACTGTTATAATTGCGTAGAAATATTGGTCGCTACAGCCTGATAAATACGGGATCAAAAGCTATGGAGGGTATAACATGAGTGGGAATTGGATTTCAGCTCACCGAGAATTAAACCCTGATACGAGCCACCCGGTTCTACTCTATAATCATGAGAACCATCAGGTTTATTGGTTGGGGATCCCTGAGCATACCGCTTTTCGCAGCAATACTTATCTGTTAAAATCTGGAGATCAGGCCCTGCTTTTCGATCCTGGACATCGCGCTTATTTCGCTAAAGTCCTTGAACGAGTCAAGCAGATCATCGATCCAAATCAAATTTTAGGGCTTGTCCTTTGCCATCAGGACCCCGACGTAGCAGCTTCGATAGTCGACTGGCTGCAGCTAAACCCTGGCCTTCCAATTCTGACAACACCGCGAACCCACACCCTGCTTCCCTACTATGGCAATGGCGAATACAACTGGCACGACATCTCTGTCGATCCCTCAGTCACCTTTTCAAACGGTCACAAGATCCAGTTTATCCAAGCACCCTTTCTTCATTTTGCCGGCGCTTTTGCCAGCTACGATGAAAAGAGTGGCTTTCTTTTTTCTGGCGACGTCTGGGCTGCAGTTCAGCTGAAATGGCGATTGGTGGTTGAAAACTTCGAGGCACACCTGGAAGATCTTGATATTTTTCACAAAGGGTACATGGCTTCAAATATCGCCTGTCGGGGATTTGTGGAAAAACTACGGCCGCTGCAGATCAACGCCATTTTGCCGCAACATGGCTCGATTATCGACTCTCCCGATATAACCGCAGCGCTGAAATACCTCGAAACACTCCAGTGCGGCACCGACATCATCTATCCTCACCTCAACACATTGAATGGATAAGAACTCTACAGCGACAGAGCCATCGAGAAGATTTTAAATTTTGAAAGAATTGAAATGTCTGTAAAAACTAAACAAGTATTCAGGTTTCAATTTCAACAATAAAGAAAGGCCGCTAGTAACAACCAGCGGCCCTTCTCAACACTTATTTTGACACCTCAACCCTGCCTTTACTCCCACTCAATCGTCGCAGGGGGCTTACTCGAAATATCGTAGGTCACGCGATTAATACCCTTAACCTCGTTAATAATCCGCCCACTGATGTGCGACAGATCTTCGTAGGGCATTGGGTACCAACCCGCAGTCATGAAATCTTTGGTTTCAACTGCGCGTAAAGCCACGACATATTCATAAGTTCTGCCGTCACCCATGACACCGACGCTCTTGACCGGCAGAAAGACCGCAAAGGCCTGACTGATCTTGTCGTAGTGACCACTGGCGTAGAGTTCTTCGATATAGATCGCATCTGCCTGACGCAGGATATCGCAGTATTCCTTTTTCACTTCGCCGAGAATCCGCACCCCAAGGCCTGGCCCCGGAAAGGGATGACGCCACACCATGCGATGCGGCAGGCCGAGCTCTTCGCCAACCGCACGAACCTCGTCTTTAAACATCTCGCGCAAGGGTTCAAGCAGTTTGAGGGTCATATAATCAGGCAGGCCCCCAACATTGTGATGGCTCTTGATGTTGTGCGCCTTACCGGTCTTGCCTCCGGCCGACTCAATCACATCAGGATAGATCGTCCCCTGCGCCAGCCACTGGGCATTAGCCAGGTGCTTGGATTCTTCCTCGAAGATATCGACGAACAGCCCGCCGATAATCTTGCGTTTCTTTTCAGGGTCGGTCTCACCTGCCAGCCCGTCCAAAAAACGGTCTTCAGCATCAACCCTGATCACTTTAACCCCGAGGCTCTCGCCAAAGGTCGACATCACCTGATCGCCTTCACCGAGACGCAACAGACCGTTATCAACGAAGACACAGGTCAACTGATCACCGATAGCGCGATGGATCAACGCAGCAGCGACTGACGAATCGACCCCGCCCGACAGACCAAGGATGACTTCTTCATTACCGACCTGCTCACGAATCCGCGTAATAGCGTCCTCGATGATCTTGCCGGGTGTCCAGTGACCGTTGCAGCCACAGATGTGGCGAACAAAGGTATCGATCAACACTTCACCGCGTGGGGTGTGATTAACCTCGGGATGGAACTGAACCCCGTAGAGATTACGTTCCACGTTCTGAATTGCGCAAACCGGAGCGTTATCGGTACGCGCAACGGTCTCAAAGCCCTGCGGCATGGTTTCAACATGATCGCCATGACTCATCCAGACCGGAGAATGTCCGTCGACAAAGAAACCATCAAAGATTGAGCCGGGGCCTCCTTCGGCGTGTAGATCAGCATGGCCGAACTCGCGTTTACCAGCCGGAACGACCTCACCACCGAAATGACGACTCATCAGTTGCATGCCGTAGCAGATAGCAAAAACCGGCACACCCAACTCAAAAAGTTCCTCTTCGATTTCTGGCGCCCCATCTTCATAAACAGACATGGGCCCACCCGAAAGAATGATCCCTTTGGGTGCAAATGCCTTGATCTTCTCAAGAGACATATCAAAGGGATGCAGCTCGCAGTAAACATGAGCTTCACGCACACGACGCGCAATCAGTTGGGTGTACTGAGAACCAAAATCGAGAATCAGAATCTTTTCGTTATGAATATCTGTCATCAGTTAAGCCGTTCCATACGATAGTTGGGCGATTCCTGAGTGATGGTGACATCGTGGACGTGGGATTCACGCAACCCAGCATTGGTAATACGCACGAACTGACCATTCTGTTGTAGCTCCTTGATGGTACGACATCCGGTGTAACCCATGCCAGCACGCAGACCACCCATCAATTGATGAATATTATCAGACAGGGGTCCACGGAAAGGGACACGACCTTCGATCCCTTCAGGAACCAATTTGACATCTTTTTCATCACTCTGGAAATAGCGATCCTTGCTCCCCTGCTTCATCGCCCCGATGCTCCCCATGCCCCGATAGGACTTATAGGTTCGGCCCTGATACAGGATCGTCTCACCAGGCGATTCTTCGGTCCCGGCGAACAGAGAACCGATCATGATGATATCCGCACCGGCGGCAATCGCCTTGGGCAGGTCGCCGGAGAACTTGATACCACCATCTGCGATGAGCGGGATACCTGCGGCGTGAGTCACCTTGGCGACCTCACGAATCGCAGTGATCTGTGGCACACCAACCCCGGCAACGACCCGTGTCGTACAGATCGAGCCTGGGCCGATACCAACCTTGACGGCATTAACGCCCGCCTTAATCAATGCACTGGCTGCGTTCCCGGTTGCAATATTGCCAGCCATCATCTGTAGATCAGGATAGCAGCCTCTCACGCGGGCGATCGCATCGAGTACGCCCTGGGAGTGACCATGAGCGGTATCGACGACAATGATATCGACGCCCGCCTCAACCAGAGCAGCAGTCCGCTCCTCCAGGTCCTCGCCAACCCCGACTGCAGCGCCAACACGCAAGCGGCCAAATTCATCCTTACAGGCATGAGGGTACTTGCGCACCTTCTCGATATCTTTGATTGTAATCAAGCCCTTGAGAGTAAAGCTGTCATCGACGACCAGTAGCTTTTCAATCCGGTGCTCGTGCAGATGAAACTTCGCCTCTTCGAGGGTGGTACCAGGAGGAACTGTCACCAGATTTTCCTTGGTCATGACGTTGCCAATCGGCTGATCCAAGTTAGTTTCAAAACGCAGATCACGGTTGGTCATGATACCGACCAACTTGCCGTTCTTGGTGACCGGCACGCCCGAGATGCGATATTGTTTCATCACAGCCAGCGCTTCATAAATTTTCTGGTCAGGACCCATGGTTATCGGGTCGACAATCATGCCGCTCTCCGATTTTTTTACCTGATCGACTTCGCGGGCCTGCTCAGCAGGTGACATATTCTTGTGGACGATTCCCAACCCACCTTCACGCGCCATACAGATAGCAGTACGTGACTCGGTTACAGTATCCATCGCCGCCGAGAGGAGAGGGATCTTCAAGGTAATTTTCTCGGTCAGTTTGGTTGCCAGGTCGGCTTCCTTAGGTAGCACCTCGGAGTGGGCCGGCAGAAGAAGTACATCGTCAAAAGTTAATCCTACCGGGATGTCGGGGTCGTTCATCATCTATCTCCTTATGCTTGCGTACCTGATTGATCAGGCCCAATTTTTAACCAGCGAATGTAGCCGAAACGGTCTCCCCCGTCAAGGAATCCCCAATGAGATCCAGCGGTTTTCAATATGGAAACAAATTTAAAAATGGCCCCGGCGGTCATATCCCGCCAGGGCCATTTTGTCATTCTTTTTCAGTTAACAAGTAAGCCTCGATAAAACCATCGAGATCACCATCGAGTACCGCATCGGTGTTGCCGACTTCAAAGCTTGTTCGATGATCTTTAACCATTCGATAGGGGTGCAACACATAACTGCGTATTTGGCTCCCCCAACCGATCTCTTTTTTGTCCTCGGAGAAGGCCGCTGCCTCCTCTTCTTTTTTACGCATCTCCAAATCATAAAGGCGTGATTTCAACTGCTTCATTGCAGTTGCACGGTTCTTGTGCTGACTGCGCTCATTCTGACAGGCAACGACAACCCCGCTTGGGATATGAGTAATCCGGATCGCGGAATCGGTCTTATTGATATGCTGCCCACCCGCGCCACTGGCCCTGAAAGTATCGACCTTGATATCTTTGTCATCAATTTCGATTTCAATCGAATCATCCAGCTCTGGAAAAACAAAGACCGAACTGAACGAAGTATGACGACGAGCACTTGAATCATAAGGCGAAATACGAACCAGGCGGTGGATGCCGTTTTCAGCACGCAGATAACCGTAAGCGAAATCACCAATGACACTGAAGGTCGCGCTCTTGAGCCCAGCATCGTCTCCTGCCTGATACTCGGTCATTTCAGTCTTGAAGCCTTTGCGTTCGCAGTAGCGCAAATACATCCGCAACAGCATCTCGGCCCAATCCTGCGCCTCGGTACCACCTGCACCAGCGTTGATACTCAGTGTGGCACAACTGGCATCATGCGGGCCTGAGAGCATCCGGGCAAATTCCATCTGTTCGATCTGCCGTGCCACCAACGGCAACTGCTCATTTAACTCGTCAAGCAAATCCTGATCTTCGGCTTCTTCCCCCATCTCGATCAAAACCGCTACATCCTCTAGTTGTTGACGAACCTCTTCACAAGTTTCAACAATCTTTTGCAAGCCGGTCCGTTCACGCAACAGGTCCTGTGCCTTATCCCCCGTATCCCAGAAACCTGGACGAGCAATTTCAGCCTCTAACTCTAAAACACGTTCCTTCTTGGCAGGAACGTCAAAGATACCTCCAAAGCTCGGCAAGTTTTTCCTGCAGTTCTTTAACGGATTCTTTGGGTTCACGGAACATGTAAAACTCCTGCTTTGGTTATGTGACCGCCCCATCTGCCACAGCGGGCGGATGGGGCGGCATTGAGTGGTTTGAGGCGGCGATTATATATAAAAAGTCTGGCCGACTCAAGTAGCGAAATTGTTAGAATTTATGGAGGTCAGCGCAGGTCGCGGATATGGATTTCGCGCGCCAGCATATCATCAACCGCAAACTGGCTGTTACCAACTTTAAAAACATAACTGGGGAAACGTTGCACCAGTTCAAGTTGATTGCCCGGCAAGACTCCCATACTCATCAATTTCTGCATCTTCTGCCCATCACTTATAGCAAGGTAAGCAATTTCGCCTGATTGCCCAGCTTTCAGCTCAGTTAAGGGCACGACTCCGAATTCGCCCTTACTGCGAGCCTCTTCACAGCAGGTTCCGGGTGGAATCGGTTTACCGTGAGGGCAGGTTGTCGGATGATTCAAGAGGGTACAGATCTTGGTATCGACACCTTCGTGGAGGAGATGCTCAAATTCACAGGCCTGGTCGTTTCCCTTTTCACCCTGAATATTCAGGATATCCATCATCAAACGCTCTGCCAGACGATGCCGACGCACAGTCATCTCGGCTTCGGGACGTCCTTCTTTCCGCAGGGAGAGTCGATCTCCACGTTTCTCGACATAAGCCAACCTGACAAGTTCAGACAAGGCCTCATCGTTAGGGCCGAGATCGAGGTCGCTCAACAGACAACCAACCGCTTTCTCTTCAACAGTGGCAATCCATAAAGATTCCAAAATTTCTTCGGCATGGGGAGTCAGCTTTTCCATTAACTCTCTTCCTTCTTCTTTTTTGGCTGCAGCAGGCGCCCTAGCAATTTCCCCGGCGCTGGATTCGCGTAACCACAATAAGGACAATGTATCTTGCGACAACGACTGCCGCAACCACCGCATGAATTTAAACCGACCTCATCCGGGATTTCTTTACTGCAAAACCCACAGATCATGACAGAATCCCGGTCGTCAGCAGAAACTTATTCAGCGCCCAACCGGTAGAAAAGGCCAGCAGTGAAACGAAAAAGAAGATTGCCAGGGCCGTTTTCAGACCACGTTCCTTTTTCATCATTAACAATTGAGCGATACAGGGGACAAAAAGAGTCAGGGTTACCGCAGCCACAGTTAACTGAGTGGGCGAGAGCAGCCCTGCAGTCTGCAGATCATAGAGCCCTGCGGCTCCAAAGTCGCGACGGAAAAAGCCAAAAATAAATGCAGCAGAAGCCTGAGGTGGCAGACCGAGTGCCGTGACGACCGGCGTCATACCCTCAACGACAACATCGAGAAGACCGCTCATCTTTCCGGCCCAGAGAATTACGGATGCCACCAGAAAAAGTGGCAGAATTTCTAAAAAATACGACTGCATCCGAGTCAGAGTCTTCACCAGCACATTACGCAATTGCGGCAGGCGCATTGGCGGGATTTCCATATAAAAAACCGGATTATCTCCGGGTAATACCTTTGCAGAAAGGAATCCGATCAACAGGAAGACTCCAATCATGACCAGCAACCAGACCATCAAGGATCCGGGAACGACAGAGAGCAGCCCAAGAATTACTCCCAGTTGGGCGCTACAGGGGATCGCCAGCGCCAAAAGAATCGTGGCAATGACCCGCTCGCGCTTAGTTTCGAGGGTTCGCGTAACCATGGTCGCCATGGTATCGCACCCAAACCCCAATACCATCGGGATAACTGCGCGACCGGAGAGACCAATTTGCTTGAAGACGCGATCGACCAACATCGCCAGTCGTGGAAAATAACCGGTATCTTCAAGTATCGAAAAAACCAGAAAAAAGGTGCCAACAATCGGCAGAATCAGAGCAATAGCATAGCGCACCCCCAGCGTCCAAAGCCCATATTCTCCTGCCAGAAGCTCTCGCAGCCAGTAAGTGTCTGTTAGTCCATTCAGAAAACTGATCGCTGCTGGGTTGATATACTCTTCAAACAGAGTTCCTTCCAGAAAATCGACCAGTATCCCGGCGCCAAAATTACCGACAAACTGATAAAGACCAAAATACAAGACCAGCAGTAGCAGCGGCACACCAGTGATCGGATTCATCGCCAGACGTGATAACCGTTCGCTGAATGGTAGCTGATCGGCAACCTCTTGACTCAGAGCGCCATCCAACATTTTACGAGTATGGCGCTTGCGCTCAAGACTGATCTGCAGATTAAGATCAGCGCGGCGACTAAACTTGATCGAATGCAGAACCGGCGCAATTAACGGGAATCCATCTCCCTCCTCACGTTGCACCAACTCCTCAACTTCCTGGTCTCGCTGCATTAACAAGATCGCAGTGGCTCGGGCACCAAGTGGATATTCAGCAGTCAAAAAACCTGCAAGCCTGACAATATCGGCCTCCAGGTCCGCCGCGTAGGGTTCTGCTGGCGGCGGCGGGCCCTGATAACTTGATATGATCCGTTGTAGATCATCAAGACCCTGACGACGCTTCATGACCGTCCCGACAACAGGGATACCTAAGTTTTTTTGAAGTTGTGGCAGATCGAACTTCATGCCGAGACGCTCAGCTTCATCGAGAATATTAACCACAAGAATCAGTGGTTGGCCAGCCTCGATAAGCTGCAAGGTCATCGGCAACATTCGTTCGATATTGCGTGCGTCAACGACATGCAGCAGGATATGTGGACGATCATCCAGAAGAATTTTACGGGCGACCCGCTCCTCTTCGGTGATCGGCATTAACGAATACATCCCAGGTGTATCGAGAACTTCGTAGGTGCGATCGGCTATTCGACAGCGCCCCCTGGAGACCTCGACCGAGGTTCCTGGATAATTAGAGACTGTCGTGTAAGAACCGGTCAGAACATTAAACAGAACGCTCTTGCCAACGTTGGGGTTACCGATCAGAACGATCTTGGGTTGAGTAACTTCATCATGCATAGTGAGCGGGAGATTCCTTAAGAAACCGACTGTTGACCAGTGCTGTGACAGGCGCTACAGAGGCCGTAGAGTTCAAGACGGTGATCTTCAATAATAAAATTGTGGGTTTTAGCAACATCAACTTGTAACTGCTCTATCTGCTGATTTTCAAATTCTAAAATCTGGCCACAGCTGGTGCAGACCAGGTGGTCGTGATGTTCGTTACCTAGACTCACCTCAAAACGCATTTGACCATCGCCAAAATTACGTTCAGAAGCAATACCGCATTCAGCAAACAGTTTAAGGGTCCGGTGAACTGTCGCATATCCTATTCCCGGGTGTTTTTTACGCAGTTGCAGATAGAACTCTTCGGTAGACAGATGTGCCTTTTGACGGAGAAAGGCGCTAAGAATGGTCATTCTCTGACTGGTATTTTTTAGCCTTTTACGTGCCAGATAATCAAGAAACTGTTCTTCAGGTTTTTTCACTCAAACAACTCCGCAGCGGTCATCTTGATACGATATTGAAAACGGATTTCAATTTATAGATGAGATAGCCCTTTGTCAAGGAGTATCTCGTACAAAAGGACGGGAGAAATTAGCCGAAGGATGACGGCAGATAACGATAAAGAAAGCTGCTCATGCGAGAAAACAGGTCTAAAAAGAGCATTACACCGACCAACATCAACAGAGCCCCTGTGAAAATTTCAACCATGCGGATATGTTTCTTGAAACGATTAAAAAAATTAAGAAACCAGTGGAACAAACCCGAAGCAATCAGAAAGGGCAGGCCAAGCCCAGCAGAATAAACCGCAAGCAGCAAAACCCCACGACCGGCACCGCCCGTAGAACTGCTGGCGGCAATCGCAAGAATCGTCCCAAGAATAGGACCAATACAGGGAGTCCAGCCTGCGGCGAATGCTACACCAACAATCAAAGTACCAATAAATCCGGTGGGTTTGTTACGCAGATGAAAGCGATGTTCACCGAGTAGAACTCCAAAATGGAACAGACCGCTCAAATGAACACCAAACAGGAAGATCCGGACGCCACCTATTTTTTGTAGCCATCCCAAGCCTTCGCGCAGGTGCAACTGAGAGGTCGTTGATGCCATCCCGGCCAATGCCCCAAGTGTGATAAAGACCAACGAAAACCCGGCGATGAAGACTAACGAATGCGCGATGATGGTCATACGTACCTTCGCCCCAGGATGAGCTTCGCTCAGCTGGCCGAAAGAAAGACCGGAAATGTAAGTAAGATAACTAGGAATTAGCGGTAGGACGCAGGGGGAGAAAAAGGAGAGAACACCGGCATAAAAAGCAACCCAGAGAGTGATATCGGTAGCAGCCTGCATAACTTGTCAGCCTTTGAGCATGAAGTGAAGGAGGTTATAGATGTCACCGCCCATCCAGTGAACAGCACCGACCAGCTTCTTTACGACAATTCCGTTGCGGTCCACAATAAATGAAGTTGGGTACTGAAAGACGGTATAACTATTCTGTGTTTGGTTCTGTTCATCCAGCAAAATCGGAAAACTGTAGGGAGATTCTTTCAGAAATTCAGCGACGACCTTCGCGCCACTCTGCTCGACATTTATCGCCAACAGTATGAGACCGTCATCCTTGAAGGTCTCGTGTAACACCTCCATTGAAGGCATTTCCGTACGACAAGGCGGACACCAGGTCGCCCAGAAGTTAACGATGACGACTTTTCCACGGAATTGTGACAGGCTGACTTTCTCGCCCTGCATATTTTCAAGGGTAAAGTCAGGGGCGACGCTACCAACCGCGACGACGCGGGGGGCGTCCTGGGGACGCTCAGAACCAGCAAATGTCAGAACAGGCAGACAGACGAACAGAAGCAGTAACAGCAAGCTTTTCATTCAGAACGATCCTTAATCTTGTGGTAACTGCAGCAGATAACCACGACTGTCACGCACAACAAGAAAACTTAAAGGTTCACGACCGATCAGAGCAGCCATCAAACGTCGAAAGTTGTCGGGGTCGCCAACTTTACGACGCGCAATCTCTACCACCCGGTCGCCAGGCTCGATGCCAGCCTGAGCAGCAGGAGAGATCTTTTTTACAGATGTGACCAACAATCCACCGCGGTCCACTTTATATTCAAACCCGAAGACTCGGCGAGTATAGGCCATCAGATATTCATCGGACAAGAGGACCAACTTAACTTCGTAATCTATTTTTTTCAAACCCCGCAGTATCTGCAGCGTCACTTTACTCTCAGGGGGATAGGTTGCAAGTTGAGCGTTCAATTCATTAATCCCGGCAACGACAACCCCGTTGACAGCCTGAATCACATCGGCAACCCTTAATCCAGCCTTTTGAGCCGGAGAATCGTCAAGAAAATCGACGATCACAACCCCGCGCATTCCATCCCGAGGCACAAAAGAATCACCAACCTCACCGGAGACAATTCCGAGATAGAGGGGCCGCACCTGCCCATACTCGATTAATTCAGTGAGCACACGTTTAGCAATATCACTGGGGATTGAAAAACCGATCCCCTGTGCCTGTCTGGCGATCGCTGTATTTATCCCGATCAATTCACCATTGATGTTGATCAAGGGGCCACCGGAATTTCCTGGATTGATCAAAGCATCCGACTGTATAAATACCGAGGAAACGCCATTCTCAAGTTCAATGCGCCGCGCAACCGAACTGATAATTCCTGTCGTAATTGAATGGCCTAGCCCCAAGGGGTTCCCAATCGCAATCACAGTTTCACCCAGCATCAGATCGTCAGAACGCGCCAGTGAGATATAGGGCCATTCCCCCTTCTCTTTAATCTGCAATATCGCCAGATCGAGACGCTCATCAACACCGATCAGTTCCGCTTCAATCTCATCGATGCGATCGGGCAGAGCGACAAAGATCCGTGAAGCTTTGGCGACAACATGGGCGTTGGTCAGCACATGCCCCGCAGCATCGATAATCACTCCCGAGCCTAGAGACTGATTGGTCATACTTGCGGGGGGGAGCATATCCCTAAAAAATTGTTCGAAGAAGGAATCACCAAAACCGAAAGGTGTGTTGTTGCGGCGGACGATCTGCTCGGTCCGGATATTAACCACCGCCTGACGAACTCGAGCAACAGCCTTAACGATTGGGGTTTCACGTTCTGCAGCAGAAACAGCCGAAGACGTGGACAAAATGACCAGAAATAAAAGAATTGAACTAGCTTTGATGAATGTCATATTTTTCTAACCTGTAGAGTAATGTATGACGAGGGATTCGCAGGAATTCTGCAGCTTTGGATTTATTCCAGCCACACCTCTGTAAAGCCTGAGTCACAGCCTCCCGTTCAAGGTCTTCAAGCGAATAACCTTCATCAGGCAAGTTGAGAACGCCGTTCACTGCAGAGTGCTTGCGACTGATCCGTGCTGGCAAGTCATCAATCCTCAGACGATCATCCTGACGCAAAATCAACATCTGCTCGACAACATTCTCCATCTCACGAACGTTCCCCGGCCAGCCGTAACTTTTGAGCTTGTCGATAACCTCTTTATCGATCACCACCGTCGCGCTGGCTTCATGCTTGCGCATAAAATAATCGAGCAACAACGGAATATCTCCATCACGCTCACGTAGTGGCGGCAATGGCAATGGAACCACCGCCAGGCGGTAATAAAGATCCTCACGAAACCGCCCTTCTTCCATCTCAACTTCAAGATCACGATTGGTGGCAGCGACAACCCGAACTTCGACCGACTCGGTCACACCACCGACCGGTTCAAACTCCTGCTCTTGCAAGACCCGCAACAGTTTGGGCTGTAACTCCAGAGGCAGTTCCCCAATCTCATCCAGAAAAAGAGTCCCACCATTTGCCAGAGAAAATTTTCCCTGACGATCCTTGATCGCACCGGTAAATGAACCTTTAATATGGCCAAAAAGTTCACTCTCAATCAGATCTTTGGGAATCGCCGCACAGTTCACCGCGATAAAAGGGCCATTGGCACATTCAGAACCCCGATGTAAGGCCCGTGCAACAACTTCCTTGCCGGTGCCGCTTTCACCGCTTAACAACACAGAGACCTGACTGGATGCCACCTTTCCAACCCTCTGCAGCAGACGCTTCATTGAAGCGGAATTACCGATGATTTCGTGACCGCCCTTACCTTCCAGTGCAGTTTT
>JAJRRT010000102.1 GCA_024279255.1 Deltaproteobacteria bacterium | reverse complement strand
CGGGCAGATTTCATTCTATCTGCAAGGTTTCGCCTGGGGCTTGTTATTGATGCTCGGTTGGCTGTTGTTAAAAGCCGCTGTTTAATAAGGATAGACGAACCGGATGAATCTTTCTGCTTTGACAGGATTTCCGTTACTGAGTTTGGTCCTTTGGCTGCCGTTTTTGGGCACTCTGCTCTGTCTGGTGTTTCGGCACTCGGCACTGGCCTGTCGTTGGCTGGCGCTGCTGACAACCCTGACGGTGTTGATTCTGGTGGCTTGGCTTTTTGTCGGGCTGCCAGCAGAATCTGGCTGGTTGTTAAAAGAGGATTACGCATGGATTCCGAGTTTCGGCATTCGCTACAGTCTGGCTCTCGATGGCATTTCGTTGCTGATGGTCGCTTTGACTGCACTTCTGCAGGTTGCCGCAGTCTTGATCAGCTGGAAACAGAAGCAACACCCGGCACTCTTCTATGCACTGGTTCTGATCCTCGAAACCGGGATTATCGGCGTCTTTCTCGCCACCGATCTAATCCTTTTTTACCTCTTCTGGGAGCTGATGTTGATTCCGATGCTGTTTTTGATCGGGGTCTGGGGACATGGTAATCGGGTTTATGCCGCACTTAAATTCTTCTTCTTTACTCTGGCTGGAAGCCTCTGTCTGTTGCTGTCGATCATCAGCCTGTATCTGATTCACGGTGAGCAGACTGGTGTCTACAGCTTCGCCTTTGAAACTCTGATGCAGACGCAACTATCTTCCGGGGTGGAGATGTTGCTCTATGTCGGATTTTTACTCGCTTTTGTCGTCAAGGTACCACTCTTCCCATTCCATACCTGGCTGCCTGATGCTCACACCGAGGCTCCGGCAGCTGGCTCAGTCGACCTGGCCGGGTTGTTATTGAAGACCGGCATTTATGGTCTGATCCGTTTTGCATTTCCACTCTTCCCCTCTGCCGCACAACAAAGTTTGCCCTTTTTGGCCGTACTGGCGTTGATCGGCATCTTCTACGCAGCCTGGATTGCCTATGCGCAGACAGATATTAAGCGGGTCGTCGCTTACTCCTCGGTCGCGCATATGGGCTTTGTTATTCTGGGACTTGCAGCCTGGAACCAGCTTGCTTGGGAGGGTGCCCTGCTGCTGATGGTTAACCACGGTGTGACCACAGGTGGCCTGTTTATTCTGATTGCCATGTTGCAGGACCGTACCGGATCGCGTGATCTGCGCGTTCTCGGTGGTATGTGGAAGACCCTGCCGTTTTTCAGCGCTTTCTTTCTGCTCTTCTGTTTGGCCTCTCTCGGTTTGCCGGGACTGTCAAATTTTGCCGGAGAAATTCTGGTGTTACTTGGCGCTTTTTCACGCTGGCCACTCTTAGCCGCGCTCGCCGCTGCCGGGGTGGTTTTTTCTGCCGCCTATATGCTGCGCGTGGTGCAGGGGGTCCTCTGGGGGCCTTTGGGTCAGATGTGTAAAATTGGCGAAGATGATTGTCTGCATGAGGACCTGGACCGGCGGGAATGGCTACTTCTGATTCCACTCGCCATGTTGGTGATATGGTTGGGGATCTATCCCGCACCAGTTCTGGAGCCGATGAGTGGTCCAATCAGTCTGCTACTTCAGTCGGGGGGGCTGCCATGAGTGCTCTCGAACTACAGTCACTATTACCACTGATTATACTGGCCCTGGGTGCAACTGGCGTCTTGATGCTCGGCGCCTGGTATCCCTCTAGAAATTGGATTCTGGGCGGAGTGCTTATCACTCTTTTGGCAGCATTCTCTGCTGGATTGATTGATCCTGCTGTGCCGGAGGTCGCTAACCTCTACAGTGCTGGCAGTTATGCCCGTTTCTTCGTAGTGCTATGGTCAATACTTGGAGCGCTCACTCTACTGCTATCGTTGCGCTATACCGAGATTCATGATTTACCCGGGAGCGAATATACCGCTCTGGTGCTCTTTGCGATCTGTGGCATGGGGTTACTGTCTTCTGCGACTTCGTTGGTCGGCCTTTTTCTTGGTCTTGAGGCGTTTACGCTGGTTTTCTACATTTTGATCGCCTTTAAACGTGATGATTCTTATGGCGCTGAAGCTGGTCTCAAGTATCTGGTGATGGGTGCCGTAGCGACCGGCTTTCTGGCCTTCGGAATCTCCTTGATTTACGCTGCCAGTGGAAGCTTCCACCTCCCCGAGGCTTTTGCCGGGTTACAGCAGGCAGGTGGCATGCGTACGCTCGGACTGGCTGGCTGGGCATTCATGCTGGTCGCCATCGGGTTTAAGGTCTCTCTGGTCCCTTTTCACCTTTGGACCCCCGATGTTTATCAAGGAGCGCCTGCCCCGGTTTCAGGATTGTTGGCAACCGGCTCGAAGGGAGCGGTTTTCGCTTCACTGGTGCCTCTATTTACAGCGCTTGGTCCACTAAAGGCAGATCTTGAGGTAATCCTTTGGGCGTTGGCAGCACTGTCTATGCTGGCTGGAACTTTCGCCGCACTGCCACAGCGCAACCTTAAGCGGATGCTCGCTTATTCTTCGGTTGTTCATATGGGCTATCTGATGATCGGCTTGCTGGTCGGTGGCCCTGAAGCTCATCGTGCGCTGCTCTTTTATGTTATCGCTTATGTTGTTGCCACCCTCGGCGCCTTTGGAGTGCTCACATCCTTTTCACGTGTTGATGATGAGCCTCAGGAATATGGCGACTTTCGTGGTCTTGGATATCTTCATCCTCGGCGTAGCAGCGTTCTTTCGGCCTGTCTGCTGTCGCTGGCCGGTATTCCGCCACTGGTCGGCTTCTTTGCAAAGTTCGGTATTATTGCCGCAGCCCTTAAGGGGGGGTATCCCGGTCTGGCTATAATAGCAATTCTGGCTGCATTGGCATCTCTCTACTATTATTTGTCACCGATAGTTGTGCTCTTTATGCAACAGCGTGATGCCCGTGAATTACGGCGTGGTGGTCGTTATGAATTTATCGTTCTAGCACTCTGCTTTGCCGCAATTTTACTGTTTGGAATCTATCCGTCTCCGCTCCTTGAAGTTCTTACGGGCATCCTGCCATGAACAATGATTTTTTCTTGGAGTTGTTCAATGCCCTGCTAATCGCAGGAATCATTCTTTATCAAATTCTCAAGGTCCGCAATACTCGTTTAATGGATAGGCCAGGGACCAAGCTTATTTTTGCAGGTTTTTGTTTCATGCTCTTTGGCGCCTGCCTCGATATGACCGATGAGTTTCCTCAACTCAACCATTTTGTTGTTATTGGCGATACTCCCGTAGAAGCGTTCCTTGAAAAATTTTTAGGTTACATGGTCGGTTCTTTTCTTTTGTTGCTCGGTTTTTCGCGGATTCTACCAGTGTTCACTGAGCTTGATGCAAAACAGCAGTTGATCGAAACCATCATTGAGACCATACCGGCGCCAACTTTCTGCAAAGATGATGATGGTCGCTATCTTGCCTGTAATCGTGACTTTGAAGAGTTTTTAGGCATCAATCGTGACAAGATCATAGGAGAGACGGTCTACGCATTATCCCCCAGAGACCTTGCAGATAAATATCATCAGGCAGATCAGGAACTCCTTAGCCAAAAGGGTCGCCAGGTTTACGAAACCCAGGTTTTGGCCGCAGACGGGACTCACAAAGATGTCATGTTTCACAAGGCTGTATTTAATAAGGCAGATGGCTCAGCTGGTGGCATTGTCGGTGTGATGCTTGATATCTCGGAACGAAAACGTGAGGAAGAGGGCCTGCGTCGTTTGGACCGAATGAAGAGTGAGTTTATCAGTATTGCAGCCCATGAACTCCGGACCCCACTGACTTCTGTTCAGGGTTATTCAGAGCTTTTACTCAATTCGGAGCAGACCGGTAAATTCACTGATGCGCAACGGCACGATTTTTTGCATGAGATCTATCAGTCTGGCGAAGCTCTGAGTCGGCGGGTCGATGAACTGCTCGATGTGGGACGGATAGAGCAAGGACTCCCTTTGCCCTTGAATTTGCAATCCTGCCAACCGGAACCTTTAATTCAGAAGGTTGTTGCGCAGTTTCGTCTACAAAATCAGTCGCAACAGATTGAGCTTAGCGCTGAGCTTTCTACGCAACAGGTTTTTTTATTTGATGACCAACGGTTGCGGCAATTAGTAGAAAACTTGTTGAGCAATGCCGCAAAATATTCTCCAGAAAAGAACAAGATTACTGTTAACGCCCGGATTGTCGGAGACTGTTTTAACTTTGAGATCAGTGATCAGGGGATCGGCATGACCCCGGATCAACGGGTGAAAATGTTCGACAAATTTTATCGCGCTGAGAAAAGTCAGAACTGGATCAGTGGGCTGGGAATCGGCATGAGCATCGTTAAGAATATTGTTGATGCTCATCAAGGTGAGATCGAAGTTGAAAGCCAATTAGGGATAGGTACCTGTGTTCGGGTCAAGCTGCCACTGGTCGTCGCCTAGCCAGTCGTTAGCCTTGAATGTTATGTTGAGCTAAATACTTAAGCTTAAGCTATTGAACGAATTTTTCTAATGGAGGCGTAGCAATGATAACTCTCTACGGTATGCCGCACACACGATCATTTCGTGCTCTTTGGGCTTTGGAAGAGGTTGGTGCCGAGTATCAGTACCGAGTGGTTAATTTAGGAAAAGGGGAGGGCAGTTCTGCAGAACTGCTTGCTCTTAACCCGAGTGGGAAATTGCCAGTATTGACAGATGCCGATCTGGTCCTCACCGAATCGGCGGCGATTTGTACCTATCTCGCAGACTGTCATCCGGATAAAAACCTTACCCCTGGCTACGGGACTTTCGACCGTGCTCGCCACAATCAGTGGTGTTACTTTGTCCTGACAGAATTGGAACAACCACTCTGGACCATGGGTAAGCACAAGTTTGTCCTTCCGAAAGAGTACCGGGTCCGTGAGGTACAGAAGACCGCCGGCTTTGAATTTATGAGGGCGATTCGCATTCTTGAAGAGGGTCTCAAGGGGCGCAGCTTCCTGGTTGGAGAACATTTCACCATGGCAGATCTTCTCGCAGTACATACGCTGATCTGGGCACAGGCTTTTAAGATTGATCATGGCAGCCTGCTGCTTGATGGCTATCGGGATCGCATCAAGCAGCGTGAGGCATGGCAGAGGGCACAGGCTATCGACGACGAAAAAAAAGGAGAGATGGCGTGACCATAGATGAACAGATCGCCGCGTTTCTAGCGAGTGAGGCTTTCGGTGTGGTCGGTGCGTCGAGTCAACGACACAAGTTTGGCAATAAGGTGCTGCGTTGTTATCAGCAAAACGGATATCGGGCGATACCTGTTCATCCGGTTGAAAATGAGATCGAAGGCGAGGCTGTGGTTACCTCGGTCACCGATTTACATGATTGCGTGCAGAGTATCTCGTTGATTACACCGCCGCGGATTACTGAAAAAGTCGTTGAGCAGGCAGTTGCAAAGGGGATCCGGAATATCTGGATGCAACCAGGCGCTGAAAGCCTGGTTGCGATTGAGTTTTGTCAGCAGCAGGGGGTAAATGTGATTGCTGATGGAAGTTGTGTATTGGTTGTGCTTGGATATTCCGGGGCGCATTGAGCCATGATAGGTTTCGCCATAGAAAGGGTGAAAATTTGTGATCGATAAGAGTATGTTCGCCAGTGATAACTATAGCGGTGTCTGTCCCAGTGCCTGGCGTGCACTCGAAGAGGCCAATCAGGGATTTGGTCGTGCCTACGGTGATGACGAGTGGACCAGACGTGCCTGTGATGCTCTGCGAGATTTTTTCGAAACTGACTGTCAGGTCTTTTTCGTCTTTAATGGGACAGCCGGGAACAGCTTGGCTCTTGCCTCCCTTTGTCGTTCCTACCACAGTATAATTTGTCATGAATTGGCCCATGTTGAGACTGATGAGTGCGGCGCAAGTGAATTTTTCTCTAATGGGACCAAGGTTTTGCTGGTCCCAGGGTCCGAAGGGAAAGTCGATCTTGAGGCGGTACGGCATACTGTCGAGCGACGCACCGATATCCATTATCCCAAGCCCAAGGCTCTTAGTCTGACCCAATCAACTGAAGTCGGAACAGTCTATAGTCCCGCCGAGATGGCAGTTGTTGGAGAGTTGGCACAAGAGCTTGAGCTTAAACTGCATGTCGATGGGGCTCGCTTTGCCAACGCTTTGGTTTCTCTTAAGGTTGCTCCAGCTGATATAACCTGGCGTGTCGGGGTTGATGTGCTGACCTTTGGGGGCACTAAAAATGGTATGCCAGTAGGGGAGGCAGTGGTCTTTTTTGATCAGGAATTGGCCCAGGAATTTGATTTTCGCTGTAAACAGGCAGGTCAACTTGCATCAAAGATGCGTTTTTTATCCGCACCTTGGGCTGGAATGCTGGAGACGGGGGTGTTGCTCGATAATGCCACTCATGCCAATAGTATGGCGCGGTTGCTGGCGCAACTTTTAACCAGAATCGATGGAATCAGGCTGGTTCATCCCGTCGAGGGGAATGCGGTTTTTGTGCAGTTGCCAGAGGCTTTGATTGATGCTCTTCATGCCGCAGGCTGGCATTTTTATACTTTTATAGGCAGCGGGCATGCGCGCTTTATGTGTTCCTGGCAAACGCGCGTGGAGGATGTGCAAACTTTCGTAGCTGAGGTTGATAAGATCTCTCGCTTGCAAAAGATTTAAAAGCGTTCATAATCTACATATGACCTCATCTTATGTGCAGAGATAATCATGGCCCGATATCAGGATTTTGATACGATTGTCAGGACTATGGGGGACCTCCCACCGTCACCGCTCGTCGCGACCAAATTACTTGAGTTGCTGAACGAACCTGATACCGAAACCCGTGATCTGGTGACAACGCTCTCCCTCGATCCTGCTGTTTCAGCGCGCATATTGAAAATGGCCAACTCAACGGTCTACGATCAACAGCGTAAGGTCACAACTGTTGAACGAGCAATAGTTATTCTCGGTCAAAATAACCTGCGAAATATAGCGCTGGATAGTAGCTTGCGCAACGCTAAGCGGACCTACGGTCTCCTTGAGAGACGGTTATGGGAAAATTCTATTGGCAGTGCTGTCGGCTGCAGGCTGATTGCTCGTGCTTCTGGATCCTATGATTCTGAGGAGGCTTATCTCGCCGGGTTGCTGCATCAGGTTGGTAAAACATTGATGATCAATCGTGACAAGGCGTTGTATCAGGAGGTACAACGTATTGTCGACGTCGGGGATGGTGAGTTGATCGACGTTGAACGTGGCCTTTATGCGTATTCACATGATCTGGTTGGTGCTGCTCTTCTCGATAACTGGAACTTTCCGGAGCAATTAATAGCAGCGACTCACCATCACCATGATTTTGAGGGCTTGGCTGATGAGGACTCAGAGTTGTATACTCTCTGTTCAATCATCAACCTGGCGGATGGATTCTGCCGATATTTTGGTATCGGTTATCTGCACCCGAACGAAGAGATCGATCTTGCCTTGCTGCCTGGTGCTCTTGCACTTGAGCTCAATCCGGTCATGATCGATAAACTGTTACAGCAGTTTGAAGAGGCCTTTTCGCGAGAGCGTCGCCTTTTCCTCACCTGAGGGGATTCGCCTATTTTGGAGCCCAAGTGTCAAAAAAAATCTTTATTGCAGCCACTGGTCAGGATTGCGGCAAAACTACGACCAGCCTCTCCCTGATTCACCTCGCTCGTAAAAAATATAAACGCGTCGGGTTTATAAAGCCTTTTGGCCCCAAGTTGATCTCTTATAAGGGGCGGAAAATTGATATGGATGCCGCGTTGATCTCGCATATCTATAATCTGGAGGATGATCTTGAGTATATGTCCCCCGTCGTTGTAGAGAGCCACACGACCCGGCAATTCCTGGATGGTGAGATCAGTACGCAACAACTCTATGAACCCCTCGATAGAGCCATTACTGCCCTTGAGAAGAAATGCGATTTCCTGATTATTGAAGGTGCCGGTCATGCCGGGGTCGGAGCCGTCGTTGGACTGAGCAATGCTCAGGTGGCCGCACGTTATCAGGCCCCGGTTCTGCTGGTAACTGGTGGTGGCGTAGGGCATGTTATTGATTCGGTTCATTTGAACCTGGCCCTGTTTCGCGAAGCGGGTGCCGAGGTACGGATTCTGGTGCCAAATAAGTTGATTCCAGCAAAGCGAACATCCGCTTTAAATTATCTTGAGAAGGCTTTTGCTTCGCAGCCCTTCAAGGTTGTTGGAGGATTCAACTATTCCCCGATCCTTGCCGATCCAACCCTGAGACATATCGCAAAGTTACTGGGCCTTCAACTGCATGCGACCGATGAGCAATCCTTGAGAATTGCTCACCACCTACAAATGGGAGCTGCTGCAACTCAAAGAGTCGTTGACCTGTTGCAGCCTGCGACCCTGCTGGTGGTTACCAGTAGTCGTGATGAATTATTGGTCATGCTGGCATCGCTCTATCACATGCCAGAATTTCAATCAAAGATCGCGGGGCTGGTCATTCCTGGGTTGTCTCCCGTTGCCGACATCGTACAACGTATCCTCAATGACGCTGGCATTCCCTATATGCGAACAACCGCCACGACGGCAGATGTCTTTTCTCGTATCCGTGAAGATGTTTCAAAGATCGGACCTGAAGATTATCAGAAAATTTCACTGATTCAGCAACTCGCAGAGACGGAACTCTGTTTTGAAACAATTGATGCCTTGATTTGATGGTTGGAGCATCGGCCTAGGTTGTTTGTTAGCTTCCTTTAAACTTGAATAGTTTTAATTCGTGAACGGATTATCCAATGGGTATATTAGGTAAGTTGTTTGGTAGTAAGCCCTCTATTGAAAAAATACAGCGTGCTCTTGAACAGGGAAGCTATGCTGAAGCTTTACATCTGGGAGAAGACCTACTCGCTAGAGGAGATAAAACGACCGAATTAGCCGATAGCCTGATTGCTGCAGCGGATGGTTTGGCCTGCTTGAATCTCGATGAGGGAATTCGGTCTCAACAGGCTGGTAATGCGTCGTTAGCTGTAGAGCATTTGCAGCTGGCAATGTCTCAGGCGCGCTCGGCTGAATTGATTAAGAATATTGAAATTGCACTGGCGCAAAACAGAGTTGAGCCTCCGACCTGGACTAAGGACTCGGATCAACTCGAAACATCCGCCAGTTCTACTTGTGGAAGTTGTGCCCCAGTAGCTCGAGAGGCTGAGGTCTCGCCAGGTGACCTTCCTGATCTGCAATCTCAGATCGAACTGATAATCGCCTCTTATCCTGTTGAACTGCAACAGCGCTATCTTGAGCAGTCCGATAGTTTCTTTAAGGCATTTCTGCTGGTTCATGAAGGGGAAGATCTGCAGGCACTGTCATGCTGGGATGAGGTGCCGCGGGAAGAACGGGATGAGCTTTATTTGTTTGAGCTGGGTTGCCTTCATGCTCGTCTTGGGAATGATGCTCAGGGGGCAACTTTGTTGCAACAGTCCCTCGATCTTGATCCCGGAAATCCATTGGTGATCGACGCCTTGCTGTCGTTGTTCTTGGAGAAGGGTGAACACTCTTCAGCGCACAAGTTTTTGCAACAGCAAGTTGATGCAGGGATACAGCCAGCCTTATGTTATGCCAGACTGTGTGAGCTGCAAGTCGCAGCGCAGGATTCGGCTGCTGCTTTTGATTCTGCCCGCAAAGCCCTTGCCGCAGGGTATGCAGATTCGGAATTCTATGTTTTGGCAGCAGGGTTGTTTGAAGCGGCAGGCCAGCTAGAAGACGCAGAACAACTGCTCTCCGGGTTGCCTGGCGGTGGTTGTGGTGGTGGGATAAATCTCCCTCTTGCTGAATTTTGGTTACGACATAACCGGGAGTTGGCAAAAATTCTTGATACTTTTAATGGGGCCTGTCGGCAGGAGCCCGACAACCCACGTTGGCAATTGCGGGTGGCACAGACCTATTTGGCGCGAAAATGGCGCAAACAGGGGCTTGAGTTGTTGCAGCGTGTTGTTGGTGACCCCCGCCTTGAGGATACCCTTCGTCTCGAAGCCGAGCATCTTTTAGCGCAGAGTTAAGAGTATAATATGCCGGATATTGAGGAAGTGAAAACATATTTGGCTACGCGTGGCATTGAGGTTTGGCAATATGATCAGCCGACCCCGACCGCTGATCTGGCTGCAGTTGCTGTTGGTTGTAGCGTGGCTGAAATTGCCAAGACCCTGCTTTTTTATGTTGGAGACAGGCCGTTGGTTGTCGTGACCAGCGGTGACATGAAGATCAAAAGTTCTCTGCTTAAAAAGTAAACAGGGTACTCAGGCAAGGTCAAGCTCCCTCAGTTTGATGATGTTAAGGCGCTCACAGGGTATGCTCCAGGTGGGGTTTGTCCTTTTTTATTGCCAAAAAAAATGCCCGTTTTTCTTGATCGGTCTCTCTGTCGATTTGAACAGGTTTATGCTGCGGCGGGTGATGCCACTTCAGCAGTTCCGTTGTTCTCAAATGAGCTTGAGCTTGAAACTTCGGGAGTTTGGGTGGATGTCTGTGTGAAAAGGGAATAGATTTCTTGTAAAACGTTATTTGTTTGAGGTGTCCCGGTCGAATTTATTTGATCGGGGCTTTTTGTTTCTATAAGAAGCAATCATTGTTTTTGTTGGGTTTGGATGAAAAGCCCATAAGGAACTTTCATTATACGCCTTAGTTTGCTACAGGGTTTGTAGCTTGATAGACTCTTGGTTGTGATAGAATATTAAGTGTTAATTAATGAATTCTGTGCTTGTAGATTGAGCCTTGTTAAAATATAATGCCGTTCTAAATAATCAGATAGGTGCTCGGATATTAAGTGCTAATGATGAAACTGCAAAATGAATTTCACTTATCGAATGCACACCTGCATGGCAGGCATTCTCAGATTCCGAAATCTTTAAGCATTCGTAGTCGGAGTGATTCTTTGCGCGCAGCGGACTGGGAATATGTACAGGTACTCGACAATATCGATGTCGGGGTGTTGGTGTTAGACCTTCAAGAGCGTCGCATCGATTATCGTAACCCGGTTTTTAGCACCGTGCTACAGGATGAGCGCCTATGTAACAGTTTTGATCGCCTTGAAGAATTGATCTTGATAGATCCGATCAAGCCTGCTTCAGGTCCCGCTTCTATAACCCTCTCTTATCGTGAACGTACTTTTGGCTGCTCTATTTATAAAATTGGCGAGCGCTACCGCTGTATTTTTATTCGCGATGTCAGCGAAAAAATTCGACTCGAATCGATAGCTCAAGCTGTGAATACTATGGATAACATCGGTTATATCTTCTCCGGTGTGCGGCACGAGATTGGTAACCCACTGAACTCGTTAAAGATGGCTTTGAGTGTGTTGCGTAACAATCTAGATAACTTTGATCGCGAGACGGTTGTTGAATATGTCGATCGTGGGCTTGCAGATATTAGCCGGGTCGAATTTCTTCTTAAGTCGATGAAGAGTTTTGCGATGTTCGAACGTGTCGAGCTGAAAGATGTCGAGCTCGGTGACTTTATGCGTCGTTTCATGTCACTGATTGAGCGAGAATTCAGCGAGCGTGGCATTTCACTCGTATTTGATGAACCTGTTGATCTTGGCCGAGTCAGAATTGATAATCGCTCTCTGCATCAGGCGTTACTCAATCTGCTGGCGAATGCAGCAGATGCGTTAGGGAAGGTTGCTGACCCTGAGATTTATGTCTTTGCCGAAGAACGCGATCAACGAGTTCGTCTGATTGTCGCTGACAATGGGCAGGGGATTTCTGATGAACAGCGGCGTCATCTGTTTAAACCCTTTAATACCAGTAAGCCCTCCGGAAACGGGTTGGGATTGGTCATCACACGTAAGTTATTGGCACAAATGAATGCCGATATTGAAATAGAAAGCAGTCCAGGAAACGGAACCCTGGCAATTATAAGTTTGCCGCTTAGCACCGGGCAGGACGAGGGGCTCATAGAACATGACTGAACAAACCGGCATGGAAACGGTTCTGATCGTTGATGATGAAAAGACTTTCCTCCTCTCCCTCAGGGATGGCCTCAAGGCGCATGAGAATAAGTTTCGTGTTCTGACTGCTGAAGGTGGCAGGGAAGCTATCTCTTTATTGCGGGCTCTGCCGATTGATTTGTTGATTACTGATCTGAAAATGCCCGAGGTCGATGGCTTTGAGTTGCTGGCGTGGACGACCCGTGAGAAGCCCGAGTTGCCGGTCATTGTGATGACGGCTTTTGGAACCGCTGATATCGAGGCACAGTTAGCCGAGATCGACTCGTTGCAATATCTGGAGAAACCTCTGGCGTTGGCAGATCTTGAGAGTGCCATATTCACAGCATTAAAAGCTAAGGCACGTAGTTTTATCCGTGGAATCACTCTGTCGACGTTCTTGCAATTGATGCACATGGAGAAAAAAAGCTGCACTCTTAAGATCACTCAGGATGAGCGGGTCGGATATCTGTTTTTTAAAGGAGGAGTGCTTCTTGATGCCGATTGTGAAGAACTGAGTGGAAAAGAGGCCGCCTATGAGGTTATTGCCTGGGATGATGCTGAAATAGAAATGGATTCGCATTGCCGGCGGCAAGAGAAGGTCATCACTGTGAGCCTGGAACATTTGTTGATCGATGCTTTTAGGCTGAAGGATGAAAAGGAGCACGCCGCATCAATAGCCAACGAAGCTGATGTCTCTGCTGAGGATTCCGATGCCTTTCCAGGAAAGGTTGAGATTACTGAGGCTGCGCCAGAAACAGTGTTGCGTCTCAAATTAGTTGAAATTTTGGCGCGACATTCAGGGGTGCAAGAATATGTTCTTTTTGATCCTACCGGATTTTTGGAAGATCGAAACGAAGGAGCCTGTCGCCTTGAAGATTTTGATCCGGCCCCCTTTATTCAACAAATTGATAGTTTAGATGACATCCTAAGCTTTGGTTCTTTTAGTCATATGGTTATGACTACGGCCAGTCGTTGTCATTGCTTGATGTTCAGAACTCAGCAACACCGAGTTGTGATCAGATTAGTCAAAGGACAGCGACCTGCTGAAGTGATGAAGCAGGTTAAGCACTCCCTCAGGGGATAAGAAGGGTATTGAGTGGTGTTAATTTACCGAAGACAATTAAGCTATTCAGGAGGTGATGAGCATGAAACAGGCAATTGATGAACTGAAGGCCATCCCGGGTGTGGTTGGTGTTTGCCTGTTCAGTGTCCAGAAGGGACTGCTGCAGAACAATCTACCTGGAATTTTTAAGCCCGATAGGTTGATAGCTGTCGGGAAGCAGTTGGCCAAGCTTCTGGCTGCTGGTCGTATGAGTTTTGACGATCTCAATGACCTTTCGCTGCACTATGATGAGTCTGTGATTGTCGCACGCGAGTTAAGTAAGGGGTTGATGATTTTTGTAATTTGCGACCCTTCGTTTAATCACAACCTGTTGACCATGTCGCTGAATCTGCTTCAAGAAGACTGGCATGATCAATCGACGACTCATGCCGACTTGGTTTCCGTCAGCCCAGCGTCCTCGGTGGCTGAAAGAGAGGCGAAATCTGACCCGTTGATGGCAGAGTTGAAGGCAGCACTCGCCAAGGTGCTTGGTCCGATGGCCGCGATCATCTTTGATGAAATTCAGCAGCTGTGGTTACAGAAGGGCGGTGCCACTGCGCAGATCGATGATCTTTTGGAGATGATCCATGACGAAATTGGCGATTCTGAGAAGATTGCGACATATAAAGCCTTGGCAGCTCCGCTGCTGCAAAAATAGAGGAGAATCTCATGGCGACAGCTAAGGAATTTATAGCGCGAATCAGTGAGGTCGAGGGTGTGGGCGGATGTGTACTGGTGCGTGAGGATGGAGAAATTCTTGGAGGGACCCTGGAAGATCCTGATCTCTATACGTCGTTGATGATTCTCGGGGGAACCACGGCATGTGGAATTATGGACAAGGTCGGTTTCAGTCATTGCCGCCATGTCAGTTTTAATCGCAATGGGAAGCAGCACTTAAACCTGTTCCCTATCGGTAGATTCTTTCTCGGGGTGCTTCAAACCCCAGATTGTATTGCCCCCGACATGTTGCAGGCGGTATTGCGGTTGGTTGGTCGGGTGACAACGGGCAGCTCGGCTGCTGAGGAGTAATTATGCCACGGAGAGAACACATGCGTTTGACCTATGTCTGTCTATTTGCTTTCCTTTTCCTGGTGTTGCCAACTCAGGTACAGGCAGTTGAGTTAAATGCCTTTGATCAGAAGGTGAAACGCTGGGCCGAATCCTGTCGTGATGAAGTCAGCGGTCAGTTTAATCTGTTGCTCACTTCGGGTAAACTTTCGGTTCCCCAGCTTTTCGATACTTTCTACATTCCGATACCGGATACCTCGCCGCAAAAGTTTCATACTCAATACGATCGCATGACCGACGGGGTATTGCGACCGATCATCGATAAGTATCTCGCGCTTGATAAGCGGATTGTCTTTGTGGTGCCGGTCGACGTCAACGGCTATCTGCCGACCCATAATAGTCGCTATTCAAGGCCCTTAACCGGTGTTGGAGATACTGACACCAAATGGAATCGCGCAAAACGGATTTTCAGTGATCGGACCGGATTGGCGGCAGCGCATAATAAGGACGCTTATTTATTGCAACGCTATAGTCGAGACACAGGTGAAGTCATGAGCGACCTTTCGGTGCCGGTTGTGGTTCAGAATCGTCACTGGGGAGCGATCCGGATCGGATATAGGCAGAAATAAATTCTGCCATTCAGTCTGCTAAAAATCAGGAGGAAAACGTGTTTAAGAAAGTTGGAGTTAAGGTTGCCATTATGGCAAACCTGGTCTTGTTGGTCGTTATGGCCGCAGGCACCTGGTATATCGTTGGACAGCAGGGGCAAAGCCTTGAGAACCAGTTGCTCGAGCGGGGACGGATAGAGGCCCTTGTTGGCGCCAAGCTGATAGGCAAAGTCATGGATGAGGCGATCGATAACGGAGTTTTTTCGGTCAAGGCGGCTTTTGACAAGGACTATGTACCGATCCCAGGATTTGAGCCGGAGAAGTATCACACCAGTTACGATTCTTATCTGGATAAAGCGATTCTGGCCATGGAAGATGAGTTTTTGCAGGATGATTCCGTTGTCTTTGCGGTTGCTGTTGACGTCAACGGATATCTGCCGACCCACAATACCCGCTACCAGAAGCCGATTACAGGTGATAAGCAGAAAGATCTGGTCGGAAATCGCACGAAGCGAATTTTTAACGATCCGGTCGGAATTAAGGCGGCTCGTAATCTTGAACCAGTGCTGCGTCAGGTCTACAAACGTGATACCGGTGAGACCATGTGGGATATCTCGTCTCCGATCATGGTTAAGGGGAAACACTGGGGCGGCTTTCGCATTGGATTCTCACTTAATAAGACGATAGAGGCCAAGTCGAATCTGACGGTTACTCTGAGTTCGATCATGTTCGGGATTCTTCTGCTTTCGACGGTTTTGGTCTATATCATTGTCAACAGGGCCTTGTCTCCGTTGAGTCGCTTGACACGGGTCGCCGGAGAACTCGCCGATGGCCGGGTTAATGAGAAGATTGAGAAGGCGGGTGATGATGAAATTGGGCAGTTGGCCGATGTGCTCGAGCGTTTACGTGTCAGCCTGAAGGCTGCTATGGATCGAATAACACGCGTTAAATAGTCATTTATTTACAATATTAAATATAAAAGAGCGGACCTGCTTTGCGCGGGTCCGTTCTTTTTCATGTGTTTGTTGAGTGACCAGCTCGGGTTCTAGCCCAGGTCCTGCCCGGTCGTCGTCGCCACCAGTTTGCCGTGCTTGACCCCTTTGGTGCCAATCAGTTCATCGGCGATCCGTCGAACTCGGTCAGCTCGACCTTTGATGACCACAACTTCAAGGCAGTGGTGAGCGTCGAGGTGAATGTGCAGTGTTGAGATGATCTCTTGATGGTGGGAGTGCTGGTGCTCCGTCAACTTGTCGGCCAGGTCACGTGTGTGGTGATCATAAACCAGAGTCACGGTTGCGACTGTCTCGCGGTCCATATCTCCCCATTGCTGTTCGACCAGGGTTCCACGAATCAGGTCGCGGATTGCCTCTGAACGATTCTTATAGCCTTTTTTGTCGATGAGTTCGTCAAACTGTTTAAGCAGGGGGGCGTCGATCGAAATTCCGAACCGAGTCAGATCAGCCATGCTGGCTCCTCGCAGTGGATAGATTTCAGTGTAAACTTTCTTTTGTTTAACACAGGCGCTATTAGGCGACAAGAACCTTTGTGTTTTCCAAAGTTTAGACATTCATACTCACAGTTTACACACAGCATTTTAACAACATATAGTGTGTCCCTCACGGAAATATCTCTAGATATAGTGTTTTATCCCTTTTATTTAAAATCTAAACCATGGTAAGTTTTTGATCGATTCTGGCGTTGTTGCTGAGTCGAAGATGCTCGGGGCCTGCCTTGCTCTATTTGCCCCTGTTTTGTAATAAGAGAGTCCCTGTTGGCTCTGGAGGGAAGACCATGATCGATTTTATCCGTAAGCGCGATGGCCGGCTGGTTCCTTTCGAAGAAGAGAAAATCTCATACGCCATTGTTAAGGCAGTTGAAGCTGTAGGCGGCACCGACTTTACCCGGGCTGCGGATATTGGTCGGCAGATTTGCGGCATCCTTGACGTCCTTTATAAGGATGGTCGAGTTCCCACTGTTGAAAATGTCCAGGACCTGGTTGAAAAAATCCTTATCGAAAATGGCCATGCCCAGACGGCTAAGACTTATATCCTCTATCGAAAGCAGCGGGAAGGGCTACGTGAAACTCGCGAGTTCATGAAGGAATCGGTCGAAGCGATCGACTCTTATCTCGTACAGGAAGATTGGCGAGTCAATGAAAACGCCAATATGGGCTATTCACTGCAGGGACTGAATAACCACATTGCGGCTAATATCACCAGCAATTACTGGTTGACTAAGATTTATCCTGATGATGTCGCCAACGCTCATCGTGAGGGGGATTACCACATCCATGATCTGGGGATGCTTTCTGTTTACTGCTGTGGTTGGGATCTGAATGATCTGCTACTCAAGGGGTTCACTGGTGCCTACGGCAAGGTTCAAAGTGGGCCAGCTCGTCACTTTCGGACGGCTCTCGGGCAGGCCGTCAATTTTTTCTATACCCTGCAGGGAGAAGCCGCTGGTGCACAGGCTTTGCCAACTTCGATACTTTGCTCGCTCCTTTTATCTCCTATGATCGTCTCGGTTTTGCTGAAGTAAAGCAGTGCATGCAGGAGTTTGTTTTTAATATGAATGTGCCGACTCGTGTCGGCTTCCAGACTCCTTTTACCAATATCACCATGGATATGGTGGTGCCGAGTAGCATGGCCAACGAAGCGGTCATCTTAGGTGGTGAGCTGCAGGATCGGACCTACAGTGAGTTTCAGGAAGAGATGGATCTTTTGAATCGGGCCTTCTGTGAGGTGATGATGGAAGGGGATTCCTCGGGACGCATCTTTTCTTTTCCGATCCCGACCTACAATATTACCGTCGGTTTTGATTGGGAAGACCCACGCTTTGAACCGATCTGGGAGATGACGGCACGCTACGGCATCCCCTATTTCAGCAACTTTATGAATTCAGATATGGATCCTGAAGACGCTCGTTCGATGTGTTGTCGTCTGCGGTTAGACAATCGGGAACTACGTCGTCGTGGAGGTGGTCTTTTCGGCTCTAACCCCCTGACTGGTTCGATCGGCGTTGTGACGATCAATCTGCCACGTGCCGCCTATATCACTGATTGTATGACCGATTTTTTTGAGCGGATCGGTCGGCTGATGAAGCTCGCTTATGAATCATTGGAACTCAAGCGTAAGCAACTTGAGCGCTTTACTGAAGAAGGACTCTACCCTTATAGCAAGTTCTATCTGACTGGCATCCGTGAGCGGACCGGTTGTTTCTGGGGGAACCACTTCTCGACCATCGGCCTGATCGGCATGAACGAGGCCTGCCTCAATCTGATCGGCACCGGGATTGATAGCAGTGAAGGGCAGGCGCTGGCGAAGGCGACTCTCGATTTCATGCGTAAGCAGCTTGAGGCTTTCCAGGAGGAGAGCGGGCATCTCTATAATTTGGAGGCAACTCCTGCAGAAGGGACCAGCTATCGTCTGGCCAATCGCGATCGCACACGGTTCCCCGATATTATCACTGCCGGGACCGACGAGCCTTACTACACCAATTCGACCCAGTTGCCGGTCGGAACAACGGACGACATTTTCTCGGCACTGCAACATCAAGACAGCCTGCAGACTCTTTATACGGGCGGCACTGTCTTTCATGGTTTCTTGGGTGAGCGGCTGGAAGACTGGCGCAGTGCCCGCCTGCTGGTGCAGAGGATCGCTGAGAATTTCCATCTGCCATATTTTACCCTGAGCCCAACGTTTACGATCTGCCCGGAGCATGGTTACATCGCTGGCGAGCATTTTGCCTGTCCCCATCATCAGGATGGCAAGGCGGCTTGACTGAGGCATTATCAGTCTTTATATGAGAGGGAGGATGACTAATGGCAACCAAATGTAATTCAAAAACAGAAGTTTATTCACGTGTTTGTGGATTTTTTCGTCCGGTTCAGCAGTGGAATCGTGGCAAAAAAGAAGAATTTCGTGAGCGCTCGGAGTACGTTGTTGCCAAAGAGCAAAAGGACTGAAAAGTTTGCGAATCAAAGGGTTTCAGGGGACCAGTCTGCTCGATTTCCCGGGACGGGTCTCGTCACTTGTTTTCACCGGATCATGCAACCTGAGTTGTGGCTTTTGCCATAACCCGGGCCTTGTTCTCGATCCGGACCAGTATCCCGATTATCCTCTTGATGAGTTGCTAGATGAGTTAAAGCAACGCCGCCCCTTTATTGACGGGATTGTTATCTCGGGCGGTGAACCGACTCTGTCGACTGGGCTGACAGGGTTTCTTGAACGGGTCAAAGGTCTAGGCCTGCAGGTTAAGTTGGATAGTAACGGTCTATTGCCGCAGGTCTTGTCCTCTTTGTTAGAGCGGAAGCTGATTGATTATCTGGCGATCGATTTTAAAACTTCTCCGTCTCGCTACAACGAACTTCATAGCCAGCCGGTTGATACTGCTGCGTTGCTGGCCAGTTGTCGCTTGGCGATAGAGAATGCACCTGAATACGAATTTAGGACAACCTGCGTTCCTGGGCTGGTCACGGAAAAAGAGTTACAAGAGATGGGGCGGGTGATCAAAGGCGCTCGCCGCTGGGTGCTGCAGCAATTTATCCCGCGCGAACAGCTGCTGGGCGATGCCCCACAAGAAGCTTATCCCGTAGCAAAATTTGCGCAGTTGCGCCAGATTGCCGCGACCTACGTAGAGCAGGTTGAGGGGCGCGGGTGGTAAAGTCGTTTATGTTTGAATGGGATGTCATGGAGGGATTGTTACGGCCGTAGCTTAGATGTTGCGGCTTTTTTATTGCGGGATTAAAACTTAAACTTCCAGGCTGGTTTGTTTTAAAAGGATAGCCAGAGCAACGCGCTATAGCAGAGCGTGATGCTGACGACTCCTGCCATAAAGTAAAGAAGGTAGTCGAGACTGTTGTGATTTTTTTTTCGTGTTGGCATCTTCATTCGCTTCCTGTAGGTAGTGCCTTGATGGGCCGTCCCGTCAGAAAATTATGCAAAAAAGATACCGGAGTTTATCTTCCGGAGGGGCTAGTGCTGATGTCTATTGAATTCAGGAGCTTAGGAGTTATCTTTGAGTCCAACGCGGCCGTCGACCTTGTCAGGTGACGACCGAGTTGGTTTTTTGGCGACTCAATATAGAGATATGTAGCAAGTTCGTGTTGCAGGCTGACTTGTTTTTCAGGAAAGATGGTCTGTATCCGGAGTGGCTGAAATGAAATTCGAAAGCTGATAGGATGGGTTTTTCACAATCTTTCCTATTGTTTGTCGAGTTTGTGACAGAAGGTGCAGCGAAGTTTGGGTGGATGTTCTGCGGGGAAAGGGATCTGGTCCTTGTTATGACAATTCTGACAGAATTTCTCAGCGGCTTTTTTACCAGCTGTGCCGTCTTTTTGTATCATTGAGTAGAACTTCTGGTGCGTTTCATCTTGTGGAATATGCTTCGTGGTTTCTGCAGGGGCCATCCAGAGGATAAGCAGAATAATAGCCCCTCCGAGCAAAACCAAAACATCACGTTTTTTCATAAAATCTCCTAGATTACATAGTCGCGAGCGAAGAGCCTATTTTGCATCAGGCTGCCGGTTAGGGTCAATGTCTTGCTATGGAAAGAGTTTTGAAAGGGTTACTCTGATCGGACAAAGATGAGGTAGATGAACAGGATGACTGATGCTCCTCCACCGGCAACGAGAACCCAGATCCCGTTACCGGAGAGTCCTTCGGGGCCTGTCCCTTCAGCGACGGCATAGGAGACGGCATAGATGAAGCCGCCAATCCCGACGATGAATCCGGAAATTGATTTCCAACCGAGAAAATAGGTTATTGCAATCGCCAGGGCGAAGCTTCCCAGGACGTACTGGTTCTGACCCAGGTCACCGACGTTCCAGACCGTCAGCTGCTCCATGACCTTATCCGTGCGGAAGTTGATCATGAAATCGAGAAAATCCTGCCAGCTCATTTAGTCTCCCCTGTCGTGGTGAATCTTACTGTTTATTCCACCGATTCATATTATTCGGTTAAGGTTAACAGCTTTTTTATGAAGTTTAAAGGGGGGGAGAGTGCTAAATCTTGACTTCAATCAAGGGCTTATCTACGATAGCTCTCTTGTCTCATCTTGTCGGGTGTTTAGCGCCCTGCCGGGTTTTCCTTTGTCGACTGCTCGAACGCCTGAGATTGTGTCCCAGAGAAAAAATATTCTATGAAACAACAGGCGATTGGTATATTCGATTCTGGAGTCGGGGGGCTTACTGTCTGTCGTGAGTTGATGCGTCACTTACCAAAAGAGCAGCTGCTCTACCTTGGTGATACTGCGCGCGTTCCTTACGGCACGAAGAGCCCGGTCACCGTGACACAATACGCTCTTGAAGCGGCGGAGTTTCTCTGCCAGCAAGGGATCAAGTTGCTGGTGGTGGCCTGCAATACCGCTTCTGCCGTGGCTTTGCCGCAGTTACGCGAGGCCTTCAAGGTTCCAGTGATCGGTGTTCTTGAGCCCGGCGCTCATGCTGCAGTTTCGAGCGGCGGCAACAGGATTGGTGTGGTGGGAACTGAAGGTACGATCAGCAGCGGCTCGTATGGACAGGCACTACTTAAACTGGCCCCCGACGCTGCCATTTTTTCAGCAGCTTGCCCTCTTTTTGTCCCTTTGGCCGAAGAGGGGTGGTCCGATCATTCTGTCGCACATCAGGTTGCAGGCGAGTATCTCGCCCCATTGTTGGCTGAAAAAATTGATACGCTGGTGCTGGGTTGCACTCATTATCCCCTACTTCTAAAGGCGATTCGGTCAGTGGTCGGACCAGGAGTGACACTCGTTGATTCTGCAGCAGCCACGGCACTTGAAGTCGTTGCACTGTTGGAATGTGCTGGGCTTGCCGCAGTCGATGGGTCTGGCGGGCAACGTTTTTTTGTGACTGATGTGCCAACCAGGTTCCGGCGGATTGGTATGGGTTTTCTTGGTTCCGAACTTCAGTCTGTAGTGCAGGTTCATATCGGTTGACATCTGGTGTGTTGCCGAATTTTTCACTCAAGATCCAGGCTCTTTTGCTGTGATCCATGTCGTTAGCAGTTCTTAGCAGCCAGTCAGGCTTTCCATGAACCGGCTGCTAATTTCGTTCATTTGGTCCAGATTCCCACTCCTTTTTGCCCCATAGCTATGGCTATGAGCTTGCAAACGAGCGAAAATCTGACCACTAACGCTCAAATTTTCGCTTCGGTCCGGCAAGTCCGACAGACTGCAAGGGGTGGTTTTTCAAAATGAACAAATATTTTTTGTTGGCTGGAATATTCGTCCTTGTTTTGGGGGCGGTTCTTTGGACGATTTGGCCTTCGAGTCAAACCCTGACCGAGCCTGCAGCAGGGCAGAATCCGATTCTTGAGCCACGTGATATTGTGCTCTATTTTGTGGATTCTTCTGGTTTTTCTCTTGTCTCCGAAGAGCAGCAGATCGCCGGCTGCAACGACGAGCGTCAATGTATTGCACAAACGATAGAAGCTCTGTCTTCTGGGTCACAGCAGCTTCAGCCTGTTCTCCCGGAGCGCACTCGTATCCTTGGAGTCGAAATTGAGGGCGATTTGGCCACGATTAATTTCAGTCGCGACATTGTTGACAGGCATCCCGGTGGCAGCCTGTCTGAGTTGTTGACTGTCTATGGACTAACGAACACCCTGGCAGTCAACTTTCCCGCACTGCGTCGCTTGCAGATCTTGGTTGAGGGTAAGATAGAGCCTACTCTTAGGGGGCACGTTGACATCTCCCGGCCGATCAAGGCTGAATTCCGTTACAGCTATCTCCCTAAGGCGCAAGGTGAGATTCAGCCTTTACCAGAAGTTGCCGGTGAAAGCGCTGTCTCCGAGGCTGGAGCAGAGTAAGCTGTTTCTTTCGGTATATAAATGATGCATTGTGTCATATGGCGGAATATGATATTTAAGATCTCTAAGAATTTCACATGGGGACCGACATGATTGTTGGGTATAATCATAATATCTTGTACCAGGGGGTCGGATTTCACGTCCAGACTGAGGATAGTGGCCTTAAGAGCCCGAGTCTTGTGACTTTGCTCTACCACGGCGGAATTATCGTGACGTCGCAGAAGACCTCTTACGTTGATATCCTTGAGGTTGATAACCTCAGTCAGGTCGTCGAGGACCTCGCGAAAGAGCAACACAAGGGGATGCTGCGTCGCCTGACCAAGGGTGAATTCGACCAGAAGATTTGCGATCTTGGGATTGAAATTGAAAGCTGTGAGACAGCGTCGAAAGCCGCACTGCCCGTCACGGAAGTGTCAGCTGAGCACGAAAGCGTCCAGCCTGCAAGCGTAGAAACTGTCGCGGATTCCAAGACTGCCGACGAGTTGGAGAGCTTCATTGTTGAAGAAATTTCAATCAGTGATCTTCCTGCCGCTATAGAGCCAGCGTATGAACCACCGAGTGCCGAAGACCGCAATCCTCCGCTGGATATTTCCGGGGCGCTGGATGACTTGATTTTCTCCTATCTAACGGGGGGCAATGAAAAAAGTTGAGTCGAATATTTTCGTTTTGACTGCTCTGCGTTCGCTCAAGAGCGAATCTGGTGTGACGCTGGTGCTGGTGCTGGTCATAATGGCGATTCTCGGGCTCTCGGCCGGGATTGCCGGATCGAGCTGGAGCAGCCTGACCCGTCGCGCAAAAGAGGCCGACCTCCTCTGGAAAGGAGGGCAGATCCGAACGGCTATTGGCACCTATTATGAGTCTTCTCATGCACAGGGTGCTGCGAAAACCTACCCCTCTAAATTGGAGTACCTGCTAAAGGATCCCCGTTTTTTGCAAACCAAAAGACACCTGCGTCGCCCTTATGTCGATCCGATGACGGGTTCAGATTGGGACTTGATCAAGGATCCGGCCGGACGGATAAAGGGTGTGCGTTCCACTTTCAAGGAAGAGCCCTTCAAGCAGGGGAATTTTTCTGCCGAAAACGAAGAATTTGAAGGCCGTGGTCTTTATGCTGAGTGGGAGTTTGTTTATACGCCTAAGAAAACAAAGTCTGCTGCAGTTAAGGCGCCTGCTGAAGGCAGTATCCAGTCGCTAGAAGGCACCAACCCCGCGGCGGAGAGCAATAAATGACGGTATGGCTGCCACGGATTCAGTTGTGCGACCACTTCTTGAGCTTGTTATTAACCTTTGTGCCGGCGACCACCTGGAGGACTTTTAATGTTTAGAAGTTTGATCAGCCGCATTATTCTATTCAATGTGTTGCTGCTCGCTCTCGGTGTTAGCATTTTTACTCTTTTCCATCTTCATCGTGAACAAGCCCACCTGATTGCTACCACCCGTCAGCATGCCAATATGTTGCTCGGCACCATAGAGAAATCTATCTTTACTTCGATGCGCCTTGGTAAGACGTCAGAAGTGCAGGCAATTCTCGAGACAGTGGGCCATGGCCATGGAATAACCGGTGTGCGGATCTTCAGCCCTGAGGGGATTGTGTTGACATCGGCCGAGCCGGAGGAGATCGGGTCGCATGCCGATAAGCATGATTTTTCTCTTTTTACCGAAAATATTTCCGAAGGGACATTTCAGTCGCATAAGGGTGGGCGGGTGTTGTCGATGGTCCGACCAATTGTCTCAGATGAGCGCTGCTTTGGTTGTCATGGTAATGGCCGTCGGGTGATCGGTGTTCTTAATCTGAACTTTTCGTTATCTGAAATGTATCTGCAGTTGCGTGAGACCAGTCAGCTGTTCATCGTCTCTACATTTATTATTCTTGGTTTTCTCGCGGCCGGTATATCGGTGGTGATGATCCGGTTTTTGCGGCGTCCGCTTGAAAAAATTACGCAGTGCATGTCTCAGGTCGAGGATGGCGATCTAACCGTGCGGCTACAGCCAGTGCAGGATGATGAGATCGGTCAGCTGATGGATGGTTTTAACGCGATGGTTGGTAATCTTTCGCGGGCTCAGAACGAACTTGAGCGATATCATTATGAGCAGATGGAACGGGTTGACCGCCTTGCTTCGGTTGGGGAGATGGCTGCAGGGTTGGCCCATGAAATCAAAAACCCCCTCGCCGGAATCAGCGGAGCGATCAGTGTCCTCTCCGATGACTATGCAGAGGGCGACCAGCGCCGCGAGATTATGCAACAGATTCAGAACCAGATCGGCCGCCTCGATAAGACAGTTAACGACCTGCTCTATTTCGGCAAGCCCGGGAAGCCTGAGTTTGCCTTCGCCGACATCAATGATCTGCTCAAGCATACCTTGCTTTTCGTTGCCCAGCACCCTGAATCTAAAAATATAAACCGTATCGATGAGATGACGCGTGATTTGCCGGCCGTTTGGATCGATTGTAAGCAGCTTCAGCAGGTCATTCTCAATCTCGCACTCAATGCTGTGCAAGCTATGACTGAAGGCGGCATATTGACTGTTGTGACGGACCGGATTCAAGGTGATAAAAGAGACTGGGTGCGAATCCGTATTTCTGATACGGGTCCGGGGATCACAGCAGAGGTTCGTGCCAAAATATTTACTCCATTCTTTACGACTAAAACACAGGGAACGGGTCTTGGCCTGCCGATCTGCCGACAATTGATGGAGAATAATGGCGGAAGTCTCGACGTAGAGAGTGAACTCGGCAAGGGGACGGAATTTTCCCTGCTTCTGCCGGTGCGGGATGATCGACCTGGGAAATGAACCCTTGGGAGTATGTCTCCCGCGCTGGAATAAGGAGAGATTGTTTATATGAAAAACAAAATACTGGTTGTTGATGACGAGCATTTGATCCGCTGGTCTCTTGAGCAGAACCTCAAGAAGCAGGGTTATGGCGTCAGTACTGCAGGCTCTGGTGAAGATGCTCTGCGGCTGTTGCAGGAAGAGACCCCGGACCTGATGTTGCTCGACATTCAACTGCCGGGAATGAATGGCATGGAGGTCCTTGAAAAAGTCAAAGAGCTTGAAGAGGATGTGATCGTCATTATGGTGACTGCTCTCGGTGTGCTTGAGACTGCCGTCAAGGCGATGCGGCTTGGTGCCTATGATTACATTAATAAACCTTTTAACCTTGATGAGTTAGCTATTGTCATCAAGAAGGCCCTTGAAACACGTGAACTTAAGCGTGAGGTTGCCCAACTGCGTGCAGTACAACCGAGGCGCTTTAGTATCGACAGCATCATAGGCGATAGCGCTGATTTACGACATGTCTTGAACATGGTGCGCAAGATCGCTCTGAGTGATGCCGGAACCGTGCTGATTCAGGGGGAGAGTGGCACTGGCAAAGAGTTGATCGCCAAAGCCATCCATTATGAAGGAGCACGTGCTGATAAGCCGTTCATGGCGATAAACTGCGCCGCCGTTCCAGAAACATTGCTTGAAAGCGAGCTGATGGGTCACGAAAAAGGGGCCTTTACTGACGCTAAAAGTCAAAAAAAGGGCCTCTTTGAAATGGCCCATGGTGGCACGGTGTTTCTCGATGAGATCGGGGACATGCCGATGGCGATTCAGGCGAAGCTGCTGCGCGTGCTTGAGGATAGAACCTTCCGCCGCGTCGGCGGTTTGAAGGATATTCATGTCGATATTCGTATCGTTTCGGCAACCAACTGTGACCTCTTGGAAGCGATTGAGCAAAAATTATTTCGCAGTGACCTTTACTACCGTCTTCAGGTCATCCCGATTTTTCTGCCGCCATTACGCGAGCGTCGAGATGATATTCTGACCCTGGCACGACATTTCATCGAGTCCTTCAACCGTGAATTCGGCAAGGATGTCAGGCAGATATCGAAAGAAGCAGAAAATGTTCTTGTCGATTATGACTGGCCGGGAAATATCCGCGAATTGCGTAATGTCATAGAGCGTGCGGTTATTCTTGAGAATGATGAAACCATGGAATATGAACATCTGCCACGCGAATTGGTGTCAAGGAATGTTCCCGCTGGAGGGAGCCCGCTGATCTTTACTCTGCCAGCTGAGGGGATCGATATCGAAGACGTAGAGCGTGAGTTGATAAGGCAATCACTCGAGACATCTGATGGGAATCAGTCGAAGGCCGCGAAAAAACTGAATCTCGGAATAGATGCCTTCCGTTACCGGATGAAAAAGTTTAAGTTTTTGTGAATAACCTCAATTATAATTTAGTTTCAGAACAGAGAAGCGGCCGATATTTCTAGCGAATATCGGCCGCTTCTCTGTTCTGTTTGGGCCGTTCCTCCTAGTTGATTGTGGCTGGTATTATCTTTGCAGATAAGCCTGACTAGTAAATCAGATATTTTGAAGTGCCAAGGGCCATGAAGGCCCGCGACTCTTTATTCTTAGGAGGCAACACTATGACCCGGTCCTGCATCAAAATCTGCCTACTTGCGGTGATATCACTGTTTGCTGGAGTGATATGGCAAGGCGCTGCCTATGCT
>JAJRRT010000101.1 GCA_024279255.1 Deltaproteobacteria bacterium | reverse complement strand
TTGCGGAATCTCGGGTGCGATTCAACACCTGGCCGGGATGAAGAAATCAGAGTTCATCCTCGCGATCAACACCGACAAGGACGCGCCGATCAATGAAGTGGCCGATGTGCTGGTGGTGGCTGACATCAAGCAGTTTGCCCCAGCCTTGACGGCTAAACTTGAAGGATAACGGGAACTTTTTAACAGAGAAGCGCTGAGACATACCGAAGAACATAGAGAAAAGCTTGGATATTTGGTTAAAACCAAACTTGCAAATGATTTTCTCACCGGACTCTCCATCTCTGCGGCTCTGCGTTAAAGATGCTTTTTAATCACTTTGAAAGGGTCAACCCATGTCAGACGTATTCATAATTGAGGCCTTGCGCACCCCCTTCGGCAGTTTCGGCGGGACCCTGGCTGATGTCCCCGCACCGCAATTAGCGGCGACGGTCGTAACAGAACTCCTCGCCAGAACTGGCGTCGCGCCTGAGCAGGTCGGACAGTTCATCGCCGGGCATGTCATTCAGGCGGGTGTCGGGCAGGCCCCGGCGCGGCAGGCAATGCGTAGCGCCGGAATCCCGGACAGCACCCCGGCTTTAACCATCAACAAGGTCTGCGGCAGCGGGCTTAAGGCGATCATGCTGGGTGCTGATTCGATCCGCCTCGGCGATGATGAGCTGGTTATCGCCGGCGGCATGGAAAATATGTCTTTATCGCCCTATTGTTTGCCAAAAGCGCGCTACGGAATGCGCATGGGGAATGCAGAAGCAGTCGATCTGTTGATTCACGATGCCTTGCGCGATCCCTATACCGGGCGGCACATGGGTGAAGTCACCGAGGTGGTCGTCGCTGCACAGGAGATCAGTCGCGAGGCTCAAGATGAATACGCTATCAGTTCCTATCAGCGTGCCCAGGCTGCGGCAGCTAATGGCTTTCTCGCTAAAGAGATCGTACCGGTGGTCAAATCGAGTCGCAAGGGCGATGTCACCGTTGCAGTTGACGAAGAGCCTTCACGGATCGATTTTAACAAGGTCAGCTCTCTGCGGCCTGCATTCAAAAAGGACGGCACCCTCACCGCCGGCAATGCTTCGACGATCAACGATGGAGCCGCATTCGTCATGCTGGCCAGCGGTGCTGCTGTCGAAAAATACGGCCTGAAAGCCAAAGCCAAACTGGTTGCCTATGCCACCAACAGCCTGCACCCCGATCAGTTCCCGGTTGCACCGGTCGGCGCTATCGAACGCGTTTGCGAAAAGGCTGGACTCAACCTCGACCAGATCGATCTGTTTGAAATCAATGAGGCCTTTGCGGCGGTTACCCTGATGGCAATAAAGAACCTCAAGCTTGATCGCGACAAGGTCAACATCAACGGCGGAGCCTGTACTATCGGTCACCCGGTTGGTGCCAGTGGTGGTCGTCTCGTCGCAACCTTGCTGAACGGCCTTGAGGAGACTGGTGGTCACTACGGCCTTGCGACCCTCTGTATCGGCGGTGGCGAAGCAGTATCAGCGATCTTAGAACGTCTCGATTAAAAAGTTGGGGTCATCCCAAGCAAGAGGAGATAAGCATGCCGCTGACGACGCGTTATGACAATGTTCCGATAAATCTGAGTGGCCCCAACATGCTCGATTATGACCAGACCGTCAGGGATTTCCGCTTCAATATCCCGGAATATTTCAATTACGGCTTTGATGTCATCGATCACTGGGCTGCTGACCGGACCAAACTGGCGCTGGTCTGGGCCGATCGGAGCGGCTCGGATATTCGCAAGTACAGCTTTTTTGACCTGCAGCGGCTCTCCAATCGCTTTGCCAACCTGCTGCGTGCGCGCGGATTCAAAAAGGGGGACCGCCTCTTCGTGATGGTCCCACGCTTGGTCGAGTGGTATGCCGTCATGCTCGGTAGCTTCAAGCTTGGAGTTATCCCGCTTCCGGCTCCGAATATCCTGGCGCCGAAAGATATTACCTATCGGATCAACCAGGCCGAAGCCTCAGGAGCGGTGGTCTGGCACCAGAATGTTGACAAGATCGAAGAGGTTCGCGATCAGTGCCCGACCTTGCAACACTGTATCAGCCTCGGCGGCCCTCAACCAAACTGGGCCTCCTATGAAGAGTTAATGTCTGAGGCTTCACCGCATCTAGAGCGCGCCCAAGTCGAATCGACACTGGCCGACGACAACATGCTGATCTATTTTACTTCGGGGACGACCCGCTTTCCCAAGATGGTGCCACACACCCAGGCGTCCTACGGGATCGGTCATTTGATCACCGCCAAATTCTGGCAGGATCTCAAACCAACCGACCTGCACTGGACCCTTTCGGACACCGGTTGGGCCAAAGCTGCCTGGGGCAAGCTGTTCGGTCAATGGCAGATTGGCTGTGCCGTCATGCTTCACGACGCAGCGGCAAAATTTGACGCAGACACCCATCTGCGGCTGATCGAAAACTGTGGCATCACGACCTTCTGTGCCCCGCCGACAGTCTACCGGATGCTGGTACAGGAGGACCTCAGCCGCTACGATCTCTCCTCCATCCGTCACTCGATGGCCGCCGGCGAACCTCTCAACCCTGAAATCATCAAGATCTGGAAAGAGACCACAGGAACCACGATCTATGATGGCTTCGGGCAGACCGAGTCGGTCAACCTGATCGGCAACTACCCTTGCCTGCCGATCAGGTTCGGATCTATGGGTAAGCCGACCCCCGGCTTCCAGATCGATCTGGTCGACGATGATGGAAAGATTATTCCCGACGGTGAAGAGGGGAATATCGCGGTCAGAGTCAAACCAGAACCACCGGTCGGGCTGCTGCGGACCTATTGGAACAATGAAGAGGCGAACACCGAATCCTTTGTCGGAGACTACTATCTGACCGGCGACAAGGCCTATAAGGATGAGGATGGTTATTTCTGGTTTGTCGGACGGGCCGACGATGTCATCAACGCCGCCAGCTACCGTATCGGCCCCTTTGAAGTCGAAAGCGCTCTGCAGAGCCATCCGGCCGTGGCGGAGAGCGCAGTAGTCGGTTCACCCGATGAATTACGCGGCACCATTGTCAAGGCCTTCATCATTCTCGCACCGGGGTTTGAGCCCACCGCTGAACTGGTCCTGGAGATTCAGGAACATGTGAAACAGGAGACTGCGCCGTACAAGTACCCGCGCGAAATCGAATTTATCAGCGAACTGCCAAAGACGATCTCGGGGAAAATCCGCCGAGTCGAATTGCGTCGCCGTGAAGAAGAGAAGAAGCGTAATTATTTGAAATAGAGGATTCCAGAGGTCCTCAGACAACGCAGAAACTGGCGATTAGATATTTCATTATTAATCGAATAGGGAGACAAAGATGGCAATCAACCGGATCATGGTAATCGGCGCCGGACAAATGGGCGGAGGAATCGCCCAGGTCGCTGCTGCTGCAGGAATTGAGGTAGTGCTCAATGATATCAACCTGGAGTTTATCGAAAAACGCCTGGCCTTTATCGGTCAACTGCTCGACAAGAGCGTTGCCAAAGAGAAGATCAGTGCCGCAGAGAAACAGGCGACCCTCTCCCGGTTGATCCCCTCCACCGATCTCAAGGATGCCGCTGAAGTCGATTTTATCGTCGAGGCTGCAACTGAAAACATGGATCTCAAAGAGAAAATATTCCGTACCCTCGACGAAGTCGCCAAGCCTGGTGTCATCCTGGCGACGAACACCTCTTCTCTGCCGATCACTGAACTTGCTGCCGGAACCACACGACCCGAACTCGTGATTGGCATGCACTTCATGAATCCGGTGCCCGTGATGAAACTGGTCGAGGTAATCCGCGGCATTGCGACCAGCGATGAGACCTACACTGCGGTCAAGGAACTCTCTGAAAGAATGGGTAAGGTCCCGGTCGAAGTCAACGACTACCCTGGCTTTATCGCCAATCGAATTTTGATGCCGATGATCAATGAAGCGATCTACTGTATCTACGAAGGCGTCGCCGATGCCGAATCGATCGACACTGTGATGAAGCTCGGTATGGCCCATCCAATGGGACCGCTGACTCTGGCCGATTTTATCGGGCTGGACACCTGCCTGGCGATCATGGAAGTTCTCTACGAGGGCTTCGCCGATAGCAAATACCGTCCCTGTCCACTGTTGCGCAAGATGGTCAAGGCAGGTTGGCTTGGCAAAAAGAGTGGTAAAGGATTCTTTGACTACACCTGAAACCTGGAGGAGAAAATGGCCTATAAAAACATCCTGGTTCATCTCGACCAGACCTCCCGTAGCGCAGCGCGATTTGATCTCGCCCTCGATCTGGCGAAACGTCATCAAGCCTGCCTGAGTGCGTTCTATGCGACCTCAATGCCCTACCTTTTTCATGGCGCCGAAAAGTGCCATCGCGAGAAAGTTCAAGCTGAATGTGCGGGAAAGGCATGCCAGGCGGAGGTCGAGTTCGTCTGGGTTCCCGAAGTTGAAGACCTGTCACACCCACCTCTTGCGGCACGCTTGAACTACCAATCCTTCTTCGCGGATCTGACCATAGTCGGTCAACCGGGCGCGGATGCCGGACCGCCACCAGCGCCCCCAAGAGACCTCCCTGAAAAAATGGTTTTGACCTCTGGCCGACCGGTACTGACCATCCCCTTTTCAGGGAATTTTCAGAAGGTCGGAACACGGGTGATGGTCGCATGGCGCTCAGGCCGGGCTTCGGCTCGAGCCCTTTACGATGCACTACCTCTTTTGGCTCAGGCCGAGGCAGTGCACCTTCTCAGTTTCGCTATAACCAAAGCAGAGCGTGCACAGAATGAAGAGACTCTGAAGAAACTCGCCGGTTTTCTGGCGCAACACGGCGTCACGGCGGTGACAGAATCACGCTTGATCAGTGGCATCGGGTTCGGTGACGCCCTGCTCAATCGCGTCGCTGAAGAAGGGATTGATCTGCTGGTTATCGGTGGGGCATTGCCTTCAGCGCCAGCTCCGATGGCGGGTCAGTTGCTCAAACAGATGACAGTACCGATACTGATGTCAAGCTGACCAGAGATTCTAGAGCTTCAGCAGCCTACTTTTGCAAACAAGGGAAAACTCATGCTTTTCGAAAATCTGCTTTACGAGTGCAGCGATGGTATTGCAACCGTAACAATCAACCGACCCAAGGCACTCAATGCATTAAATCAGGCAACCCTCAAAGAGTTGCTCGATCTCTTCACTGCAATCAAAGATGACGGAGCAGTCAAGGTGGTGATACTCACCGGTGCGGGTGAAAAAGCCTTCGTCGCCGGGGCTGACATCTCAGAAATGCAGCCGATTGATGCCGTATCCGGACGCCATTTTGCTCTGCTCGGCCATAAACTGGCAGCGACCATAGAGAGCCTGTCCAAACCGGTGATTGCCGCCGTCAACGGCTTTGCCTTAGGTGGCGGCTGTGAATTGGCGCTTTGCTGCGATATGCGGCTGGCCAGTGAAAATGCCCGCTTCGGTCAGCCCGAAGTCAATCTTGGCGTGATCCCTGGATTCGGAGGGACCCAGCGCCTGCCACGGCTGATCGGAAAAGGACGGGCCTGCGAACTGCTGATGACCGGCGATATGATCGATGCCGCCGAAGCTTACCGGATCGGCTTGGCCAATAAGGTTCTGCCTGCCGATGAACTACTGCCGGCGGCGCACAAGCTGGCAGCAAAAATAGCGTCCAAGGCACAGGTCGCCATCGGTTTCGTCAAGAGCGCACTGCACGATGGGCTGGAGATCGATCTCGCCCGCGCCTGCACCTACGAAGCCGACCTTTTCGGGCTCTGCTTTGCGACCGCCGATCAGAAAGAAGGGATGCTGGCATTCCTCGAGAAACGCCCGCCGGAATTTAAAGGGATTTAAATCCCGGCGTTAGGCTCTAGGCCCTTGGCATTGGGAAAGGCCAGTCAAGGCCTTTGATTTTCCCCAGAGCCAAGCGCCCAATGCCAAACACCAGCAACGGAGTTGCTATGAACCTCGACTTATCAGACGAACAAAAACTGATTCAGCAAACGGCACGAGAATTTGCCGAGAACGAACTTGCGCCGGTCGCGGCGCAACTCGATCAAGGTGGTAATCAACAACCCTTCTTAGCGAATCTTAAAAAGCTTGCCGAGCTCGGGTTCATGGGATTGAACGTCCGTGAAGAGTACGGCGGTGCCGAAACCGGGGTGGTCGCCTTCTCCGTCGCCCTGACCGAAATCGCCCGGGCCTGTGCCTCGACCGCAGTCACTCTGTCGGTCAGCAACATGGTCTGTGAATTGATTCAGGCAGTCGGCAACGAAGAACAATGCCAACACTACATTCCGGCGATCTGCTCTGGTGAATACGCTGCTGGAGCCTTCGCCCTGACAGAAGTCGAGGCCGGGTCAGATCCCGCCGGAATGACCACCAGTGCAGTTCGTGACGGCAATGACTGGGTGCTTAATGGCAGTAAGATCTTCATTACCAGTGCTCCTTATGCCGGGGTCTTTGTGGTCTGGGCTGTCACCGACAAGGGAGCACCAAAAGGAAAAGGGATCAGCTGCTTCCTGGTAGAACAGGGCACACCGGGTCTGAGTATCGGTAAAAAAGAAGATAAGATGGGGCAGCATGCTTCGGCGACCAACGAAATCACCTTCAGCGATTGCCGGATACCACAAACCGCATTGATGGGACAGCTGAACGACGGCTTCCGCATTGCGGTTGGTGAGTTGGCTGGTGGACGGATTGGCATCGCCTCCCTGGCCCTCGGTGTCGGCCTGGCCGCCATCGACTGTGCCACCCGCTACTCTTTGGAGCGCAAACAATTCGGTAAAACACTATCCAACTTTCAATCGACCCAATGGAAGATTGCCGACGCCTTCACTGAGCTTGAGGCCGCTCGCCTGCTCGTGATGAACGCCGCTTTCCAGAAAGAACAGGGCCGCTCCTTCGCCCGTGCCGCATCGATGGCAAAACTGTTCGCCAGCGAAAGCGCCAACCGTGCCTGCTACGAAGCCTTACAGCTCTTCGGCGGTTATGGTTACACCAGCGATTTCCCGGTCGAACGCTATGCGCGAGATGCGCGTATTACCACTATTTATGAAGGGACCAGCGAAATCCAGCGACTCATCATCGCGCGGGATATTTTGCGAAGTTTCAGTTAAATATAATAAAGGGAGAGACACCTCATGAATTTTGAATTGAACGAAGAACAGAGCCTGATCCGCCAAACGGTCCGAGAGTTCGCCGAGAAAGAGATCAAACCGAGTGCAGCCGAACGCGACGAAACGGAAAGCTTTGACCGTGCCCTGATGTTCGACAAGGTTGGGGAGCTCGGCCTGGCAGGGATCGTTTTCCCTGAAGAATACGGTGGTGCCGGTGCTGATTACATCAGCTATGCCATTGCAGTTGAAGAACTTTCACGGGTTTGCGGCTCAACCGGGGTAACCCTGTCGGCGCACCTATCCCTCTGTGCCAACCCGATCTACCTGTTCGGCAGTGAGGAGCAGAAGAAGGAATTTCTGACCCCTCTGGCTGAAGGGACCAAACTGGGTGCTTTCGCCCTGACCGAGACTGCGGCCGGTTCAGATGCTGGTGGCACCAAAACCACCGCAGTCCGTGATGGCGACAGCTGGGTCCTGAACGGAACCAAAATCTTCTGTACCAACGGCGGTGAGGCCGAGATCAATATCATCTTTGCCCGCACCGACAAGAACGCACAGAAACATCACGGTATCAGCGCTTTTATTGTCGAAAAAGACACGCCAGGCTTCAGCTTCGGCAAGAAAGAGTTGAAGCTCGGCATCCGCTCTTCACCAACCCGTGAACTGGTGTTCGACAACTGCCGGATTCCTGCCGACAACCTGCTCGGTGAAGAAGGGAGCGGTTTCAAGGTCGCGATGAAAACCCTCGATGGCGGCCGCATCGGCATCGCCGCCCAGGCACTTGGCATCGCTCAGGGAGCCTATGAAGCTGCCCGTGACTACGCCCTCGAACGCAAACAGTTTGGTCAGCCGATTGCCAGTTTTCAGGCGATACAGTTCAAGCTGGCCGACATGGCAACCGAGATCGAAGCCGCGCGGCTGCTGGTTTATCAGGCCGCTTATAAAGCAAGTGCCGGTCAACCCTACGGCAAGGAGTCGGCAATGGCCAAGATGTATGCTTCGGATGTGGCGATGAGGGTCGCCACCGAGGCGGTCCAGGTCTTCGGTGGCTATGGCTTCACCCGCGACTTCCCGGTCGAGCGGATGATGCGCGACGCCAAAATCACCCAGATCTATGAAGGAACCAATGAAATCCAGCGGATTGTCATCGCTGCAGCGATCACGCGCTGAGCAAAAGAATACCGGGTTCAACGAACGGAGACAGCTGTCAGCAAACAGTCGTCTCCATTCGTTGACACCACCCTGCTGAGGTCGATTTTCTGGACCTTTAGGTGAAATTTAAACGAATGATTACAGATAGTTATGGAGACAGATAATTTAACGATTTTTTAACCGGGGTTGGCATCTGGTTTGCTACTTAAGTCCTTGCAGGATCTAACCCCTTGCAGGAGTTAATCATGGCCGTAATCAATTTCCCCGGACTCAGTTTCGACCTTGACGACACCAGCTCCCTGTTGCGTGAGACAGTCAGAGATTTCGCTGCTGCCGAGATCGCTCCGCGAGCGGCCGAAATTGACCGTGACAACCTGTTCCCCGCAGATTTATGGCAAAAAATGGGCGACCTGGGACTTCTCGGTATTACCGTCAGTGAAGAAGATGGTGGTGCCGGAATGAGCTACCTCGATCATGTCATCGCCATGGAAGAACTCAGCCGCGCTTCGGCTTCTGTCGCACTCTCCTACGGTGCCCATTCCAACCTCTGTATCAATCAAATTTTTCGAAATGGAACCTCTACCCAGAAGAGTCAATACCTGCCGAAATTGATCAGCGGCGAGCATGTCGGCGCCCTCGCAATGAGCGAAGTTGGAGCTGGGTCTGATGTCGTCAGCATGTCGTTGCGCGCTGTTCTCAATGGAGACAGCTATATTCTCAATGGCAACAAGATGTGGATCACCAACGGCCCGGATGCCAATGTGCTGGTGGTTTATGCCAAGACCGACCTGAATGCCGGCCCGCGTGGCATCACCGCCTTTCTGGTTGAAAAAACCTTTCCCGGCTTCTCAACCTCACCAAAGCTCGACAAACTCGGGATGCGCGGCTCAAATACCTGTGAGCTGGTTTTTGAAAACTGCATCGTACCAGCTGAAAACATCCTCGGTGAACTCAACGGTGGTGTCAAAGTGCTGATGAGCGGACTCGATTATGAACGTATCGTGCTCTCCGGTGGCCCTCTTGGTATGATGGCTGCCTGCCTGGACGAGGTTCTCCCCTATATCCATGAACGTAAACAGTTCGGTAAATCAATCGGTGAATTTCAATTGATGCAGGGCAAACTGGCTGACATGTACACCACCATGAACGCTTGTCGCGCCTATATCTACGCCGTCGCGCGGGAGACAAATGTCCGCAAAGGAAGATCTCTGCGCAAAGATGCGGCCGGAGCGATCCTCTACTCAGCCGAAAAAGCCACTCAGATGGCGTTGGATGCCATTCAGTGCCTCGGCGGCAACGGCTACATCAACGATTTCGCAACCGGTCGACTGTTGCGTGACGCCAAGCTCTACGAAATCGGGGCAGGCACCAGTGAGATCCGGCGGATGCTGATCGGCCGCGAACTGTTTGATGAGACCAGGAACAACTGACAACAATCCCTCTCCCAGCGGGAAAGGGGTAGAATCGGGATATTCATGAGTACCTTGAAGAGTTCACTCGTATGCGAATCAGAAGAATTTGGCAACAACGCTGAGGCGATGCGTGCCCTGGTGGCAGACCTGCGGGAAAAGGTCACACAAATCCGTCTGGGCGGCGGCGAACGAGCCAGCCAGAAACATCTTGAGCGCGGCAAACTGCTCCCTCGTGAACGGATCAGACAACTGCTGGACGTCGGATCGCCGTTTTTGGAATTTTCACAATTTGCCGCCTGGGATATGTATGACGGTAAAGTTGCTGCCGGCGGAGTCATCACCGGCATCGGTCGGGTTTGTGGTCAGGAGTGCCTGATCATTGCCAATGATGCAACGGTCAAGGGGGGGTCTTATCTGCCACTGACAGTCAAAAAACATCTCCGCGCCCAGGAGATTGCTGAGCAGAATCACCTTCCCTGTATCTATCTCGTCGATTCAGGCGGGGCATTTTTGCCCCTGCAGGAAGATGTCTTCCCCGACCGCGAACATTTCGGACGCATTTTCTACAATCAGGCGCAAATGTCATCCAAAGGCATTCCACAGATTGCTGTCGTCATGGGCTCCTGCACCGCCGGAGGAGCTTATGTGCCGGCGATGGCCGATGAGAGCATCATCGTCAAGGAGCAAGGGACGATCTTTCTCGGTGGCCCGCCACTGGTTAAGGCGGCGACTGGTGAGGTGGTCAGTGCCGAGGATCTTGGTGGCGCCGATGTCCACTGCCGCGTCTCCGGGGTCACCGATCACTACGCAACCGACGATGCCCATGCGCTGGGTCTGGCACGGCGTATTGTCGGCAACCTTAACCGTGTCAAGCGACCAGAGATCACCATCCGGGAACCGATTGAACCGCTCTATGCCGCTGAAGAGATCTACGGCCTGATTCCGACCGACAGTCGTAAGCCCTACGATGTCCGTGAAGTCATTGCACGCGTCGTCGACGGCTCGGAATTTGACGAATTCAAGAAGTTATATGGTGAAACTCTGGTCTGCGGTTTTGCACATATCTTCGGCTACCCGGTCGGCATCTTGGCTAACAACGGCATCCTCTTCTCCGAATCGGCCCAAAAAGGGGCACACTTTGTCGAACTTTGTAGTCAGCGTGGTATCCCGCTGATCTTTCTCCAAAACATCACCGGCTTCATGGTCGGCAGCAAATATGAGGCTGGCGGAATCGCAAAAGATGGGGCCAAAATGGTCATGGCCGTTGCCTGCGCCAAGGTTCCAAAATTCACGGTATTGCTCGGTGGTAGCTATGGTGCCGGCAACTACGGTATGTGCGGCCGGGCCTACAGCCCACGTATGCTCTGGATGTGGCCGAATGCTCGGATCTCGGTCATGGGTGGGCCACAGGCGGCGGGAGTCCTCTCTCAGGTCAAACGTGACGGACTTGAGGCGCGCGGTGAGTGTTGGAGTGCCGAAGAAGAAGAGGCCTTTAAACAACCGATCCTTGATCAATACGATCAACAGGGCCACCCCTATTATGCCAGTGCCCGCCTCTGGGACGACGGTATCATCGACCCGGCCGACACCAGGATGGTGCTGGGGTTGGGGCTTTCGGCAGCGCTCAATGCGCCGATTGAAAAGACCAACTTCGGCATTTTCAGAATGTAGATCTGCCGTTGTAAAGTTTCCACCCACCGGCGTTACAGCGTTTTGTCAGGACCTCGACATACTGGCGTATGACTTCACCCCTGACAAACCACAGCGCCTTGGTGGATGAAAATTTACTTAGCCAGATAACAATTACGAGAAAGAATCAAATTATGGCCAACGACCAGCTACTGACAACCATCGATGATCTAGGCCGCGCGACTCTGACTCTCAACCGGCCAGAGGTGCACAACGCTTTCGACGACGTTCTGATCGCCGATATGACCACTGCTCTGAAGAAACTGGCCGTCGACCCGCAGGTGCGGTTGGTCTGCCTTGCGGCCGCTGGTAAAAGTTTTTCTGCCGGTGCCGATCTTGGTTGGATGCGACGGATGGCCGACTATTCACCCGCCGAAAACCTCGCGGACTCTGTTGCTCTAGCCGAGCTCATGCAAACTCTGAATAACCTGCCGAAACCGACTCTGGCGCTGGTTCAGGGTGCAGCCTTCGGTGGCGGGGTTGGCCTAGTTGCCACCTGCGATATGGTGCTGGCGACCCCACACGCCAGCTTTTGCCTCTCTGAGGTGAAATTAGGACTGATCCCGGCAGTTATCTCCCCATATGTGGTTGCTGCTATCGGGCCCCGAGCGGCCCGGCGTTACTGTATCAGCGCCGAACGCTTCGATGCCGAGCGCGCACTCCAACTCGGATTGATTCATGAAATTGTCCCTGCCGAAGAATTGGCACAGGAAGCAGATCGCTTAACCCGCCTGCTTCTGAAAAACGGGCCACAGGCAATGGCGGCAGCAAAACAGCTGGTCGCCGATGTCTCTAATCACCCCTTAAATGCGGAATTGGTGGCTGAAACAGCGAAACGGATTGCCGCGACACGCGCAAGTGATGAGGGGCGTGAAGGATTGAGTGCATTTCTGGAGAAGAGAATCCCTGAGTGGGCAAAGAGCTAGAATAAATTTCAGACAACCTACTTTAAGGTTTTTATTTAATGAAGTCTCCAAACTACATCCTGCAAAAAGGATATTAAATATGTTCGATTCACTCCTGATAGCTAATCGCGGCGAAATCGCCTGTCGTATCATCCGTAGTGCGCGGCAGAACGGGTTGCGCACCATCGCAGTCTATTCCGATGCAGACTGCAATTCACGCCACGTTGCCCTGGCCGATGAAGCCTGGGATATTGGGCCCGCGCCGGCGGCCGAGAGCTATCTCCTCATCGACCGCCTGCTGCAGGTCGCTCAACAATCTGGTGCCGAAGCGATCCACCCCGGTTATGGTTTTTTAGCCGAAAACGCCGATTTTGCGGAGGCCTGCGCAGCAGCAGGACTGATTTTTATCGGTCCCCCGGTCGCAGCAATCCGCGCCATGGGTTCCAAGAGCGCCGCCAAAGAGATTATGCAACAAGCCGGAGTCCCGCTGGTCCCGGGCTATCATGGCGAAGCTCAGGATCTTGAGACCCTGCGTACTGCGGCTGTCGAAATCGGCTTCCCACTATTGGTTAAAGCGAGCGCTGGCGGTGGCGGCAAAGGGATGCGCGTCGTTCGAGATGCCACAGAGATAGATACCGCCATTGAGGGTGCGCGTCGTGAGGCAGCTTCCAGCTTCGGCAATGATCAATTACTCCTCGAACGCTACCTGGAACAACCGCGTCACGTTGAAATTCAGGTCTTTGCTGACAGCTTGGGCAACGCCGTCCACCTGTTCGAACGGGATTGTTCGGTACAACGCCGCCATCAGAAGGTTCTCGAAGAAGCGCCGGCTCCCGGAATGACTGCAGATCTACGTCAGAAGATGGGCACCGCAGCACTCACGGCAACCCAGGCAATCGGTTACGTCGGCGCTGGAACCGTCGAGTTTCTACTCGATACGGATGGCTCCTTCTATTTCATGGAGATGAATACCCGGCTCCAGGTTGAGCATCCGGTCACCGAGATGATTACCGGCCAGGATCTGGTCGCCTGGCAGTTGCAAGTCGCTGCCGCTCAACCTCTTCCCTGCGCTCAGGAAGATCTGCGTATTCGTGGTCATGCTATTGAAGCCCGCATTTATGCCGAGGACCCGGCGCGCGATTTTCTTCCGTCGATTGGACATCTGCAACATCTCAACTTCCCGGACGAAAATGCCCATCTGCGCATCGATACCGGTGTTCGTCAGGGGGATGAGGTCAGCATCCATTACGATCCGATGATCGCCAAACTGATTGTCTGGGATGAAGATCGTTGTACCGCCCTGCGGAGATTGCGGCGTGCCCTGGAGCAGGTCGAGGTGGTCGGGGTCACGACCAATGTCAACTTTTTAGGCGCGGTCGCTGCCCACCCCGAGTTTGCCGCAGGAAATTTTGACACCGGATTCATTGAACAGCACCGCGACCTGCTGATTCCGGCACCTGCTCCGGCATCCAACCAGACGCTGATTCTGGCTTGTCTCCATCTGTTGCTAAGCCGTGACGCTGATTCGCAACTGGCGGCGACCGCATCAAACGATCCCTTTACTCCCTGGCATCAGACCGGTGGCTGGCGGCTCAATGGCGATAATCACCACTGCATCAGCTTTACCGATGGCGAAACCGATCTCCAGATCACCGTTCACTACCGATCACAGGGCTACCTGTTTGAGCTACCGGCGGCGGAGCTTGAAGCAAACGGTCAAATTAACGCCTCAGGAAGGCTGCTGGCGACAATCGATGGCCAGCAGATGAGTGCTCAGGTGATCCGTTGTGGAATGGAACTAAGTATTCTGACCGCCGGCAACAGCCACAAACTGACTCTGCACGACCCCTACGCCGATGCCTTCGGACATGAGGAGGCAGTCGGTAGTCTGACCGCACCGATGCCTGGGAAAGTCATCGCAGTTCTGGTCGAGAATGGCGGTTGGGTTAAACGTGGAACACCACTGGTCATTCTTGAAGCGATGAAGATGGAACACACTATCACCGCCCCCACTGATGGAACCGTCACACAGATGTACTATAAGGCCGGAGCTCTGGTCGATGATGGAGCACCGCTGCTAACCTTTGAAGCAGATGAGGGGAGCTGAAATGAGACTACCGAAACGGATTAAAATAGTCGAAGTTGGCCCACGCGATGGACTGCAAAACGAAGCTGTTGTTGTGCCGACCGATGTCAAAATTGAACTGATCAACCGTCTCTCGGCAACCGGACTGGCCGCAATCGAAGGGGCAAGCTTTGTCTCCCCGAAGTGGATGCCGCAAATGGCCAACAGTACCGAAGTCGTGCAGGGGATTACACAACAGCCGGGAGTTAGCTACCCGGTTTTAGTACCAAACCTGCAAGGCTTAAAAGCGGCGATTGCTGCCGGTGCAGATGAGGTCGCGGTGTTCGGTGCCGCCTCTGAGAGCTTTTCACGCAAGAACATTAACTGCTCGATTGCTGTCAGCTTTGACCGTTTTGGTGAAGTCTGCGATGCCGCCCGCAAGCAAGGCTTACGGGTACGGGGCTATGTCTCCTGCGCACTCGGGTGCCCCTATGAAGGACAGGTCGAACCGGAGACTGTCGCCTGGGTCGCCGGACGGATGATGGAACTTGGTTGTTACGAAATTTCGCTGGGTGACACCATCGGCGTTGGCACCCCGATCAAGGCACAGACAATGATCGATGCCGTAGCCAAAAAGGTTCAGATCGAACGACTGGCGGTTCACTTTCACGACACTTATGGACAGGCTCTGGCCAACATTCTGGCGGTGATGGAACGGGGAATAGCAGTCATCGACAGCTCAGTCGCCGGTCTCGGCGGTTGCCCCTACGCTCCCGGCGCCTCAGGGAATGTCGCCAGCGAGGACCTGCTCTATATGCTTAAAGGATTAGGGATTGAGACCGGGGTTGATCTGCAGGCGCTGGTCGATGCCGGGCAGTTTATCTCTGAATTCCTTAAACGGCCCTCGGGTTCACGAGTGGCTAATGCTGTGGCCTGTCAGCTTGATGGTATTAAATCCTGCATTTGAAGAATACGTTCAGTACTAACGCCAGAATCGACCCGTTCTGACTTGGACTGCCCTAAACCTCAGGCCATGCTATCATCGCGGCATATGCACAAAATTCTCTCTCAATATCAGGCCATCCTCCAAGGCATAGACCGCTGGTTCACGGACTGCATGACGCAAGCCGGAGACCAGATTGCCTGTCGTCAAGGCTGTTCCGCCTGTTGCCGGGGCCTGTTCGAAATCAGCCTGCTTGACGCCTGTCTCCTTCAAAAGGGGTTTGCTCTGCTTGATACGAACACGCAGAATCAAGTTCTTGCCAAGGCCCGTGAACGTGTCAACGAGCTACAGTCAAACTGGCCTGAGTTCCGTCACCCCTACATACTCAACCGACTCCCCCATGACGACTGGCAGGAGATGCCGGAGGAAGACCAGACACCTTGCCCGCTCCTCTCGGAAGAGGGTCATTGCCTGGTCTATGCACAACGCCCCATGACCTGCCGCCTGCACGGACTACCGAACATCGACCTCTCGGGGGAAATCTTCTCCGAAGAGTACTGCACACTCAATTTTTCCAACAGTGATCCACTCAAAATGACTCAGTTGCGTTACCCCTTCCGTGAAACCTTCAGTCAAGAGTTTAACCTGCTCGGCTCCTGCGCCGAACGATTGCTTGGCCATCATCAGCTCGAGCTCGACACCTTCATCGCAAGTGCAATATTGATCGATTTCAGCAACCTCAGCTGAGCACGACATCCGGCTCGTACTTATTGTTGCAGCCAGCCAGAGCGAAGCTATACTGGTCATAGTGGCAGCACCTTACAAACTCAATCCTGAAATAGGAGCCGGTATGAAGCTCGTATTGCTCTCTCTGTTTTTTACCCTCAGTGCCTCCACCAGTCTATTTGCCCAGACGGTGGAAGACCTGATCTTTATCACCGAAGAATACCCGCCCTTCAACTTCGCGGTCGACGGCAAAGAACTGGGTATAGCGACCGACACCCTGCTCGAGATGGTTAAACTGGTCGGTGCTCACCAGACGCGAGAGGATATCGGCTCATTCCAATGGGCCAGGGGCTACAATGCTGCTCTGAAGATAAAGAATGTCCTGCTCTTTTCGACGACCCGCACCGCAGCGAGAGAGAAGTTATTTAAGTGGGTGGGACCGATTATCCGTTCTGAGATCGTTCTATTTGCACGCAAGGATCGGAATCTCAGCCTAAACAGTCTTGACGAGATAAACCTGAAGAAATTACGTGTTGGTGTGGTTCTGAATGATGTCGGCGAGCAGACTCTGTTGGAACTTGGAGTGAAGCGAAAACAAATCTATCGCTACAACAAGGGGCTTCACCTCGCAGAAATGCTCCAGAAGGGCAGGATCGACCTGCTGGCCTACGGTAAACTTGTCACCCTCTGGAACCTCAAGACACTCGGTTTCAAGCCGGACGAATATGAAGCCATATATTCATTGAAGCAGGCCGAATACTACTACGCCCTTAACAAAAAAACCGATGACCGGATTGTTAGCCAGTTACAAACGGCGCTCGATCAATTGAAAGAGTCCGGGGCTTTCGACAGAATAGTTAACCATTATATCGACTAGCGAAAATGCTTGGTCTCAATCAAGGGAAAGCTTCCACGTTAAAAAATCTCAGATGAGCCTGGTCATAAGGTAATCCTCACAGTTCCTACTCTACAAATCAAAAATCGCTCGGCAGATTGGTCTGCTTCTTATGAACAACGATTTCGGCTATGCGGTACAGGCAACTGCCAGGAGAGACAAGACCCGAGAAGATCTCATTTATGAGCGCGTAGAAGGGCGTATAATTTGGCAGGGGCATAGGCTGAGATTAAAAAATTAACAATAGCTTCGGAAGTTTGCAGGCCTTATCCGCTTATTTCAACTTTGCAAAATTCTTGTGATCTGTGCCCTGAACACAGGCAGAACTTCCTCCTGGAACCAGGGATTTCTGCGCAGCCACAGGCGATTGCGCGGCGAGGGATGAGGCAGAACAAAATACTGCGGAAGGTAGTCGGTAAAACGCCGGACTCTTGAAGTCAAATTCTCCCCAGACGGTGGCTTCAGATAATATCGCTGGGCATACTGCCCGACCAGAACCCGCAACTGACAGTCAGGGATCGCATCAAAAAGTTCTGCATGCCAACGCGGCGCACACTCTGGCTGCGGCGGCAAATCCCCTGAGGCACCCTTCCCGGGATAACAGAAACCCATCGGGATCAGCGCGATACTACTACGGTCATAAAAGGTCTCTTTGGCCACGCCCATCCATTCGCGCAGCAGATCACCACTCGGATCATTCCACGGAACCCCGCTTGCATGAACTTTGCGCCCAGGTGCTTGACCGATGATGATGATTTTACTTGTAGTGCTGGCCGCAACCACAGGTCGAGGTTCATGCGCAAGAGTGGTTTTACAAGTATCACATTTTTTTATTTCAGTAAGAATCCGCTCCATTTGCACCATTGAACTCCATCAGGGTTAAGGAGACCTCTGAAAAAATGATTTACATCCAATCTGTCTGATCAATACCTTCTACATCAACAATGGAGCACTTGGGCTTGCAATCCAACCCAAGATACGCAACCTCTGCAACCCGGCAAGAGGGCTTAAGTTGCTTTTATTTTGCTAGCACTTGGCTCCACTCGAACATAGAGAGGGGAATCCCGTCAAACAACAAATTACATCGACCTTCATTTGTCAGTCTCTTAAAGATGCCCCCTTGACAAGACGAACAAACCACCTATAACCTAAAGTAAGTAATCGATTACTATCTTTCTTGGAGAGAAACCCCATGGTGACCCCGAACAAGCACCTCCCAGCTGAAGAACGCCGTGCAGTTACTGTAGAAGCTGTGGTTGAATTGGCTGCAGAACAGAACCCGAGCAATATTACAACCTCGGCCATCGCCAAACGCATGGGCCTGACTCAGGGAGCCCTGTTCCGACATTTTCCCAGCAAAGATGCGATCCTGCAAGCGGTTATGGAGTGGGTGGCAGAACGTCTGATGTCACGGGTGGATAAAGCAGCGCAAGCAGCCACCTCACCTCTGAGCGCGCTTGAGGCGGTCTTCATGGCCCATGTCGAGTTTGTGATCGAACGCCCGGGTGTGCCGCGCATGCTGTTCGGCGAGTTACAACGTGCCGAAGAAACCGCATCCAAACGCATGGTGCAGACTCTCATCCACCGCTATGGAGAGCGACTGCATCAACTGATAGAACAGGGCATAAAGGACAAAGAACTCGACCCGCAACTCGACCCGGAAGCCGCATCAACTCTCTTTATCGGAACAATTCAAGGGCTGGTCATGCAATCACTGCTGGCCGGAGATGTCTGCCAGATTCGGCAGGATGCTCCAAAGGTGTTCGCAATCTATCGACGCGGAATCATTTACCGGCCATAACCACGTTCTTTCAACAAAAACGCAGAGATCCATGCTTTCAAGAAACAGGACAAAATGCGAAATTTGAACCAGACAACGGCTACGACCGAAAAAAAACTGCTGCTTTTCACCCACAACTGTGATGCAGATTCTGTTCTGGCTGAGGATCTGCAAATGGGGGGGTTTCGGGTTCAGCTGCAAGACCTTCATCTGCTGAACAATGAGCCCCTGCGCAGCTTTCAACCCGATTTGGTATTGATAGATCTGGGTAATCCTTCGCTGGAATATTTGAACAGTTGCAAAACCATACGTGCCAACTGCCGTGTGCCAATCCTGATGCTGGCTGAGCAGGCCAACGAAATGTTTCAGGTCCTGGGATTGGAATTGGGGGCCGATGACTTTTTGATCAAGCCTCTGCCAACCACACTGTTGCTGGCCAAAGTCAGAGCCCTGCTACGCCGCGAAGAGGAATCCCGCCACCAACATAAAAACCTCATTCAGCTGGGAGAACTGGTCATCGACGCCGGACGCCGGGAAGTCTGGTGCAGCGGATCGAATATCCAACTGACTGCTCGTGAATTCGATCTGCTCTGGTGCCTGGCTGAAAATGCTCAAACAATCCTCAGTCGCGACAAGATCCACCAACTTCTCTACAACTCGGAATATAATGGCTTTGATCGCTCGATCGATATCTATATCTCACGCATCCGCCAGAAGATCGGAGACGATCCGCTGAATCCACGCTATCTGAAAACAATCCGCGGTGCTGGCTACCTGCTGGTTGATAGTAAACTGTGCCTGACAGGGGAATGACGATGAAACCGTTAAAGCATTTCCGTATTCTAGGTCTCCTCAGCCTACTTTGCGTCCTTTTACCAACGACGCAAAGCTTGTCCTTCTCTCTTGAGGAGTGTGTTGAGTTAGCTTTGCAGAATAACCCCGATCTCCACAAACAGCAGATGAACCTCGAACTCTCCCACACGGACCTCGCTGACCAGATGGGACAAAAATTCGGCCGGCTCGATTTCGTCTCATCTTACACCCACTACAATCTGCCCCACACCCTGGCACCTTTGACCCCGGGAGCGATCAGTAACAACCCGGTAGCAGTCCCGACCACTAAGGATCTTTTTACCACCGGGATTCTCTATGAAGTCCCACTTTTTACCGGCTTTTCCCATACCAGATCGGTCGAAATTGCCACCCTGCAGAAAGAGCTGGCTGCCGCATCGCTGAAACTGAGCAAGGAACAGCTGATCTACAATGTCAAAACTCTCTATGTGAATATTCTGTCTCTTCAGGCCCAGCAAAAAGCCCGGACAACCTACGTTGAGTCGCTGCAAAAGCTCTATGATCAAGTCACACAGGAGTTGCATCTGGGACAAAAAGCGCTGGTTGATCAATTGAAAGCCGCGGCGGATCTGGAGAGTGCCCGGGCTGGTCAGACACAAGTCAGCGCAAATATCCGGATATTAAAGGCATCACTTGCCAGCCTGCTCGACCTCGATCAGATCCCGCCACTTGAAGATATTGAACTGGACTCAGAAGTGATGAATATCGTGCAGGATGATTTTTCCGTACAAATGTCCAGCACACAGCGTCTGCAATCTGTCCAACTGACCACCCGTAAAAATGCCAAGCAGTCTGACAAGGCTGCTGCGGCCTTCTATCCCCAGATAGTGCTAAGTACCAGTTACGGACAGAATTTCGGCCCTAACGACAGTAGTCATCCAGATTCTGGAGATTGGAAGTATCAGGAGGTCTGGCAGGCGGGCCTGAATCTCAAATGGAATATTTTTGATTTTGGCAGCACCAGCAGCAAGCTGAAAAAAGCGCGCCTTGTTGAACAACAAAGCCGCTACGAACAAACCCGAACCGAACTTGAACTGAAACGCGCCATCATTGAAGCGGTGACCAGAATCAATACCACCGTCAGTGACTACCGCAGTGCGCAATCCGAACTCGATCTGACCCGGCAGACCACCGCGATTGAGCAGGTCCGCTTTGACAAGGGCGCAGCCTCAATCAACGACCTTCTCTATGCCAGCGCGCGCAACCAACTGGCCGAAAGTCGCTTTATCGCTGCCAGATATAACTATAAAACTGCAGGTTTCCAACTTGATTATCTGCTCGAAAGCGGAGAGAACAAATGAAAAAACTACTCGTTATTATTCCGCTGGTTCTGCTACTTGTTGCCGGTGGGATACTGCTGAAAAAACGCCGTCAGGAGGTTGCTGAAACCCCGGTGGCAACTTCGATGATCCCTTCGGTCAGAACCAGCTTGCCGCAAACCCGAACAATTTCGCAGACCAAAAGCTTTTTGGCGGAACTGCAGGCCGCTCAAAGTGCCGAAATCTCCTCAAAACTCTCCGGACGGATCGACCAACTGCCGGTTCACGAAAGTCAGCAGGTTCGCAAAGGGGAACTGCTGGTACGGATCGATGACCAGGAAATCGTTGCCAGTATCAAGGCGCTGCAATCCCAGCTGGCGGCAGCTAGCAAACAGCTGAAATACAGCTGGACGCAGTATGAGAGGAACCTGGTCCTGTTTCAGGCTGGCGGGCTTGCCCAGGAAAAACTAGAAAACTCTGAAGTTGCCAAAAGCTCTGCGACTGCTGCAGTCAGGGATCTACAACAAAAAATCAGCAGCCTGAAAAATCAGCAGGAATACCTGCACATCAGGGCACCTTTTGACGGCATCATCGGCAACATTCTGCTTCACCAAGGAGATCTGGCCCTACCCGGTCGCCCCATTCTCAACCTGAATTCCCTGCCCCAGAAGCTAACCTTCAGCTTCGTGCCTGACCCTACCGATATTCAACCGGGACAGCCGGTTCTGCACAACACGCAAAAAATCGGCCGCATAAGCCGTCTCTATAACGATGCCAAAAACGGGCTAGCCATCGCCGAAGTCACACCGGACCAGCGGCTCGATTTGCCCGGCGGTAGCTATTTGACCCTTGAGGTGGTCACCAAAACCGCCAGCGGCTGCACCCTGCCGCTTCAGGCCCTGCTGCATCGGACGCAAGGAGTCAGTGTCATGCAGTATCAGCAGGACCGTTTCAACGAATTACCGGTCAACATCCAGCTCAGCAATGCTGACTTCGCCCTGGTGACCCCCTGCCCGGCCCAGCCGGTGGCGCTGGCTGCCGAGGCCAAACTCAGCCTGCTACCAGGCTATGGCCGGGTCAATATTCTTACCGGAGCGCAAGATGAGTAACGACTGGATTGAACGCCTGCTGGGGCGCCCTTATTTTATCTATTCCTTTCTGACCCTGTTTCTACTGCTGGGATTACTGGGCTACAACAAACTGGATCGCAAGCTCTTTCCCGAATCCAACTACCCGGAAATTGCCGTAGTGATTGTGCAACCGGGCGGTTCGGCCAAAACCATCGCCGCCAATATCAGCGTACCGGTCGAGGAAGAACTCTACACCCTGGGCAAGGTCCGCCGGGTCTATTCAACGACGATTGACGAGGTCGCGGTGATTCGGGCCGAGTTCGAATACAGTAAAGACCTTGAAATGGCCGCCAGTGATGTCAGCAACTCGCTCGGCAAAATCCGCTCAGCGTTGCCGAGCGATATTCTTGAACCCCAGATGCATAAAATCTCGGCGGCCACCGCTCCAGTCGTGGTAATTGCAGTCAGCCCCAAGCATTCCATGCCGCTGGAAGATATCCGCCAGCTGGCGGAACACAAGCTGAAACAGCAGCTGATCAAACTGCCCGGCGTGGCCAATGTCGATGTTTTCGGCGGCTACAAAAAAGAGATCCAAATTATCGTCGACAAACAGAAACTCGACCGCTACGGACTGGGAATCGGTTCTTTGCTGGCCAGCCTGCGGGCCAACAACCGCGATTATGCCCTCGGTTTTATCACCAGCGACAAGAGCCGTTATCTGCTCAAATCACCGGCACGGGAGGAGACCATAGAGGGCCTTAAAAAACTGCGTCTGAATGCCGATGTCCGTCTGGCCGATGTCGCACAAATCTATTTCGGCCATTATGAAAACTCGGCCGCCTACTACGGCAACGGCAAAGCCGCCATTGCTCTGGCCGTGCAGCGCGGGCTCGACAGCGATGTGGTGCGTACGATTGAGGGGGTTGAAGCAAAACTTGCCACGATCAGAGCAGAATATCCGCAACTCAATTTCGAGATTACCGACACCCAGAAAGACACCATCGTCCAGTCGACCAGCAATATGTTCGAGTCACTGCGCGATGCGATCCTGATGTCGATTTTTGTCGTCTTCCTCTTTCTGGCCAGTTTCCGGCAGGTACTGGTGGTACTGATCACCATTCCGCTGGTCTACGCCTCGACCGTGGCGCTGATGTGGCTGGTCGGTATCGAGTTCAACGTTGTAACCCTGACCGGGATCATTCTGGCCCTGGGCCTGCTGCTCGACGATGCGGTGGTGGTGATGGAAAATATTGAACGTCATTATCGCGAACTGGGCACACCGATCCGCAGAGCGGTTATGGACGGTACCAAAGAGATCATGTTTGCCGATCTGTCCGGGACCCTCACCACCATGATCGCCCTGGCACCGATCCTTTTCGTCGGCGGGTACCCGCAGACGGTATTCCGACCCCTGACCTCAACCCTGTTGCTGGCGCTGGCTGCTTCCTACATTATTTCGATTACCGCAGTCCCACTGCTGTCGTTGAAAATCCTGACACTCCAGCACCCGCGACTGCTGGCGGCCGAGGACTTTTTTCACCGCATCACCAGTAAAGCCAACGAAGCGGTGCAGAGCTTTTTCCGCCAAGTGGTCGAAGCGGCACTACGCCGCAAAGCCGTCGCCATCGTATATTTCGTGGTCCTGCTGCTGATGTTCATTGTCAGCGTCAGGGGCGTGATGCCGACAGTCGGCAGGGAGTTGATGCCACCGATGGATACCGGCGGGGTACGGATCAGCATCACCACCGATCCCAACCTGCCGATTGCCGCCAGTCAGCAGATTGTCCGCGAGGTTAACCGCATCGTCGCCGAAAACGGCCAGCTCGATTATCTCTCCTCTGCCATCGGCAGCGAAGCCGGAGTCTTGAGTATCGGCAGCGGTTCGGGCACTGACCATATTGCCGTGACTGCCACCTACGTCAATCGTTACGAACGTGAAGAATCGATCTGGGAGATTGAACATCGCCTGCGCGAGCAGCTGATGCAAATCGAAAACATCAAGCAGCTGGAGGTGGTCGATTACGGCGCCACAGCACTGGCCAGTATCCGCGCCAATATCGACATCATGCTTTCCGGGCCCGATTTCAACGATCTGGTGCTGGCCGGAAAACAGGTCGAAAAAGCCCTCTACGCCACCCGCGGCATCGTCTCAGTTTCGCGCACCTGGGATATCGACAAAAGGGTTTACAACCTGGAGATCGACCGTGAGAAAGCGGCGCATTACACTCTGAGTCATGCCGATATCACTGGTCAACTGCAGGCGCTACTGCGCGGCGCGCTAGTCAGCAGCTTCCCTGCAGCCAACAGTCTCGATTTCGGGGTGCGGGTCTGGCTGCCAGAGGCACAGCGCGACCGGCTGGAACGACTCTCCACAATGCTGATCGACACCCCCAAAGGGCAAAAGATTCCGCTTACCGCACTGGCAAAAATTACCCGCGATCTGGAGCCGAGTATCATCAACCGCGAGGGGCTCAACTACACCCTCAATGTCTACGGCTTTCGCGAAAAGGCCGCCATCTCCCACATTATGGAGGCTTTTGAGCAGAACTTCAGCGGCACAACCCTGCCCGCCTCAGTGAGCATGGAACAGGTTGGAGACATCAAGGAATTCAACAATTCCGCCGGACGCATGGCCGGGGCGATCGGTTTTGCGGTGATTCTGATCTTCTTTACCCTGATCACCTTCTTCGATTCGGTCCGGGTTTCGCTGATGATCATCCTCTCGATTCCGCTGACCATTATCGGCGCCGCCTGGATTCTGCTGCTGCTCGGCTACCATGTCTCAATGCCGGCGATGATGGGCTTTATTCTGCTCTCGGGTATTATTGTCAATAACGCGATCCTGCTGATCCACTTCGCTCAGGAAAAAATTGACGAGGGGCTGGATAAAAAAGCAGCGATGCTTGAGAGCATCCGCATCCGGACCCGGCCGGTGCTGATGACCGCCTGTGCAGTGGCCGCTGGTATGCTGCCGGTAGCGCTCGGTTCGGCTATCGGCCTGGAACGGTTGGCGCCGCTCGGTGCCGTCGCAATTGGCGGGCTACTGGTCGGAACCTTGCTGACCCTGGTCTTTATCCCGCTGATCTTTATCTGGACAACCAAAAATACTCAAGGAGATTAACCCGATGAAAAAAAGTACCCTGCTGATCATCGTACTGACTTTTTTGTTCTCGCTTTCCGCAACAACCCTCATGGCCGGGGAGAAGGACTCTGCGGCAACGAGCTCAGCCAAAAAAGCCTCGCCATTTCTCATTACCGGCAAACTGCCCCACCTTACCAAACTGCTGATGCAGGAGTGGGACAACCCGGCGCTGAAACTGGCCTCGGCACAAAAGGACAAACTGCTGGTGGTCAGAAAACAGACTATTTCCGGCGTTAAAAGGCTCGGCCCTGAAATTGCTGCACTTGAAAAACAGGTTGCCGAAAAGATCTTCGCCGGGAAAACACCCGAAGAATTATATGCCCTTGTTCAATCAATTGCCGCGCTAAAAGCGGAGGCGACCATGCTCCACCTGCACTGCATACATAACACCAGTGCCATCCTTGACCCGCAACAGCTGAGTTTTCTGCGTAACATGTAAAGAAATCCAGATCTGAACAACAAAGAACTCCCCGTAAGCCCTCCCCCCCTTCGTTAACTACATCACAATCTCAGGCCTGCAGCCAGAACATCGGCGCAGGCTTTTTTTATTTGCCTTCGTATGTGCATTTTCGACTGTTTTACTCCGCTTAGACAAAACAATTCCCCAGCGTACAGCCTATTTCTTAATAAGTAACAGAAGGTAACAAAACCTTTCAGTTCACGACAAAACTCCAACAGAACTCCAATACAAATTGGTCTTTTCAGACCCGAAAAGAAGGGACAGGCAGACGGTGAATTCAGCTTTTCTTACAGCGGAAAACAGCGGAAGGAGAACAAACCTTGGGGCAAATTGCTTTTGGCGAACTCGCTCCAGGAACATGCCGTACCCGCTTTCTTGAACAATATCTTGTGAAACATAAAGCAAATTTTCGCGCTGTCATATACAGCGCTGGAGTTATTGATGTCGGAAATGATCTCTCGCTCAACTCAATTAACAGTTAATCAAGTCACTGTGACCTTATAAGGAGAATCACTATGTCTATCAGCGCCATAAATGACAGTGCCCTCAACAGTATCGACAATTACACCAGTGTGGCCAGTGGCAGCAACACTCTGGGTGAAGACGATTTTCTCACTCTGCTGGTTGCCCAGCTGGAAAATCAGGACCCGCTCGAACCGCAGGATAATACCGAGTTCATTGCCCAACTGGCACAATTCAGTTCCCTTGAACAGCAAACATCAACAAATGACAAATTAGATGAGTTGATTGCTTCCCAGACTAGCAGTGGGCAGATGGCGACTTTTTCCCTGCTTGGACAGAAGGTTTCAGCCGCAACAGACAGTATTTACCTGCAGGGCGACTCGATTGAGCTCGGCTGCACCCTGGATCAAGCCGCCGCCGAGGGCTCTCTGGCGGTTCGCAACAGTTCCGGCGACCTGGTCGCTAATTTCTCTTTCAACAACCTTGAGGCTGGTGACAATTTTGTCAGTTGGAACGGTACTGACAGTGCTGGCAACCAGTTACCTAAGGGTCTATACAGCCTGGAACTCAATGTCACCGATACCGCGGGAGAAACACTTCAGGCCCAACCGATGATCAAGGTCACTGTTAATGAAATCAACCTGGATTCTGCGGACAGTCTGCTGGTAACCGATGCTGGAGATATCCTGCTCAGTGACATCAGCTCGGTGATGACGCAATGAGGGGCGAACAGCAACAAACCATCAGCCAATTAAATTTTTCCCGGCATGCCAGACAACGTCTTGACCAGCGGCAGCTGAAATTTTCGGACAAAGAGCTCGAACGACTGGAAATGGCTGTACAGAATTTACACAACAAAGGGGCAAAACTGTCTCTGGTGCTCCTTGAAAAACTGGCCTTGCTGGTCAGTGTCACCAACCACCGAGTCATCACTGTGGTTGGACAGGAACAGTTACAGCAGAACGTTTTCACCAACATTGATAGCGCTGTCATAGCCTGAGCAAAACTGCCGGGAACTGCGCAACGGAGGACAAGATGGGACTTTCAAGTACTCTTTACACTGGAATCAGCGGACTACAGGCCAATGCTGAAGCCATGAGCGTTACTGGAAACAATATTTCCAACAGCAACACAGTCGGTTTCAAGTCAAGCAGTACGATCTTTTCAGATGTTCTATCTGCCAGTATTTCAAGTGCGGGTGGA
>JAJRRT010000008.1 GCA_024279255.1 Deltaproteobacteria bacterium | reverse complement strand
GGTCGCAATTCTTCAATTGGACACTGAAAATATTTCTTACCACCCTCTTGAGCAGCTGTATTCAAGAGAGCACCGATTCCCTTACCGAGAGCGGGCCGCTTAGCCATGGACCATTTCCTCCTGTCCCATAATCTCTTTCGCAAGCTCTAAATAGGAACATGCGCCCGTTGAGGCAATATCATAGAGCAGTGCTGGTTGACCGAAGCTCGGAGCTTCTGACAAACGGACATTGCGCGGAATAACAGCAGAAAACACCTTTTCACCAAAATGATTACGAATTTCTTCACTGACTTGTTTACACAGATTGTTTCGGCCATCGTACATGGTCAACAAAATCCCTCCGAGCTTAAGTTCAGGATTGAGCTCTCCCTGCACCAGACGAATGGTCTGCATCAACTGGCCGAGACCCTCCATCGCATAAAACTCACACTGCAGTGGCACCAACACAGCATCTGCTGCAGTCAAGGCATTCAGAGTCAAAAGAGAAAGAGAGGGGGGGCAATCGATAATGATGTAGTCATACTCTTCAACCAGCGGCACAAGAACATCCTTCAACCTTGTTTCACGTCCCGGCTTATCGATCAGTTCAATCTCGGCCCCAATCAGATTTGTATTCGATGGGAGGATGTGCAGATATTCGAGATCACTGCCAACAACGATGGAATGAATATCTGTGTCGTCGATCAAGGCATTGTAAACTGTTGAAACAACTGATGTTTTATCAACACCCAAGCCACTACAAGCATTTGCCTGTGGGTCCATGTCGACCAACAACGTCCGACATTCTGCCGCAGCAAGGGAAGCCGCCAGATTAACTGCGGTCGTAGTTTTTCCAACCCCACCCTTCTGATTGGCAACAGTAATAATTCGCGCCATAGATTGCTCCTTGTGGCAAAAAAGAAGCCAAAGACTAGCACAGCCCAACAGGCAAAAGCATCCACTTTTTGTCGATTCAACCTTCTATCTCGACAAAAACAAGACCTTTTATTTCAAGCTGCGTGATATTTTCAGAATTTGGCGTTGCGAACCGCTAAAGGGCAAACAATAAGAGTGCTGTTTAGTCACCCGGAAACCATACTTACCCATGGCGACTTCAGTCTGATCAAGTGATACTTCATCCCTTGATCCACGTAACAGCAACAACTCTCCCCCATCAGTAAGCAGTGGCTCGACAAGCTCGAGTATCTTATTGATAGGCGCAAAAGCTCGAGCAGTAATGACCGGAAAATTTCTATCTGGAGACAAATCTTCAACACGACAATTCAGCGGGGTCAGATTCTCGAGTCCCAAACTACGCCGAATGTGTTTTTGAAAGTTAATTTTTTTACCAACCGACTCGACGCTGACAACCTGAAGGTTAGGATCGGCAATCGCCAAAGGAATTGACGGAAGTCCCGCTCCTGTCCCTATATCCAGGAGTGAACGCTCCCGACAATAACTCAGCAGTATCAAGGAATCGAGCAGATGTTTTTCGATTCCCTCATCCAGGCTGCTTATCGCCGTTAAATTAATGCGTGCATTCCAGCGAAACATTTCATCCAGAAAATCTAACTGACGCTGCAGAACCAGTTCATCCAGAGAAATATCGAATATCGCAAGACCTGATTTTAATTTTTCGGTTCTTTTTTCCATCGTTTTAGATAAATACTCAATACGGCAATAGCTGCCGGCGTTACACCCTGTATTCGACTGGCCTGACCCAAGGTCTCCGGTACAACATCGGCCAACCTCTCCTTAACTTCCTGCGATAATCCAGATATTTGCATATAATCTATCATAGCGGGCAATGGCTGCTCTTCCAGGGCTTTCATCCGCTCTACTTGCTGATTTTGCCGCTTGATATAACCCTCATACTTAACGCCTATTTCTAACTGTTCCAGCGCTTCAGTGCCACAACCAGCGAGCTCCTCTACATAAGGGAGCAACTGTTCAATACTGATCTCAGGACGTCGCAAAACCTCCTTCAGGCTTAGACCTTGACTTAAATCACCAAGCCCCAAGGTCATCATGGCCTCTTTCTGGCTAGAGCTAATCCTGCGCTGCTCAAGCGCTGTGAGCCCAACATTAAACGCAGCCTGTTTTGTTTCAAACCTCTGCCAACGCTCATCGCCCACCAGCCCCACATCCCTGCCCAAGGGGGTAAGTCTCTGATCGGCATTATCTTCACGTAACAACAGACGGTATTCAGAGCGGGACGTGAACATTCGATAGGGCTCACGAGTCTCTTGTGTGGTCAGATCATCTATCATGACGCCTATATATGCCTGGTCTCGTCCCAACACCATAGCTGGCAGGTTTTTGGCCCGGCGTGCCGCATTAACCCCTGCAACCAGCCCTTGCGCGGCAGCTTCTTCATATCCGGACGTGCCGTTGATCTGCCCAGCATGAAAAAGCCCGGCAACGATTTTGGTTTCAAGTGATTTTTTTATCTGCAATGGTTCCACAAAATCGTATTCGATTGCATATCCTGGACGCATGATTTCGACCCGCTCAAGACCAAGCATCGATCGATAAAACTGTAACTGCACATCCGGCGGTAGAGAGGTTGACATACCACTCGGGTAGATCTCTGAACTTGCGCGCCCCTCAGGTTCGAGAAAGGTCTGATGTGAACTTCGTTCTGGGAAGCGTACGACCTTATCTTCGATTGAAGGACAATATCTAGGACCTATACCATCAATAACCCCTGTATATAGTGGTGACTGATGTAAGTTATTACGAATAATTTCATGGGTTCTTTCGTTTGTATTGGCGATATGGCAGGTCAACTGGTTTAATTCAAGTCCTGCATTTAAAAACGAGAAGCCTCTTATCTGACTATCACCTGCCTGCTCTTGCAACTTACCAAAATCGATACTGCGCTGACTCAGTCTCGCTGGCGTACCAGTTTTCAAACGACCAACCCTGAAACCTAAGCCACGTAAACAATCAGACAACCCTTCAGACGCAGGCTCCCCTGCCCTACCTCCTGAAAAGTGCTGTAGCCCAATATGGATCAAGCCACGCATAAAGGTACCCGTTGTCAGAACGACATTCGATCCAGCAAAAAAGAGTCCTTCACGTGTCCACACGCCCGACACACCCTCTTCTCCTACCTCCAGGGAAACCACCGCAGCCTGCTTAAGATCGAGCAACTCTTCAGCCTCAATAACTCTCTTCATCCGCGCACTATAGGCCATGCGATCGGATTGCGCCCGTGTCGCTCGTACCGCAGGGCCCTTACGTGTATTCAGACGCCGAAACTGCACTGCCGTTGCGTCTGCGTTGATTCCCATCTCCCCGCCCAAGGCATCAACCTCATGCACAAGGTGCCCCTTAGCCAAACCGCCGATTGACGGATTACAGGACATCATTGCTACAACATCAAGGCCCATACTTAACAACAGGGTTGAGCAACCCATTCGCGCCGCAGCTAGAGCCGCCTCGCAGCCAGCATGCCCAGCTCCGACAACGATCACCTGATATTCTTTTCCGTAGCCTACCGACATTTCATCACCCTCACATGTTCCACGTGGAACATATTCCTACTTACCGATACAGAAGCGGCTAAAGATATCACTTAAAACATCTTCTGTGGTTGTCTCACCCGTGATGTCACCAAGGGCATCTAACGCTTCCCTGAGATCTGTTGCCAGGAACTCCAGAGAGAGCGCCTGATCCAGCGCGTCCAAAAACCGAACCAGACAGTCGACAGCCAACATAGCAGCAGCCTGGTGCCGTTGACTGGTAAGGAGAACAGAATTCTCATCTCGTGATTCATCAGAAATCAGTGCTTCATAAATTTCCTGCCGTAACAAATCTAAACCGGCACCTGTCTTAGAAGATATGCGGATCAGTTTCTCACTAATGCCCAAAGGCAGGGCTTGTTTGGCAGCCAGATCAGACTTAGTCCCTACAATTATATAATTGGTGGATCTGCACAGCTCTAAAGCCGAAAAATCTTCATCATCAAGCGGTCTAGACCCATCAACAAGCAGTAAAACCAGATCAGATGAAGAAATCCTATTTCGTGCCCGAAGAACCCCTTCCCTTTCAATAGGGTCAGAACTCTCCCTAAGGCCGGCAGTATCAACCAAACGAACCGGCAAACCATTAACAACCAACCCCTCCTCAAGAAGGTCGCGAGTCGTCCCTTCTATCTCGGTGACAATCGCACGGTTCTCCCCCAACAAGGCATTCATCAAAGAGCTCTTGCCCACGTTTGGCTTGCCCAGCAATAGAAGAGATACCCCCTCGGAATAAAGTCTTCCCGTATTATAACTGTTGACCATAGAACGCAACAGATCGACGGAATCACCGATCCCTTGCCGGATGGTCGAGATGTCTTCCTCTGGTAACTCCTCTTCCGGAAAATCTATCCAGGCCTCAATGAGAGACAGAGCGTTCCTTATTGTTTTTGTGTTGCTATATAGAGCTTGGGATAACTGACCATCGAGTTGCGAGAGGGCAAGGGAGTGTGATTTTTCAGAACGGGCATGAATGAGATCTGCAATAGCCTCAGCCTGTGAGAGATCGATACGACCATTAACAAAGGCACGATAACTGAACTCACCAGGCAGAGCAAGACGTGCACCGGCCTGTATAAATGTGCGCATGACCATAGAGACGATTTGCTGACCTCCATGACAGTGGATCTCAACAACATCCTCTGCGGTGAAACTGCGCGGACCAGCCATATAAACAAACATGACTTCGTCAACCAAGCCGCCATCAATATTGACTAAAGAACCATGGTATAGGGTGTGCGTGACCGGTTGGTCAAAAGAACGGCTGGCGCGGAAATGTTTTTGCGCCAAAACGACGCATCCCTGACCGGAAAGCCTAACTATAGCAACCCCTCCCTCACCGGGTGGAGTTGCTATAGCAACTATTATATCTTGGAGGTCCACATTAAAATCAAGCGGGCTTGCGGTTAATCAAATACTGCTGAGCGATGGTTAACAGGTTATTGATCAACCAGTAAATAACCAGACCAGAAGGAAAGCTAAGGAATATAAAGGTAAAGAAAACCGGCATGAAAAGCATAATTTTCGCCTGGGTTGGGTCCATGTTGGTCGGCGACATCTTTTGCTGAATAAACATGGTGAAGCCCATAATAATAGGCAAAGGACCGAGCGCAAAACCAAGCCCCAGGGCATCACTGATTAAGGTATCTGCGGCAGAAAGATCGGTAATCCAGAGCATGAAAGGAGCGTGACGTAGCTCAACTCCACCCAGTAAGACCTGATAGAGGGCAAAGAAAACGGGAATCTGGATCAGCATCGGCAAACAACCGCCGAATGGGTTAACCCTGTTTTCCTTGTAAAGAGCCATCATCTCCTGATTAAGCTTTGTCTTATCCTTGCCATGCTTAGCTCGCAGTTTCTGCATTTGAGGCTGCAGCTTCTGCATATCCTTCATTGAACTGTAACTCTTCTGAGTTAGTGGCCAAAAGATGGCCTTTATGCAAACAGTCAATAAGACAATAGCAAAACCATAATTACCCAGAAATCCATAAAAGAATTTAAGCGCTATCTTTAATGGTTTTGCAATAATATCGAAGAAACCCAGGTCAATAATTTTATCAAATGACAACCCGGTTTCTTCTAATAAGTCTAAATCTCGTGGTCCCAAATAACCCGTATATTTAAAAGAATACTTATTGTTTTTATCAAAAGAAATGATTGGTGATTCAATTGTGTTAACTACAGAATTATTTTTAAATTCTATATTTAAAGACTTAATAGAGTTGCCAAATGGTTTTACAATATTGGCAAAATATTTTGTTTCAAAAGAAGTCCATAAAATTTCATCGCCATAAGATTTACTAGATTCTTTTAGATCTTTGATATCATCGTCGAACAACTCTTTACCATTGTAACTTGCAGGACCAACAAAGTTGTAACGATCACCTTCTATTGAATCATCCCATCTGTTAACAATAGAAAAATTCAAAGTTCCCTTTCTAGTTATATCTGAAAGGTTTTCTACAAATACGTTTATATCAAAATGATATTTATTTGGATAAAAAGTAAATACCTTAGTTATACGTATATTTTCTTGAGTTGTTGTTTGAAAAACCAGTTCAGATTTTTCAGAATCCGAAAGCGAAATAACATCACTCTTAGAAGAAAAGGTATAAACGCTGTTAGCAGGGAGGTAAAACCCTTCACCCCCAGTAACACCATAAGAGCCATATTCGGCAGTTTGTGCATCAATAATTTTCACTAAGGGAGAATCTGGCGAATTCGTTTCTTTGAAATTAAGCAGTTGTGCTTCGATCAAACGAGCGCCGTTGGTGCTGAAAGTCAAATCGAAAAGATTAGAATGAACCTTAATTGTTCGCTCTTTTACACCCTGCCCTGCGGCAGGTAAACTAAGAGCCGTTGGTGCTGGAAGCCTCTCCAGCGGAGACTCTTCAGCAACCTGAACATTTTGACTTATACTTTGCGGTTCCTCCTGCTTTTGCTCTGCACGAGGAAAAAGCATATTAAAACCAGACCAAACAAACAGCACCAAGGCAATAGCTAAAACAATTCGACGGTTTTCCATAGTATTAAGCCTGATGATCCAGCGGAGGGACAGGATCTGAGCCTCCGGGATGAAATGGGTGACATTTACTTAAGCGACAAATGGTAAGAAAAGCGCCCCGTAAAAGACCATGAGTAATTAAAGATTGACGAGCATAAGCAGAACAGCTTGGATAAAAACGACAGGATGGCGGAAAAAGAGGTGATATCAGATATCTATAGGCATCTATTAAAAATATGGCCAAACGCTTGAAAATCACAGAAGCAACCTATTTAAACAATAACTCAAGCTCACGCCAGATATCTCTGGTAGCTACATGTCCGGCTCCCCGTTTAGCAATAATGGAGAGATCAACCGAACTATGAAAGCGAAATCGATTACAGCGAAAAAATTCGCGTATGATTCTTTTCACCCTGTTGCGAACTACCGCGTTACCTATCTTCCGACTGACAGTTACACCTAAACGGCTTTGAGGACCAGTATTGTCCAAAAGCAGAAGAAGAAAATGGGGTGTATTTTTTTTACACCCCATTCGATAAACGGTATTGAATTCTGACCGTTTCCGCAAGCGCGCTTCAGATGGAAAATTTAAGCGCTGATCCGACATAGCGTCAGACTATTTCTTCGGTGTCTGTGCACTCAAAAGACTACGGCCACGTGAACGACGGCGATTGATAACGTGACGACCATTTTTTGTTTGCATCCGTTGACGAAAACCATGGGTGCGCTTACGCTTGATACGACTTGGCTGAAATGTACGTTTTGACATTTTTTCTATTCCTTTTCGAATCAGTTATGACGAACTGTCTCTTTAAACATATAAGCAAACATATAGTCAAGACAAAAGCATATTTTTTTCATAAAAAACAATGTAATCAAAAAGTATTCGAATGGGGGATAAGCTTGCAAAAAAAAGACTGCTTTGTTAGCCTGTGACAGATTTCCAGTAGCCTAATTTGAGCGAATTATCGCCTATCAACAGTTGTTGATAAATTGTTTATTAAGAGGAACCAGCAGCATGCCATCTACCCTATGGGATAAGGTTGTTCTTCGGCTCGAAAAAGAGCTGAACAGCCATAATTTCAATACTTGGATAAATCCCATAAAATATGAAGTAATGGAAGACCAGATTTTAACAGTATCAGTTCCTAATAAATTTTTTTCAGATTGGATAAAAGATAATTATAAATCTAAAATAGAAGAAATAATAAAAACTATAATTAATAAAAAAATAACAGTAAATATAAACGTATCAAATATTAAATTAAAAGTAGAAAGTAAAGAAGAACCTACAATAATTAAATTTACACAAAATAAAAAAATATCAAATAATACACTTAATAGCAAATATACTTTTGATAGCTTTGTTTCTGGTACATCAAATCAATTTGCACATGCTGCGGCAATGGCTGTAGCTAATAATCCAGCAACAACATATAATCCTCTTTTTATATATGGTGGTGTTGGTCTAGGTAAAACTCATATAATACATGCAATTGGCAATTATATTCATAATAAAAATAACAATGCCAAAATAGCTTATTATAGTTCTGAAAAATTCATGAATGAACTTATAAATTCGCTTAGATATGCAAAAATGGAAGATTTTAGAAACAAATTTAGATCTATGGATGTTTTACTTATAGACGATATTCAATTTATAGCTGGTAAAGAACGAACCCAAGAAGAGTTTTTTCATACATTTAATGCTCTCTATGAATCTCATAAACAAATAATTGTAACATCTGACAAGTTTCCTAAAGAAATTCCTGGTCTAGAAGAGAGATTAAGATCTAGATTTGAATGGGGTTTGATAGCTGATATACAGGCACCTGATGTTGAAACAAAGCTTGCTATATTAGAAATGAAAGCAGATCAGAACGGTATTGATATTCCAGAAGATGTTGCCTTTTTCCTTGCAAATTCTATAACAAGTAACGTTCGTGAATTAGAGGGCTATTTGGTCCGCGTTGGAGCATATGCAAGTCTTACATCAACACCTATAAGTCTCGACCTGGCAAAAAATGTTCTCAAAGATATATTGGTTGAGCAAAACAGACAAATATCTATCGAATCTATTCAAAAAACCGTAGCCAATCATTTTAATATTAAAACTGCTGAACTAAAATCATCAAAAAGACTAAAAACCTTGGTATTGCCAAGACAAATAGCCATGTACATTTCGAGAAAAATGACATCATCATCTTTCCCAGAAATAGGAAACAGGTTTGGTGGTAAGGATCACTCAACAATCATTCACGCCATGAAAAAAATCGAACAAAAAATGGAAGAGGATGTTCAGTTGAAAAATACCATTGAAAGGCTGATGGAAAATATGCGTGTCTAACCTGTTTACAGATCAATGAATGAATTGTGGAAAAACCAGAATAAAAATTATATAAACAATTTAGCCACTTCATCCAGAAAAGAGTCAACAGCAAAAAAATGTAATTAATTTATAAAAATCAGATACTTATGAATGTTATCAATAATACACAGGCCCTATTACTACTACTGGTTTAAAATCTTTATAAACTAATAAACATAAGGTGTGTGTGTAGGAGGCAAGAATGCAATTCAAGATTGAAAAAGAAGTTTTTTTAAAAGCATTAAGTCAGGTCCAAGGAATAATAGAAAAAAAGCATACAATACCAATATTAGCTAATGTTCATATTTCTGCTACTGACAATGAAATAACATTAACAGCAACAGATTTAGAAATAGGTGTGAGATCAAATTTTTCAGCTCAAGTAATAAAAGAAGGAAAAGTTACAGTTTCAGCTAAAAAATTATTCGAAATAATAAGGGAACTACCTGACAAGGAAATTTTGTTTAAATCTAAAGAGAACTGTTGGATTGAAATAAATTGCGAAAAGTCTACCTTTAATTTAGTTGGTTTATCATCTGATGAATATCCAAAGTTTCCTGAAATAAAATCAGATAATTTGTTAAATATAAGTTCTATTGTTTTAAACGAAATGATTGATAAAACAATTTATTCAATATCAAATGATGAAACAAAATATAATTTAAATGGAATTTTTATAAAATATGAAAATTCCAAGTTATCCATGATATCAACAGATGGACACAGACTTTCTTATAGTTATGCTGATGTATCAGATAATTTTGATTTTTTTGAAAATGGATTAATTTTACCTAAAAAAGGTATTTATGAACTTAGAAAAATAATAAGTAAAGAAAATGAAAATCTTAAAATAGGTGTTGTAGATAATAATTTTATTATTATTGATGAAAATACTGTTTTGATTATGAGATTAGTTGATGGAGAATTTCCTGATTATAAAAGAGTTATTCCTGAAAGATGTGAAACAACATCAATCATAAACAAAGATGAATTTTATCATGCTTTAAAAAGAATTTCTATTCTTTCTAGTGAAAAGACAAAAGGAATTAAGATAAATTTTGAAAAAAATAAAGCTGTACTAACATCTTCAAATCCAGATCTTGGTGACGCAAGAGAGGAAATAGATATAACCTATTCCGGACCTGATATATCTATAGGTTTTAATTCAAGATATATTTTAGACATTTTACAAGCAATAGATGAAAATTTCTTGGAATTTCACTTAAAAGATAATTTGTCACCAGGAATGATTGAACCAGAAAAAAACAAAAAATTTATATCAGTAATTATGCCAATGCGCTTGTAAATGATAATAGAAAGCTTAGAAATAAGAAATTTCAGAAATATAAAAAATAGTATTTTTGAACCTAATAATAAAATTAATATTATTTATGGTGAAAATGCAAATGGAAAAACAAGCTTTATAGAATCTATATACACTGTTTCAAATTTAAAAAGCTTCAGAACGTTAAATACAAGTGAAGCAATTAATATAGAAAGTAATATTGCTACAGTTGATTGTTTTTTTAAAAATAATAATAGTAAACAAAATTTAAAGTTAGATATAAGGAAAACTACTAAGGTATATACTAAAAACAACAAAAAAATAAAAATTGATGATTACTTATGGTCTTTATTTTCAATTGTGTTTATGCCAGATGATATTTTTTTGATAAATGGATCACCTAGTAAGAAAAGAGATCTTATTGATAAAGCTATTTTTTATACTGATAAAAAGTACATAAATATTTTAAAAAATTATTATAAAATAGTAGCAAATAAAAATATAAATTTAAAAAATAATAAATTATCAGAAATTGAAAACTGGAATGCTCTAATTGCTAAATACTCTTCTATAATTGTATCTATAAGAAATAATTATATTGATAGAATAAATTTAATACTAAAAAATAATCTAAATAATTTTAAGTACAATTATGAAATTACGAAATCGACTCCATTGAGCGAAAGTGATTTGTATGAATTTTATATTCAAGATTTAAAAAGAAATATTGATAAAGAAATTAAATACAAATATTCGATTATTGGTGCTCATAGGCAAAACATTGATTTTAATATAGATAATAAAAAACTAAAAATATTTGGATCCCAAGGTCAAAAAAGATCATTTATTTTATTATTTAGATCATCACAGATTATAGATTTTGAAAATATACATGGATTTGTTCCAATTTTGTTATTGGACGATATGGCAAGTGAACTTGATGATTTAAATCAAAATATATTTTTTAAAATATTGAATGATTTTCCTGGACAAATTTTTATTACAACAACTGATAAAAAATTATTTTCAAATTCAGATAATATTAAACATTTTTGCGTAGAAGATGGAAAAATAAAGTCATTTTATTGATCAAGGAGAATAAATGAGCGGTAGTTATCAAGCTGACAGCATAAAAGTACTAGAAGGTCTAGCTGCTGTTCGTAAAAGACCAGCAATGTACATCGGTTCGACGAGTGCGGCGGGTCTTCATCATCTGGTTTATGAAGTTGTTGATAATTCAATTGATGAGGCACTTGCTGGTCATTGTGACAAGGTAAGGGTTGCTATTCACGAAGACAACTCGGTCACGGTTGAGGATAATGGCCGCGGTATTCCGGTTGATATGCATCCAACTGAACATAAGCCTGCTGCAGAAGTTGTCATGACAGTTCTGCATGCCGGTGGAAAATTTGATAACGATTCTTACAAGGTATCTGGAGGTCTTCACGGAGTAGGAGTATCGGTGGTTAATGCTCTTTCTAGTGACCTTGAGTTAGAGATAAGACGTGACGGAAAAATTTACCGTCAAGATTATAAGATTGGTGTTCCTCAAGCTGATCTCAGAGAAGATGGTGATACCGTTAAATGCGGAACACGGATCACCTTCTGGCCAGATGCAGATATTTTTGAAACGACAGAATTTTCATTTGAAATACTTTCCAAGAGATTGCGTGAATTAGCTTTTTTGAATGCAGGAGTGAGAATTGTTATTCAGGATGATCGCACTGAGAAGGTAAACGAATTCTTCTATGAAGGTGGTATTTGTTCTTTTGTTGAATATCTTAATCGCGCCAAGTCTGCATTACACCCTGCTCCAATTCTTATCAGTGGAGTTAAGGAGGGGGTAGAAATAGAAGTCGCTATTCAATATAACGATAGTTACGATGAGAAAATATTCTCCTTTGCAAATAACATAAATACGCATGAGGGTGGTACTCACTTAAGCGGTTTTAAGGCTGCTTTGACTCGTACGATGAACACTTACGCGACCACAAATAATCTGCTAAAAAATGTAAAAGTTGCTATTTCCGGGGATGACTTGCGAGAAGGGATAGCGGCGGTTATTTCGGTTAAGGTTCCCGATCCACAGTTCGAAGGTCAGACCAAAACCAAACTTGGTAATTCAGAGATCAAGGGTTTTGTTGAATCGATGATGAATGAAAAGCTCGCAACTTATCTGGAAGAGAATCCCCAGATTGCGCGCAAGATTCTTGAAAAAGGGATTGATGCGGCGCGCGCGCGTGAAGCTGCACGTAAGGCACGTGATTTGACCCGACGTAAGGGTGCGCTTGATGGGCTCTCTTTACCAGGTAAATTGGCAGATTGTCAGGAGAAAGATCCTGCGCTGTGTGAAATTTATCTGGTCGAGGGTGATTCGGCTGGTGGTAGTGCTAAACAGGGCCGAGAAAGACGTTACCAAGCGATTCTTCCTCTTAAAGGTAAGATTCTTAACGTCGAGAAGGCGCGTTTTGATAAACTTCTGACCTCGAATGAAATTCGGACCCTGATCACAGCAATGGGAACCAGTATAGGCAAGGAAGAATTTGATGTGTCTAAGCTGCGTTACCATCGCATCATCATAATGACCGACGCCGATGTCGATGGTTCACATATCAGAACCTTATTGCTGACCTTCTTCTTTCGTCAAATGCCGGAATTGGTGGAGCGTGGCCACCTCTATATCGCTCAACCACCGCTCTATAAGGCCAAGAAAGGCAAAAAAGAACTTTACCTTAAAGACGATGATGCTCTCCTTGAGTATCTACTTGATACTGGTGTTGACGGAGCTGCCGTTTCAATTGGCAAGGACAAGGTGATCCGCGGAAAACAGATTATTCCGACTCTTAAGAACATCATCGAATTCAATACCATTTTCGATAAAGTGGCAAACCGTGGCGTCCCGGCCGAAATTTTAAAAATTCTCGTTCGTGGCCATATCCGTAACGGTTTCGCCGATCATGAATCGCTGCAACCCCTGGCGGATAGTTTGCTCAAGGTCCAACCCGATATGAAGTGCAAGGTTATGGAAGATCCTGACCGAATATTGATCACCCTCGGTAATTTACACACAAGGATTGATCGTCAGACCGTTGAAGTTCTCTCTTCACACGAATACAAATTGCTGCTGCAATCCTATAAGCAGGTTGAAGAGATTGCAGATGGTAGAGATATTGAAATTAATTACGAAGAACGTAATTCGTCTACCGTTCAAAACAGGCAGGAACTGCTCGATTACTTTTTGGCTCGGGCTAAAAAAGGTCAGTACATTCAGCGCTACAAAGGTCTGGGAGAAATGAACCCGGATCAGTTATGGGAAACAACGATGGATCCTGAAAAACGGGTCTTGCTACAGGTCACAATACAGGATGCCGTTCAGGCCGATGAAATTTTTACTGTGTTGATGGGTGATCAGGTTGAACCGCGTCGTGAATTTATTGAGCGTAACGCATTGAATGTCGCCAACCTGGATGTATAAAAATTAGAAAAAAGGTTAAGGAGCGTGTTCAGGTGATTAAGGTCTTTTTCACTTTGAGATTTCGCTTTTTTCCTTATTTTCGGAGGAAAATAGATGCTGACAGAACAGAATAAGGTCACGGTAAATATTGAAGACGAGATGCGTAAGTCCTATATGGACTATGCCATGAGCGTCATAGTTGGTCGGGCTCTGCCCGATATTCGCGACGGGCTTAAGCCTGTTCACCGGCGAATTCTTTTCGCTATGCACGACTTGAACAATGATTTCAACAAGCCCTACAAAAAATCGGCGCGTGTCGTCAGTGACGTTATCGGTAAATATCACCCGCATGGCGACACGGCGGTGTATGACTCTATTGTCCGCATGGCGCAGGATTTCTCGATGCGTCACCCGCTGGTTGATGGACAGGGTAATTTCGGTTCGGTCGACGGTGATTCCGCTGCAGCTATGCGTTATACCGAAATCCGTATGTCCAAGCTTTCCCATGAGCTGCTGAGTGATCTTGAAAAAGAGACGGTCGACTTCGGACCGAACTATGATGATTCACTTGAAGAGCCGCTGGTTTTACCCTGTAAGTACCCTAATCTGCTGGTTAACGGTTCCGAAGGTATAGCGGTTGGCATGGCGACCAAAATACCACCGCACAATCTTGGTGAGGTTATCAGCGGCCTGATTGCCATTATAGACAATCCACGCCTCGATTTTGAAGAGTTGCTGACCCATATTCAGGGACCAGATTTTCCAACGGCTGGTTTCATAAATGGGCGAGAAGGGATTATCGAGGCCTACCGTACCGGGCGTGGCATCGTTCAGATGCGCGCAAGAGCCCTGGTCGAAGTTGATCGACGTAGCAGCCGTGAAAAAATTGTTGTTACTGAGATCCCCTATCAGGTTAACAAGGCGCGCTTGATCGAAAAAATAGCCGACCTGGTTAAGAACAAGAAAATTGAGGGTATTTCAGATCTACGTGACGAGTCAGACCGCGAGGGAATGCGGATTGTCATCGAGTTGAAGAGGGATATGGTTCCCGGAGTCATTCTCAACCAGCTCTTTAAAATGACTGCCATGCAGTCCTCCTTCGGTATCATCATGCTGGCGATCGTCTCTGGCCAGCCGCGTATTTTGGCTCTGCGTGATACCCTGAATTACTTTATTGATCATCGGCGTGAGATTGTCACACGGCGGTGTGTTTATGAGCTGAAAAAAGCTGAGGCACGAGCTCATATTCTCGAAGGCCTCAAGATTGCTCTCGATAACCTCGATGAAGTGATCAACCTTATCAAGTCCTCGGCTAACTCGGCTGAAGCTAAAGTAAAATTGATCGCTCGTTTTAGCTTCAGTGAAATTCAGTCTCAGGCTATTCTCGATATGCGTCTGCATCGCTTGACCGGACTTGAGCGCGACAAAATTATCAATGAGCTTAAAGAGGTCATGGCCGAAATTTCTCGTCTCAAGGAAATTCTCGCCAGTGAGATTGAAATCCTGAAGATTATTCGTGGTGAGCTTCTCGAGATAAAGGCACAATTTGCTAATCCACGTCGAACCGAAATCATCGACCGGACTGCTGATCTGACCCTTGAGGATATGATCGTTGAAGAAGATATGGTGGTTACGGTTTCAAACAGTGGCTATATCAAGCGTAACCCAGTCTCACTCTATCGCGCGCAGCGTCGCGGGGGTAAAGGGAAGACCGGGATGCGGCCCAAAGAAGAGGATTTTGTCGAGCATCTGTTTATCGCTTCGACTCATTCTTATGTTTTGATCTTCACGACCCTTGGACGTGTTTACTGGCTCAAGGTCCATGAGATTCCGCAGGGCGGTCGTGCCGCGCGCGGTAAAGCGATCATAAACCTGCTGCAGCTTGATGATAACGAGACAGTTACCAGTATTTTGCCGGTTAAGGAGTTCGTCGAAGATAAGTATATTGTCATGGCAACTCGTAACGGGATCGTTAAGAAAACAGCACTGATGGCTTATTCTCGTCCACGCGTCGGTGGCATCATCGCACAGAATATTGATGAAGGAGATGCGCTGATTTCGACACGTTTGACCGATGGTAATATGGACATTCTGCTGGCAACTCGTGGTGGTAAGTCGATCCGATTCCCTGAAAAAGATGCTCGCGCAATTGGCCGAGTAGGACGCGGGGTTAAAGGCATGACTTTAGATAAAGATGACCAGGTGATCGGCCTGCAGGTTGTAAGTGACAATACTGCCGCAACCTTGGTAACGGTTACTGAAAATGGTTACGGTAAGAAAACAGAACTGGGTGAATATCGTGTTCAAAGCCGGGGCGGCAAAGGCATCATTACGATTAAAACGACTGAGCGCAATGGTCAGGTTGTTGACATCAAGAAGGTTGATGAAGATTCAGATCTGATGTTTATCACTGACGGTGGAAAAATATTGCGTACCCGAGTCGGTAATCTTTCGACTATTGGTCGAAATACCCAGGGTGTCCGTTTAATGGTTCTGGAGGCTGGTGAGCATATTGTTTCGGTCGCAAAGTTGGCAGAGAAAGAAATAGAGCATGAGTCCACAGAAGCTGATGAAGACTTTGCAGAAGGAATTGAGGGCGAAGAGGAGTAAACACCGAAAAGCAGTTTTAATCTGTAGTTTTTTACTGATTGGACTGATTGCTTCTAGTGCTTATCTATTGTGGAATCGATATCGCCCTGCTGCGCTGTTGCAGCAGGGTATTCGTCTTGAACAACAGAATGATTTAACTAACGCAATAAATTCGTACACGCAGTTGATCGATCATTACTCCACAAGTAAAGAAGCTCCTGATGCTCTTTACCGTCGTGGACGAATTCAGCAGCATGATCTGGGCGAAGACCAGAGAGCTTTGCTCTCATATTTACGACTTGAGAAAGATTATCCGCAGAGTGTTCTGGTTATTTCTGCTCAGCAGGAAGCTGCAAAACTAACCAAGTACCGTCTTGACAGTTGCGGACAGGCAATTCCGATTTATCAACGTTTGATTGAACAGGTCGGAGCAACTGGTTCTAGTTATCAGTATGAAATTGCCGATTGCTATGCACGCTTAAAAAACTGGTCGCAGGCTGCGATTGAGTTTGAGGCTCTCCTCGATAGTTTTCCTCAGAGCGATTTGGGTTCAATCACCAGTTATCGATTGGCCGAATCCTGGCTTTTAAGTAATCAACGCGAGAAAGCCCACACCGGTTTCGAGAAGATTGTCCGGATTTATCCGAAAAGTCAGATAGTCCATGAGGCACGCTTCAGGTTGGCAGAGATGCTCGAAGAGGATGAACATCTCAATGAAGCATTACAGGCTTATTCAGAGTTAACCGGATATCCTCGTCAGGATTTGCTCAAACAGAAAATCCTGCGTCTCAAAGAGCGAATTTCTCGCAAAAAAAAGGTGCTTTGATGACCCAGAAGACTAACATTAAGTGTGCAGTTATTGGTGCCGGCAGTTGGGGGACAACTCTGGCTCACCTACTCGCTGGCAAGGGGTATGAAACAACTCTCTGGGCATATGAGACAGATCTGGTGGCTCGAATGGGAACCAGCCGCGAGAATGATCTTTATCTGCCAGGAATTGAATTGGCCGAAGGATTGAAATTTTCCTCTGACCTTGCGGGCTCAGTCGCTGGGGTAGATATGGTCCTGCTGGTTTGTCCTTCTCAGGTGATGCGTTCAGTTGTTAATGGGTTGCTTGATCATCTCGAGCCTGGAGTTTTACTGGTTTCAGCCGCTAAAGGGATTGAAAACGACAGCCTCAAGCTCATGTCAGAGTTGTTGGAAGAATTACTGCCAGTCGAAATCAATAAACGACTTGGTTTTCTCTCCGGACCCTCTTTTGCTCGTGAGGTCGCGCAGCAGATTCCAACAGCAGTCGTGGCGGCAGCTACAGATTTATCTGTCGCCGAAGAGATACAGAAAATTTTCACAACCGATTATTTTCGTGTCTATACCCACGATGATATCATCGGTGTTGAATTGGGCGGAGCAATGAAAAATGTTATTGCTCTGGCAGCAGGGGTTTCCGATGGACTTGGTTTCGGTTACAATTCGAGGGCGGCATTGATCACGCGAGGCTTGGCCGAGATGACCCGTCTGGGGATTGCGCTTGGTGGTGCGGCACCGACCTTTGCAGGTTTAAGTGGTATGGGTGATCTGGTCCTGACCTGCACCGGCGATCTGTCGCGTAATCGGGGCGTCGGAATTGAGCTTGGTAAAGGAAAGAAACTCGCAGAAATAATGGCAGGCATGAATATGGTTGCAGAAGGGGTAAAGACGACCCTCTCTGCCTATCAGCTTGCGCACAAGATCGGAGTTGAAACTCCGATTATTGAACAGATGTACCAGATTCTTTACGCCGATAAGGATCCGCGACAGGCGGTCGTCGATCTTATGCTGCGTGACCTACGACCTGAGACTTTATAGGAGCTGAGAGTGAAGAAAATTCTACTGACCCTGATACTGCTTTGTTATTTTACTGGTTTCTCCTTGGCCGCAGATCTTGTTGAAATGAAAACCTCAGCAGGGACAATCAAGATTGAACTTTATCGTGACAAGGCACCTATAAGTGTAGAAAACTTCCTGCAGTATGCTGATAAGGGATTCTTTGATGGTACGGTTTTTCACCGTGTAATCGATAAATTCATGATTCAAGGAGGGGGCTTTGGTCAGGATCTCAAACGGAAGCCGACAGATAAACCGATAAAAAATGAAGCAACCAATGGTCTGCTGAATGAACGTGGAACGTTGGCAATGGCCCGGACACAGGTGGTTGATAGCGGTACCAGCCAGTTTTTTATCAATCTGATCGATAATGGCTTTCTTAACAATCGTGGCACCACTGCTCAGACTTACGGTTATGCGGTTTTCGGTAAGGTCATAGAGGGGATGGATGTGGTTGACAAGATTGGCCATAGTCGTACGGTGCGTAAGAACCAACTCTTTGCGAATCTCCCTGAACCACTGGTTGTTATTGAAAGTGTGAAACAGATTAAAAACTGAGTTAAATTATATGTTTGTAAAAAAGCAGTGCTTTTAAAGGGCACTGCTTTTTTTTGTGGCGTTGTGCTTTATTCTCGTGCCTTCTATAATCTACAACGAATAGTTGTGAAGGAGATGAGATGTCAATCCTGCGGGTTATGAGCTACGCAATGAACAGGTCCTCTGTTTCTGATGTTGAGAGCACGGCTCAACTTATTAAAAAACAACGGCCTGAACTTGTCTTTCTGCAACATCTACCCGATTATTTGCTCGAGAGTCTGGCCAAAGAGACCGGCATGACCGCCTATGCGACTCAAGGAACTAACGGTTTTTTGAGTCGTCATCGTTTGAGCGCTCTGCAATCGATCTGTCTTGGTGGAGAGGGGCATTGTTTGCGCGCTGATCTTGATTTCTCCGGTAAGCGTCTGCATTTATTTAATGTTCAACTGGTGGCCGATCCAACGCAGCGTAGCCAACAGATTGCAAAACTGTTTACAGAAGGGTTGTTGGGCGCCAGCTTACCCTGCGCTGTCTTGATAGCAGGTGATTTCAGTTTTCCTCTTTGGGGGAGCGGACAGTGGTTATTGAGACGGCGACTCAAGCTGGTCCGGCATCCAATCTGGGGAGCGAATTATCCGGCAGCTTTTCCGCTCTGGCCACGAGATCGTTTCTATTTGCGTGGGTCGATTCGTTCTCTGGCCGGACAGGTGGTTAAATCTCCAGATCTTCACGGAATTTCCAGACATCTACCCATTATTGCAACCCTGGAACTGACTGATACGCGTGTCTATTTGAAGGTTCCAGAGGTCAGCGAACGGCGGATGAGGCCTGCGACAGGGTAGAAAACCCGCCCCTGTGGATAAACCTGTGAAAACAGTTGATAACTTGCCGTTTGGTTAATCAAAACAATGAGGGAGAATTTGGATGGCGACGACGCGTGAGGCTGAACGTTTGCTCGATCGACTCGAGCAGAAATACCCTGAGGCCGAATGCGCACTGGTCTATAATTCTGCCTGGCAACTCCTGGTGGCAACCATTCTTTCTGCGCAATGCACCGACAAACGGGTCAATCTTGTTACCGCGGAACTTTTTCAACAATTAGCGACACCCGCCGAGATGGCAGCAGCTGATCTGCATACTGTTGAAGATTTGATCCATTCTACGGGGTTTTACCGGAACAAGGCCAAGCACTTGATTGGCTGCGCGCAAGCCGTGTTGCATGACCATTCTGGCAAGGTACCAGCAGAGCTGTCCAAATTAGTTGCATTGCCGGGGGTTGGACGTAAAACGGCGAATGTTGTTTTAGGGAACGTTTTTAATATTCCCGGGATGGTTGTTGATACTCATGTTAAGCGTCTGAGTAGACGATTCGGGTGGACGCTGAAAAGTGACCCGGTGCAAATAGAAAGAGAACTTGGCCTTCTGCTTCCCCCGGCCCGCTGGACACAATGTGGGCACACCTTGATAGAGCATGGTCGTGCTTGCTGTAAAGCACCGATACCTTATTGTAGTCAGTGCCCTATTATAGAACTGTGTCCAAGGTTTGGCGTAGATAAGAGTCGCTGAAAACGGCTGAGTGGTAATGTAACAAGATTCTCGTTCCTTCCATCCATCATTTCAAACATCACCAATAATATCGGTCTGTGTATATATTCGAGGCTTAAAAAACGCAATTATTTTGGTCCTAACCTTTGCGTGGAACTATTCAAGCGGTAAACTGAGGGAAACATAAAATTAATCAGATTCTGAGGAGATGATATGAGTGAAAAAAACAGCTCTTTTCAAAAGTCCTTAAAGGTTAAAAATCAAAATTATATCTACTCAAGTATTAAGCAGCTGGCAGATGATCGAGGTGTCAGCCTTGATAAATTGCCAAAGACAATTCGCATTCTGCTTGAAAATTTACTGCGCAACCAGGATGGAAGTAAGGCGGCAGTGCAGCAATTGGACGATATTCTTAACTGGCGTGTCGGTGAGGAGATTGCATATAGGCCGGCGCGGGTTTTGATGCAGGATTTTACCGGTGTTCCAGCAATCGTTGATCTCGCTGCAATGCGCGATGCCGTTGTTAGTGTCGGTGGAGATCCCGCAAAAATTAATCCGCAGATCCCGGTCGATCTGGTTATTGACCATTCGGTGATGGTTGATCGCTACGGTCATGCAGATGCTTTACGGCATAATGTTGAAGTTGAGATGGAACGGAACCGTGAACGCTATGCTTTCCTACGTTGGGGGCAGAAGTCATTCGATAATTTTCGCGTTGTCCCACCAGGTACGGGAATCTGTCATCAGGTGAACCTGGAGTATCTGGCGCAGGCTGTCTGGACACAGGAAAAGGATGGTGTGACCCTCGCCTACCCAGATACTCTGGTTGGAACTGACAGTCATACCACGATGATAAATGGCCTGGGAGTCCTTGGTTGGGGGGTTGGTGGAATCGAAGCCGAGGCTGCGATGTTGGGCCAACCGATTTCAATGCTGATTCCAGAAGTGGTCGGCTTCCGCCTAGACGGGGCTCTGGTTGAAGGGGTGACAGCAACTGATCTGGTTTTAACCGTAACTGAGCAGCTTCGAGCGCATGGCGTGGTAGGAAAATTTGTTGAATTTTTCGGACCAGGTCTTGATCAGTTGCCGCTTGCGGATCGCGCAACAATTGCCAACATGGCCCCAGAATATGGTGCGACCTGTGGTTTCTTCCCGATCGATGGAATCACCTTAGACTATTTAAAATTGACCAGTCGTGATCCGCAACAGATAGCTTTGGTCGAAGCTTATTGTAAAGAGCAGGGCCTCTGGCGTGAGCAGGGAGAGGTTGATCCGCAGTATAGTGCAGTTCTCTCGCTTGATCTGGCTGTCATTGTACCCAGCCTTGCCGGCCCGAAGCGGCCACAGGATCGCGTTGCTATGCCGGATTTGAAACAGGCTCTCGAAGGTTTCGTCCCGGCAGACAAATTAACGCAGAAGGTCGAGGTTGGGGATTTTTCCTTGTCAGCTGGAGATGTTGTGATCGCAGCAATTACCAGTTGTACCAACACCTCGAATCCGGCGGTCATGATGGCTGCAGGGCTGGTCGCACAAAAAGCGCAGGCTCTTGGACTGACCAGCAAACCCTGGGTTAAAACGTCGCTAGCTCCGGGTTCAAAGGTTGTTACCGATTATCTGGCAGAGGCCGGGTTGCAGCCAGCCCTCGATTCACTTGGTTTTCAGGTGATTGGCTACGGGTGCACGACCTGTATCGGGAATTCAGGACCCTTGAATGGCCCCATTGCCGATGCCATCAGCAGCAACGATCTCTGGGTTTCATCCGTACTGTCAGGAAATCGAAATTTTGAGGGGCGGATTCATCAGCAGGTTAAGGCAAACTGGCTGGCTTCGCCGCCACTCGTGGTTGCGTATGCTCTGGCAGGTACGACCCGCATAGACTTAAGTCGTGAGCCTCTGGGTACTGACGAAAACGGCCAACCGGTCTTTTTGCGCGATATCTGGCCGAGTAACGCCGAGGTTGATGAGAAGGTGCAGCTGGTTAATGCCCAGATGTTCCGTTGTGAATATGCTGAGGTGTTTAATGGTGATGCAGAGTGGCAAGGTTTACCGATTCCTGAAGGTCAGACCTACGTCTGGGAAGAGAAATCAACCTATATACGTCAACCCTCTTTTTTTAAGGTGCCAGGAAAAATTGAAGAATTTTCCGGTTTCAGTGATGCGAGGGTCCTGGCCCTGCTTGGAGATTCGATCACAACCGACCATATTTCACCGGCCGGAGCGATTAAAGCCGATAGCCCTGCCGGACTTTATCTGCAAGAACATGGTATCGCCGAGGCCGATTTTAACTCCTACGGCTCAAGGCGCGGTAATCATGAAGTGATGATGCGCGGCACTTTTGCCAATATCCGTCTGCGCAACAAGATGGTCCCGACTCATGAGGGTGGTTTTACCAGATTTCTACCTGACGGAGTGGAGGAATCAATCTTTGATGCTGCGCTGAAATATGCTCACGAAGATCGTCCGCTGGTTGTCATTGCTGGTCGTGAGTATGGAACGGGCTCAAGCCGTGACTGGGCTGCCAAGGGGACACTGCTCCTTGGAGTCAAAGCTGTTATCGCTGAAAGTTATGAACGTATTCACCGTTCTAACCTAGTCGGCATGGGAGTCTTGCCCCTGCAGTTTATCGATGGCGCTTCGGCGGAAAACCTTGGATTAAATGGAGAAGAGTTGATCAGCCTTTCTTTCAGTGGAAAATTGCAACCGAAGATGAAGTTAGCTTTAGTGATTGAGCGTCCGGGTGGAGGAAAAATTGAAATCGAACTCCTGTGCCGTATCGATACAGAGGACGAAATTGCCTACTATATGAATGGTGGTATTCTCAACTACGTACTCGGTGGCTTAGTTTGAAGTTACCGGTTCTGAGTGTTGTGCTTGGAAAGTGAAAGCAATGAGTAATGAATCTGACCGAAATTAAGCAGTCGGCTAGAGATCGTGGCCTTGTTCCTGGAAAAATGCGTAAGGTGGAGTTGATTCTTGGTTTGCAGGCCCAAGAGGGGAATCCTCAGTGTTACGCCACAAACTATTCTCAAGACTGCGGGCAGCCAAATTGTCTTTGGAGCGCAGACTGTAAATAGTCTCTATATAGGGGAGATAGCACTGACGAGTGCTGTCTCCCCGTCCATTTCCCATTTCAGGTTCAGGTTATAGATCCTGACCCCATAACGGTTTGAGTCGGTTTTTTTGCCCCGATAGGCCGGGCGGGGATCTTGTTCCAGAATTTCGATAATCGCTTGTCGCAACTCAGGGTACCACTCTCGGAGATTTTCTAGGTCGCTTTCGGCCTGAGGGCTGAATTCTACCGGGATTGTGACCGGTTCTTCGGTTGCAAAGGAGCCAGAGGCAGAAGGGAGAGAATCGGAATAGGGAAGGTAAGGTTTGATATCCAGGATCGGGGTACCATCGACCAAGTCGGCCCCGCGTAGATGTAAAATAAGTCGTGGCTTCTGGTAGACAATCCGTAGCAGTTCAACGGCAGACAGACCAACAGGGTTCGGGCGAAACGGAGAGCGGCTGGCAAAAACCCCTACTTTTTTATTGCCACCGAGGCGCGGCGGGCGAACTGTCGTATGCCAGTTTCGATTAATATTCTGGTGAAAGAGAAAAATCAGCCAGATGTGGCTGAAATCTTCAAGGCCACGTACGGTTTCTTGCTGGTTGTAGGGGGGGAGCAGCTCCAGTTCGATTTCCACGCTGTTGACCAGACCAGGCTGACGCGGGACGGCAAATTTTTCTTTAAATGGGGAATGGATAATCCCGATCGGTTGTAAATTGATGTCCATCCCGTTTCCCTTCTAAAAATCTGCTCAGCTCTTCAGTTTTCTTCCACCATAACGACTTAAAAAAACACCGGAGAAGACCATTGCTGCAGCCAGCCACTGCAAGTTGTTTAGACGCTCAGCCAGAAATATGTATCCGAGAATAACACTGAAAACCGGTATCAGGTTAACAAATGCCGCTGCCTGGCTGGCGGGGATGCGACTGACTCCGAAATTATACAACCCATAAGCGCCAAAGGTGATGAAGGTTCCAAGGTAGATGACGGCGAGAGCTGGTCCCGAAACCCATTGCTCCGGAAGGCCAATATCAGGAGGAAGCAGGAAAAAAGCGAAGAAGATGCTACCGATAAAGGCTTGGACCGCGGTGAGAAAAAGGGGTGAATAGCGACCGCTGAGATGTTTGAGACAGATCGTGTAGCCGGCGGCACAAATCATCGCGGCTAGTTCGTAAAGATTACCTATCAACGGTGCTGGTGAACTGATTGTTGCGTCTGCGGCAAGGCTTAGAATGACGGCACCAACGATGGCAGTAAAAAAGCCGAACAGGGTTAGGCGGCTGATCCGTTCTTTTAATAAGGCCCAGGCGGCAATGGCGACTAGCAATGGGAGGATAGCTGTGATCATACCTGCCTGAGAAGCGCTTGTGTTTACAAGCGCTTTTGCCTCGAAGATAAAATAGAGGCAAGGCTCAAAGAGTGCCATAAGAAGCAGATAGCGAAAATCTTTTTTTCGCCATTTTATCCGGAAAAAACTTGGCAGAAACGGAAGAAAGCAAAGGCTGGCAATCAGCATGCGACCAAAGATAACCTGCATAGGATGATAGCCGGTAAAGGCGATCTTCAGTGCGACAAAAGAGCTGGCCCAGAGCAGCATTGCGAGTAGCAGGCAGAGGGTGGCGGTGGTGTTTTTGGGGTGAGACAAACTGATCTCCTGTTTGATTAAAACAAACTGGACGCACAATAGCTTTTTTGTTAGTTCCGAACCACAAAAATAGACATAGTTTACGAAGCAGATTTTCTTCTGCAAATTAGTGAGTATAGTTATTTGGTGAATTCTTTTTGATAAATAACAAAAGTGGGAAGCAAAGTTCTATGTCAGGACCGATTATCATCGCCCATCGCGGAGCGAGTGGGACCAGCCCAGAGAATACAATGTTGGCTTTTCGTACCGCTCTCGAGACAGGAGTCGAATGGCTTGAGCTTGACGTACAGTTGGTTGAAAACGAGCTGGTGGTTTTTCATGATGACAAACTTGAGCGAACAACGAACGGTAAAGGGTTTCTCGCAGATATTGCCTTTAGCGAGTTGCGACAGCTTGATGCAGGCAAAGGGGAAAAAATACCTCTGTTGCGTGAGGTTCTGTCGCTTGCCAGAGGCAGAGCTCAAGTCAATATCGAATTGAAGGGTGTGGGCACAGGGGTGGCGACGGCTGAGTTACTGCAAGAGCTTTTCGAACAGAAGCAACTGCTGCCAAGTGACGTATTGGCATCATCGTTGCGGTTAGAAGAATTACATAATTTTCAACAGCTCATGCCACAAGTCAGACGGGCTCCAATTTATGAGTATTTGCCGAAAGATTTCAGGATCGAGTTAAGGCGCTTCGATTGTTGGTCGGTTCATATGCATAAGGCTTTGATAACAGACAGGGTTCTTGAAATGACCAAATATCAGGGTTGTAGGGTGTTTGCCTGGACGGTAAATAAGGTCGCAGAGGCAGAGGCCCTGATTGCGCTGGGTATCGCAGGATTTTTTACCGACTATCCCGAAAGATTCATTGGAGAAAATCAGGTTTTTTGGCGGATGGGTGAGCCAATAGACTGAGTGACAAGGTCGAGAACAAAAATGAAGTTAAATCTGCGAGTAAAGGGTGAAAATCATGAAAGAGCATGAGAAGTATTGTTCACGTTTTGGAAAGATCGCAGTCGAAAATGGTTATCTGGTTGCCGAACAGCTGCAACAAGCTCTGCGGGAACAGGTTGATGATAATCTCGCTGATCGCCCTCATCGTGTTATTGGAGCTATCTGCTTTGGTCACGGTTGGATGACTCCGGCTCAGATCGAAGAGGTCCTGAATCTCATGTTTAAAAATAAGCAGTAGCCTAGAGAAAATCTTCCTGATCAAGGCGGAAAAAATCCCGAGCCTTGGGAGCCTCTTTCGCACTGGCATACTCGGTTGGAGCGGTTCCCGATGCGAAGGCTTCAATGCGCGCTTTGGGATCGTCGTCGGCCAGAAGTTTACCCGTTTGCTCTTCGATAGGATAAAATTCGATTTCATCCGGGATGGCAAAGTCTTTGGCCGGGTACTGTTTTATCGCTTCCCGCATAAAATTTACCCAGGCTGGTGCTGCGGCTCTAGATCCCGTTTCACTCCGCCCTAAAGGTCGTTCCTGGTCATAACCTACCCAGGAGACACAGGCCAACTGCGGGATGTAACCGATATACCAGGCATCTTTCAGGTCGTTGGTTGTTCCGGTTTTTCCGGCTGATGGTCTGCCGAGAGCCTTGGCTCGCCAGCCTGTTCCTTCGCGGACAACACTCTCCATAATATTTGTAATCAGATAGGCCGTCTCTGATGAAATAACTCGACGCTGTGGTTTACGAATCATGCGCTGATCGGCGTCCATACCGGTGGCAAAGTCCGCGGGATCGATCGATTCGAGGATACGGCCAGTTCGATCAACAATCTTGTTGATGTAGCTCGGAGAGACCCGGACACCTCCGTTTGCAAATACGGAATAAGCATTGAGCATCTCAATGGGTGTGACAGCAGTTGAGCCGAGAGCCATGGTCAAGTCGCGAGTTAGCGGAGTTTCGATACCAAGCTTACGACTGTAGTTAGCAACATAGCGGACACCGATGTCTTCAAGTATTTTGATTGTGACGACATTGCGGGAATGAGCAAGTGCGTGACGGAACGAAGTTGGACCATAAAACTTCTCTTCATAATTTTTTGGTTTCCAGGCACTAAGTTCCCCTTTTTTGTCGAGCTCTTCATAGATCAGCGGGGTGTCGAGAATGATCGATCCTGGGGTGTAGCCCTTGTCGAGCGCAGCAGCATAGATGATCGGCTTGATCGCTGATCCCGGTAGGCGTTTTGCTTGAATGGCTCGGTTAAATTGGCTTTCCCCAAAATCGTAGCCACCGACCATCGCTTTTATCTGACCAGTTTCCGGAGCGCTGGCTATCAGTGCTCCCTGCGCGAGTGGGTGCTGATCCAGTGCGAGTTGTAAAGGGCCTGTTTCGGGTATTTGCAATACCTCAACTTCGATGATGGAACCTATTGGGATACGTGTTGATTTGCCGCGTTCAGCATTGCCACTCGATTCAATATCGCTGCTGACAACTGAAATTGGTGCTGCCCAACGGCTGTCTTTTATTTTAATAAACCCTTCTCGTTCACCGACTAGGCAGTCAATTTGCTTGGTATTCCCACCTGTGACCAAGGCACGAATAAGCCTTCCCGGTTTCAATGGTTGCTCTTTTAAGTCCTTAAGCTGTTCTTCAAGAAAGCTGATTTGAGCCAGGTCATCAAGCGGCGGCTCAAGGGCACGATAGCCTTGACGTTTGTCGTGTTTGCGAAGATTGTCACGCACCGCTTTCTCTGCAGCTTGCTGCATCGGAATATTGATGCTGGTATAAACTTCCAGGCCGCCAGTATAAAGCTGCTTGGTGCCGAAACGTTTTTCCAGGTAACGTCTGACTTGTTCGTTGAAGTAGGCGGTCTCTTTTAAGTGGGTATTTAGACGTGGCCTGATTTCAACTTGTTCAAGTCGTGCCTCTTCAGCTTCTGCCGGAGTCACGTAACCTTCCTCGGTCATGCGTTGCAGGACATACTGTTGGCGTTCAATGGCGCGTTTGTAGTGACGGTATGGAGAGTAGCGACTCGGCGCCTGGGGCAATCCGGCAAGAATGGCACACTCCGCCAGGGTGAGGTCACCAACGCTTTTGTCAAAATAGTTTTGTGCTGCGGCTTCAACCCCGTAGGCGCGATGACCAAGGTAGATCTGGTTCAGATAGAGGTAGAGGATCTCTTTTTTGGTGAGTGTGTTCTCCATCCGCCGAGCCAGAATCGCTTCTTTAAATTTACGCGAGAAAGAACGTTCCGAGGTCAGCAACAACTGTTTTGCCACCTGTTGAGTAATGGTGCTCCCCCCCTGGGCAATCCCCCCGGCTTTAACATTCTTCAGTGCCGCACGCAGGATCGACAACAGGTCAAGGCCCTTGTGTTTGAAAAAGTTTGAATCTTCGGCGGCGACAAAGGCTTGAACCAGTTGCCAGGGGAGTTTGTCGATCGGGACCAGAATCCGCCGCTCTCGAGAATATTCGGCGATGATTGTTCCGTCATCGCTGTAGATGCGAGTAATCAGCGGTGGGCGATAATCGGAGAGGGTTTCGACGCGCGGTAAAGAACTGGCTACGTAAAAGTAGGCAACTCCCAGTCCCAGGATTCCACTAAGGCCAAGGGCAAGACAGGCAAGAAGTATATATTTGAAAATCCGCTTTTGGGTCGTCATTCATTGATCCCGGTTAGAAAAAGTAATCCTGAAACAGGCACTTATAGCATGTGAGCAAGTGGCCGAGCAACCGCTGAACGCACGGCTTCCTTCTTGACGCTGCATCGGCGGTGGCCTATGCTTCAAAAATCTACGATCAAAGGAAAGTGAAATATGAAAAAGGCAGTTATTCTCTACAGCGGCGGGCTCGATTCGACCACCTGTATGGCGATCGCTCGTGATGCTGGTTTTGAGCCCTACGCGCTGAGTTTCTCTTATGGTCAACGTCATTCCATCGAACTTGAAAAAGCGCGCAAATACGCACCATTGGTCGGAGCCAAAGACCATATGGTCGTTGATTTCGACCTGCGCCAGATGGGTGGCAGTGCTCTGACCAGTGAAATTGAGGTGCCAAAGGATGGAGCGGACAAGGCGGCGGTCCCGATCACCTATGTGCCGGCTCGCAATACTATCTTTCTCTCCTTTGCGCTGGGCTGGGCCGAGGTACTGGGTGCTCAGGATATTTATATTGGGGTGAATGCGGTTGATTACTCTGGTTATCCAGATTGTCGTCCTGAATTTATCAGCGCCTTTCAGGCGATGGCTGATCTGGCGACCCGAGCCGGGGTCGAAGGAAATCCCTACCGAATTCACGCCCCGTTGATCGATCTGACGAAAGCTCAGATTATTGAGGCAGGTCTGAAACTCGGAGTTGATTACCGATATACCCACAGCTGCTACGATCCTGCGGTTGATGGGCGTTCCTGCGGACACTGTGACTCCTGCTTGTTGCGGCTTAAGGGCTTTGCCGATGCTGGAAGTCATGACCCGGTTCCCTACCTGTAAAGAAGATAGACAATGACAACGATCCCCGATATGCAGAAGAGTGCTGATTCTCGGCGTATTGCCATAGATAAGGTTGGCGTTAAGGATATTCGTTATCCGATTGTGGTTCTCGATCGCGCGCGTAAGGAGCAGCACACCGTGGCGCGCGTCAATATGTATGTTGACCTGCCCCATCATTTTAAAGGGACCCACATGAGCCGCTTCATTGAGGTTCTCAATCTTTATCATGGTGAGGTCAGTATCGAAAATATCGAGGTGATCCTCGCCGAAATGAAAAAGCGCCTCGAGGCCAGCTGCGCTTATCTCGAACTCGAGTTCCCCTACTTTATCGAGAAACAGGCCCCGGTTTCCAAGGCGCGTGGTCTGATGGAGTATCAATGTCGGATGACCGGAATTCTTGGTGAGGGTTTCGATTTTGTTCTTGAGGTCACAGTGCCGGTCACTTCACTCTGCCCCTGTTCGCGCGAAATCAGTGAACGTGGCGCCCACAACCAGCGCAGCCTGGTAAATGTTCAAGTGCGTTATACGGAGCATATCTGGCTTGAAGAACTGGTCGAGCTGGTCGAGGCCTGTGCCAGCGCACCGGTCTATTCATTACTGAAGCGTGAAGATGAGAAAGCGGTGACCGAACAGGCCTATGATAATCCGATGTTTGTTGAGGATATGGTGCGTGCCGTAACGGAAAAGCTAAAGGCCCAGCCTCAAATCACCTGGTTTCGGATCGAATGTGAAAACTTTGAGTCGATCCACAATCATTCTGCCTACGCTCAGCTAGAATGTTTAAAGTGATCCAGGAGGCTGTGAATAAGTCTGTGGAAAAGGTGGATAACTCATCAACTTATCGGAAGGCTTCGGCGGTTCTCGGCGTTTTTGCCAAGGAACCGGTCGCCGGTCAGGTTAAGACTCGACTCTCTCCTCCCCTGCAGCCAGAACAAGCCGCGTTGCTCTATAGAGCCGCACTCGATGAGACGCTCAAACGTTTTTCTGACCAATCTTTTGAGTTGGTGATCTTCTATGCTGGAGCTGAAGACTATTTTTCTCGCAATTATCCGTTGTTGCCACGACAACCGCAATCTGGGAACGATTTAGGCGAGCGCTTGGCGAATGCTCTGCAAGGTCTTTTGCTGGAAGGCTACCAGCAGGCAGCGATCATCGGTAGTGACAGCCCTGACTTGCCACTAGCTCATGTCGAACAGGCGTTTATCGCTCTGCAGAGTTCTGATGTCGTCATTGCCCCGGCCGATGATGGTGGTTATGTTCTGATTGGTGAAAGCTGCCACCACTCACAGTTGTTTGAAGCAATGCCCTGGAGTTGTTCCGACTTGATGCAGCAAACGAAAAATATCCTCACCGAACAACAGATCGATTGGCAGCAACTTTCTAGCTGGGAGGATGTTGATGATGCCGCTTCCTTGCAGCGTCTGCTGCAACGTTCGCCGGAAAGTCTCACTGCCCGTCACATAAAAGAGCAGCTTGCCTCTTTGTTGCCTTAGGGCCCCTGAGGGTTGACTTGCCCTGCTGGCTGGCAGATAATTCTGACCTGACCCACTGACTTTTCTGCCACTTTCCACCCTCTTAAGTAAACTGAAGGAGTCTGCCTTGGATCTGGTACTTCAAGCTGGCCCGGTTGTTAAGCTGGTCCTGCTTATATTGCTCTACTT
>JAJRRT010000100.1 GCA_024279255.1 Deltaproteobacteria bacterium | reverse complement strand
TGCACTAGATCAATCGCCAGACATGCTCCACGAAGAACGAGCCCGTCAATCGCGCCAAAGCCTGTTTGAAACACTCGTGCGCACAGACAGAATGAAACAGCGCAAAGACACCAAAGGCTAACAGGGAGGGGCCGTAATCTCCAAGAAAGGATGAATATGGCATTAGAGCACTTCTCGATCATATTGAACCGTTTGATGATGCCAAATCAGTTCACTCGGTTAGGCGCAAAACGTGACGCGATCTGGTTGATCGGGTAAGTTTTGCAACGACACTGATGGACTGATTTGGCCCACCGAAGGCCGGTTTTTCGCGCTTCCTGGACGTCGTTAGCTTCGACTTGTGGTCACCCAGACCAAGGCGTCAAACCCGCCTAGCCAGCAAACGCGAAAAACCGGTCAAACGGAACAATATGATCGAGAAGTGCTCTAATGCCCTCCCCGATCAGGTGTCACAGAGTTTTGGCTTTATTGGTTGCCTGATATTTGGCAATCGCTGCGGCCAGGTCCTCATAAGCTTCACACGTCGTACCGCAGCGTTTTGAAATTTCTGCCAGTTGCTGCCTGGCCGATACCAGATCACCTTTTTGCAGGTAACCTTCACCGAGATACTCACGGGCAATGTTGTAATTGGGATCAAGGGCCAGGGCTTTTTTATAAAACGTGATGCCTTTGTCAACGTTGCCCAGCTTGCGCGTGGAAAAACCGATATAGTTGAGAACCTTCGGTTGATTCTGGTTTTTTATCCGCTGGAGCAGATCAAGCGCTTCAGCAAAATTCTTGTCCTCAACAAAAGCGCGGGCCTGTATATAGAGATCCTCATCAGTGATGAGTGCCGAGGTTTTCTTGACGCACTTTTTCTTTGATGTACTCCAGACATATCCGGCTTTACATTTTGGTGGTGGTGAACTGGTGCTGGGTGAACCAGCCGCAACAACGGTGGTTGTGGACAGCGGTGTGAGTGCAAAGATCAACACCAGGGCGATCGCAAAGGTCTGTAAGGTCGGTAGTGCAAATTCAAAAATTCTGGTCATGATTGCATGCTCCTTTTTTAGAATTTCCTCATACAGAATTAAAGCCTAACACTTTCTGGCGACAGTCTGTAGCGAGGCCGGCGTCACAAATTCGTGAACCTGCTACCTTGCATGACCCGCTTCAACAGCTTATCGAAAAATATAGATCGGACTGCTCCATGCCTGAAAACCATCTTCTGTGGTGACACACACCCAAAGCGGATTGTCACCTTCGGCCGAAATGTCAATATCCAGTTCGGTTGACAGTTCATATGCTGTGTTTTTCTCCGGCAATCGGAACACACGCAATCGCCGTTCCAGTCCACCGGCATCCATAACAACATCGTCACGGCCAATATCACGCAAGGCTAGAGAAAGATTGCCGTGACTGGTTTCAATGTTCATAGCTGCATCTTCGCCTTCCTCAAGCCAGATATCACAGCCGCTGAAATTACCAGTGGTGATGGTTTGCCATGACACATGCCTATCGCTCACCCGTTCAAATTTGCGGTCATGGTTCCAGATGTTGATTTTTTTCATTGTGGTGATTTTAGCATCGTTGAATCGGGCATCACAGGTCCAATGGGTCTCGCGACCGCGACCACGATATTCTGCCCCGCAGCACAAGATGCGGATGCGCGAGCCCATATCTT
>JAJRRT010000099.1 GCA_024279255.1 Deltaproteobacteria bacterium | reverse complement strand
TTGGTCTGTGGCCTATGATGGCGTCAGTCGGAGTGTTGTTTTGACTGGTCGGACAGCGGGCAGCTATAGCTATCGTGTTTCCGCCTATAAAACTGGTTCAACAATCAGTACGCCTAAAGTCAGTGGAATTCCCTGTGTTGTCGCCGGGCCAGTTCCACCTTCTTGATGCGGTGCTGACCCTGATGGCGGAGCCCCAGTATCTTAAACTTTCTTTGAAAATGGATAATCAGGCTACACTTTGATATGTTTGTGCTTAATGTGGGCAAGCATTTATCGCGGCTTTTAGGTTTTGTTTTGAAATTTACATTAATGACTTTCATGGAAAATCTTTACTTTTGTAACTACGCCGTGGTGGGTGATTGTTGAAAATTCCACTGTTAAATGATGAACTTATTGGCATGTAAAGTTGGTGATAATTTGAAAGTAATATCATTTAATTTATTTAAGATATTTTCAGTAAGTTTAATGAATCAGGTTGTAAGTAGTGGGACTAACTTTTTCCTAGGACTCTATCTAGTAAGAAGCTTGAGTATTGAAGCATTCGGTTTGTACGGAATCGCTTATGCATTCATTCTGTTTTATTCTGGTGTTGTAAACTCTTTATTCGTAACTCAGATGGTAGTAAATTACCCTGACCGAGATGAGTGTGATAGAAATAATTATTGTGCGAGAATGTTAATTTCTAAGTTGTTATTCTCATTGTTTTCAGTAGTTGTTTTATTTTTACTGTATTTGTTTATATCAAAAATATATTTTATATATAATTATGTGTATGTGTTTTGTGTTTTATTGAGCTCAATTACATATACATTCAAGGAGTTCTTCGTAAGGTATTCATACACGGCTAAGAGAGAAGGGTGGGCTCTTTCAGTTAACTCTATTACTTCTTTCTTTATTTTTTTCATTCTCTATTTATTGGGTGTGCATGGGGATAATCCGCCCATTGAGGGTATTCTATATGCATTCTCATTGAGTAATTTCTTGGGCGGTGTTTTAGGTGTTGTGTTATCGAGGCTGCCTGTTTTTTCCGTTAACCTTAAGGATACCTCAAGTGATTTTTTTGAGGCTTGGAACGGGGGAAAATGGGCCCTTGTCGGGACTGTCATCATCTGGATGCAATCACAAGCGTATGTCTACGTTTCTGCTATATTTTTAGGACCTGTAGGTGTGGGGGTGGCAAACGCAGCAAGGTTACTTGTTGCTCCAGCTATGTTTGCTGTGCCAGCAGTGACGCAACTTGTCATGCCTAGGTTGGCCGAGTTGAGAAATCAAAATATTAAAAAAATGTATAATGTTGGTGGGATTATTACAGTAGGCTTAGTTGTTTTCTCTATATTTTATGCTTTTTTATTGATAGCGCTAGGCGATTATGTAGTGGTGCTTTTAGGAGATAAGTACGGTGATATTCAGACTTTGCTTCTGGTGTGGTGTTTGGTTTTGGTTTTCCAGTTCACTCGTATCGGGACAAGTACTGTATTGCAAGTTGTAAAGAAGTTCCGAGGAATTTCGTTGGTTAATTTTTTCAGCGCATTGATTGCTGTCGTTGCAGCAATAGCTCTGATGAAATATTGGGGTGTGGAGGGAGCGGTTCTGGGGACTGCAGTTGGAGAGCTTTTACTCAGTATTGGCCTGTATGGTTTGTTGAGGCGTACGAGAAAGGGAGTAGAGCGTGCTTATTCTCGAAAAGATATGGTTTAGGTCATTGAGGCTTTGGTGGGACATTACTGTTCCTGTGCGCCTTAAGAGGCATGGTGTCATTATTGGTAGGAATGTTCGTTTTTATGGCATGCCAATAGTTAGCCTTGTCCCGGGATCCAAAATCAAAATTGAAGATAGGGCAGTGCTTTGCTCTGATAGTCGGTTCACTGCTCTTGGTGTCAGTCATCCTGTGGTATTGCGTACTTTGAGAGTCACTGCCGAGATAATAATTGGACGTGATAGTGGGATAAGCGGTGGTTCAATCTGTGCAGCTAAGTCAATACGGATTGGTCGCGAATGTTTGTTCGGAGCCGATGTGATGGTCGCAGATTCTGACTTTCATTCTATTAAGTCTGAGGGTAGACGTTTTAACACTGATGAAGATTCGATAAATGTTTCGCCTGTAGTCGTTGGAGATAATGTGTTTGTTGGTTCGAGATCTGTCATTTTGAAAGGAGTTAATATTGGGGAGAACTCCGTAATTGGAGCTGGTTCAGTGGTTATTAAGGATGTTGCCTCTGATGCTATTGCTGCTGGTTGTCCTGCCAGACATATAAAAAAAATTCAAAACAATAAAAATTGATTTTTAATTTATGAATAAATTATATATACATCGTCTTATAGTCTTTATAATTATCTTGATAGTTGCATTAAAATATTATTATAGTGCATACAGCGTTCAGTATTTTTCTTATGATGTATATTATTATTTAATGTTTCCTGCTGTTTGTTTAAGCTATTACCTTGTCTCTATCGTGAAAAATCATAGCGCTACATCCGTTCTTTGGTTGTGGTTTGTATGGCCAATTCTTGGAGTTACCTTTGCAGGTTCATTTAATAATCTTAAGAATATTTGGGAGCTACCATATGATATCTCTATAAATTTCTATGAACCAATTTTTATTCATTATGTATTTTTGATGTTTTTTTGTTGTGGAACTCTTATTTATGAATATTTAGATGGTCAGGATTTAGTATGCATATTTCCATTGAATAAGGATTTTCCAAATATATTATGGCAAGCCATTTTTTTATTGTACCCTGTTTTTTATTTAGTTTCGATGTATTTATCTTGGGGTTATTTGCCATTGCTTTCTGGTGAAAATATAGTTGATAGGATGTATGTCATAAAGCTTGGCTTTGCTCAATCTTTTGCGCTAGTTATGTTTTTTTCTGTTCAGTTTACTGTCTATCGCACAATTAAAGTAAGATCAGCAATAGAACGTATGTTTTGGATTTTAGCGACTTGTCTAATTTGTATTTCTTCTGCAATTGATGGTAGGCGTATAATTTTATTGCTGTCTATTGTTGGTGCATTTCAACTTATTGTTAAGGTAAGGGGTAGCTTTTCTAGAAAAACAAATTTATCTTTATTGAGCGTTGCTGTTGTTTTGTATGTTATATTGGCATTTGTAAGATCAGCATCTACTTTGCAGATGTCGCTCGATGGAATGTTTGGAACTATTGGTGCTGAATTTATGGAGTTTGCTTGGACTGTAACGTATTTTGATCCCGGGCATATACCCGGATATAATTGGACTCTTAGTACTTTAGCATCCCTGGCAAACTCTTCAGCGTTAAGTTTGTTTGATATTGATAAGCAGAGTTTTGTCATAATGGACAGTGCAAGATCCTGGTCAAGATTACACCAATCAGAGTTTGGAATTAGATCAGGTATAATCAGTGAGCTATATTTTGAATTTGGTTATTTTGGATTGATTGTTGTTTGTTTTTTTGGAATATTGTTTTCTAAAATATGCTCTCTGATGAAGGAAACAAGTTCTTACCAACAATATTCGTTTTACCTATGTATCTATTCTATTATTCTTTTATCTATAATGGGACAGTCAACCTTCACGTTTGGTTCTTTGCCGACTATCTTTTATATATGGGTCGCTTGGAAAATGTCTTCATTTATTAAGATAGATGGCTACCTACGTGGATCTATCCATGTGTGATAGTAAAGAATTAACTATTGAAGTCCTTGTTACTTGTCATAACCGGAAAGAGAAAACTTTAAAATGTTTAGACGCTCTCTTTGCACAACGTTCGAATAATCAATTTAGATTACACGCTATTTTAGTAGATGATGGTAGTACTGACGGAACCGAATATTCTATTCGATCCAAGTTTCCTAATGTTAAAATATTGAAGGGTCACGGAGAGTTGTTCTGGAATCGTGGCATGCTTAAGGCGTGGAATTATGCTCTTACGGATAAGCCCAATTTTGTACTGTGGTTAAATGATGATACAACCATTGAACCTGATGCCATTTATAAAATGCTTATAACGCATAAATCAATGGTCCAAAAAGCAAATCGTTCTGGCATTGTCGTGGGGGCAACGCAGAATAGTGTTGGTTGTTTAACCTATGGTGGTATTGTTCGTCCATCTAAATTCCATCTTACAAAATTCGAACGATTGCAGCTTAGTCCTGTTTCTCAACCTTGTACAACAATGAATGGAAACTGTGTGTTGGTTTCACGCGAAGTGTTCGAGACTATCGGTTTGCTTGATGAATGCTTTCATCATGGCATGGGTGATTTCGACTACGGACTTCGTGCGACCAAAGCTGGTTACCCGATTTCGGTAGCGCCAGGTTTTGTTGGGCATTGCGAGAACGATAATATCAATGCTGGGGGATATAAGGATAAATCATTGCCGTTTGCTACTCGATGGGAAAAGATTTTAGGCCCAAAAGGGCTTCCTCTAAACAGTTGGCGAATTTTCTGCCAGAGACACGCGGGCGTTGTCTGGCCCTTGTTCTGGGTTTGGCCTTATACAAAGGTTCTTTTGTCCGTTTTGTCACGGATCCGTCTTGGGGGAAAGGTTTTTTAACGCTGTGACTGAGACATCTCTGCTTTTGCGTACACCTATTGTTGTTATCTTATTTAATCGTCCTGACCATGCACGAAGGCTTAGGCATTGTCTTGAAAATCAGCAAGACAGAGATCTTTATGTTGTTGTTGATGGCGCAAGAGAAGGAAAGTCGGAAGAGGAAGGATTAGTAGCTGAATCTGTCAATGTGTTTAAGGATTGGGCAGGTCGAACAAAATTTCATATTTCTGATGAAAACATGGGGTGTAAATTAAGAATCTCTTCAGGCTTAGATTGGGTTTTTGATCAGGTAGATCGGGCTATTATTCTCGAAGATGATTTAGTGCCACATGCTCAGTTTTTTCTGTTTTGTGATGAAATGCTTGATAAGTATGCTGACTCTGACAATGTGATGTCAGTATGTGGAACAAAAACATTTCCTGGTGAAGTTTCGAACCCATATTTTTTATCACGGTACAATAACTGCTGGGGTTGGGCTACCTGGAAAAGAGCATGGGGTCAATACGAAGATGATTTTTTAAAATATTCCACGCTTAATTTTGTCAAAAACCTTAAAAAATCACTTGGGTCTTACCGGGCCGCAATTTATTGGTATATTCTTTATCGAATGGTGTTGTCTGGTAAAAGAAATTCTTGGGCTTATTGCTGGATGATTACCTGCTTTTTGAATAGAGGGTTAAGTATCTACCCTGCTTCAAATTTTGTAATAAATGCTGGGTTTGGTGATTCGTCTACGCATACATCTGAAGTTAAAGTTTTTATGCCACAAACTTACGGTGAACGTGACATTTTTCCGTTGGAGTTTACTGAAAAACCTTCTGCACCTTTCGAGGAAGCAGATCGGTGGATTGAAGATAATATTTACAGTAAATCAATCAAAGTTAGGGTTAAGTGGCTGCTGTCTAAGATTTCATCTGGGAACAAAATGAAACAACCTGATTCACTATCAAATATCAGACCTGGCATAAGCCCACTCTATTTTAGACTGAGACTCATAGCCAACGCTGTTCGGTCTTTTCTATTTTTTACTTTTAAGGCTAGATGGGTTAAACGTCGAGGGATGGTTCGGATTCCTTGGTCTGTACAGCTTTGGTCTCCCCACAAAGATATTAGTTTTGGCGATCGAGTCCAATTTGGTCATCATTCTTTAATTCATTGTGATATTCAGTTCGGAGATAGTGTCTTGGTGGCAAGAAATGTAGCATTTGTAGGTCGCGACGACCATCGATTTGATATCGTTGGAAAGGTGATTTGGGATTCTCCGAGAGGGGATTCTTATAAAACCTTTGTCGAAAGCGATGTCTGGGTCGGGCATGGATCAATCGTTTTGGCGGGGGTCGTTATCGGTGAAGGCTCAATTGTGGCAGCAGGAAGCGTCGTTATTAAGGATGTACCGCCATATTCGATTGTGGCTGGGAGTCCTGCCAAGGTTTTAAAGATGAGATTTACCCCAAAAGAGATTAGTGAACATAAAAAATTACTTTCCCGATAGCTATATAGACCCACATCTTGTGGATGATAAGGTTGTCGCGCCCAAGGGAACCGATAAGCACAAAATGCTTATGTCCCTATAGTATCAAAGGATTATGATTGTGCGAAGCGTAACAAACGTATCAATAATGCTGAAAAAGCCGTTTGTTATACTAGGTCTAGATGGCATGTGTACTATCGCTTTTCTTTTTTAATATCGTGACCCAATTTTCTGAGAGATGTGGAGATATACATTGAAGGCTATTGCCTCTTTTACATTGTGTTATCTTGCGATTATTGATTCAAAAATATTATTTTCGTACCATTAAACCTTAGCCCGATAAAATATTTTGGCAAATTAACCTATAACCTCTATCTTTTTCATTACGTTATCATCAAAACGCTGCAAAGATTTGAGGTGCATTCTCTTGTCAACGGAATAATTGCCCTTGTAATATGTTTCTGTTCTCCTTAAGAAGTATTTTGAAGGTCCAATCCAAAAGGTTGGTATTCGCCTTGCTGTGAGGTTTAGTAGCAATCCTCTTAGTTTAAGAGGGGTGGCCAGAGGTGGCGCCAGTCGATAGGACAGGTCGGCGGCGTAACCTATAGAAGCAACCGGTTCTTTCGATGCAAGATACTACTTGTGAGTTTTTTAATGTTCGTGGTTGGTGAATTTACAGACGCCTGAAGAACGGAGACATGACCCCTGAAGAAAACCAGACTTATCAGTATCGCGCTTTCTACTGGGCTCTATGTTAGCTTTCTAGAGAAAATTGCCGAACTGGCAAGCAGGCGTGTCTTCTCTTATGTTTGTATTGCCAATGTCCATATGACCATAGAGGCCTGGCGCAGTTCTGAATTTAAAGCGATTGTTGATGGCGCAGACCTTGTGACTCTTGACGGTATGCCCTTGGTCAAAAGTCTTAATTTGCTCTACGGGATTAAGCAAGAACGGGTCGCTGGTATGGACCTGATGCCGGGGCTGATCTCAAAAGCTGCTCAGAAAAATCTCAGCATCTTTTTTTATGGTTCCACTAACGAAGTTCTGGACAAAATCACTTCACGGATAAATCGTGAGTACCCTGATTTGAAGATTGCGGGTGTATATTCTCCTCCTTTTCGCGAATTGAGTGAGAGAGAAGAGTGCGAGATCGTTGAACACATCAATGCTTCGGGTGCCAATATGGTCATGGTCGCTCTGGGGTGCCCCAGACAGGAATTTTGGATGGCACGTCAGAAGGGAAAGATCAGCGCTGTCATGCTTGGTTTGGGCGGAGCTTTCCCGGTATATGCTGGTTTGCAAAAACGTGCACCTCTTTGGATGCAGAAATGTTCTCTTGAATGGTTTTATCGTCTTTGCCAGGAACCAAGGCGTTTGTTTAAGCGGTATTTCGTTACAAATTCTTTGTTCATTCTTTTGATTATTCGCGAATTTATCAGGATCAGGCTGTTGAGAAAGCCTGTATGAATATAGGAGGGAAAAGTATGTCACAAAAAGTTTCACTTATCACCGGTGTCACCGGGCAGGACGGCTCTTATCTGGCCGAGTTTCTTCTTGAGAAAAATTATATCGTCCACGGCATCAAGCGCCGGGCTTCATTGTTTAATACCGAGCGGGTTGATCATATCTACGAGAGTGACGCGTTTAACAGCGATAACTTTCATATGCATTTTGGTGATCTGTCGGACACCTCAAACCTGGTGCGGATCATCAAAGAGACCGAGCCGGATGAGATTTATAATCTGGGTGCGATGAGCCATGTGGCGGTTTCGTTCGAATCCCCCGAGTACACCGCCGATGTCGATGGTATCGGTACCTTGCGCATGTTGGAGGCGATCCGGATTTTAGGGTTGGAGAAGAAGACCCGTTTCTACCAGGCTTCGACTTCTGAACTTTATGGTCTGGTGCAGGAAACACCCCAGAAAGAGACCACGCCTTTCTACCCACGTTCACCCTATGCTGTCGCTAAAATGTACGCCTATTGGATCACCGTTAACTTTCGTGAGGCATATGGCATCTATGCTTGTAACGGCATTCTGTTTAACCATGAGTCGCCGCGACGTGGTGAGACCTTTGTTACGCGCAAGATCACCCGCACCCTTGCCAATATCACGCAGGGGTTGGAAGATTGCTTGTCGCTTGGCAACATGGACGCTCTCCGTGATTGGGGCCATGCTAAAGATTATGTTGAGATGCAGTGGTTGATGCTGCAACAGGAAGAGGCTGAGGATTTCGTCATTGCGACCGGGGTGCAGTATTCGGTGCGTCAGTTTGTTGAGTTTGCTGCTGCTGAGTTGGGTATTACGCTGCGTTGGGAGGGGAGCGGAGTTGATGAAGTGGGGATCGTTGAAGAGGTGAGAAGCGAGAAGCTAGAGGAGAGAGATGGTATTTCAGAAACCACTGGACCCTCTCGGGGAGATATTATCGTCCGTGTCGATCCACGTTTCTTCCGCCCGACTGAGGTTGAGACTTTACTTGGGGACCCGACTAAGGCGAAGGAAAAGCTTGGCTGGGTACCGAAAACAACGCTGCAGGAACTGGTGAGTGAGATGGCTCTGGCTGATCTGGAAATTGCGAAGAAGACGCGTTTGCTGAAGGACCATGGGTTTAAAGTTTCTGTGGCTAAAGAGTAGATCAAGAGCTTTTTACCACAGAGGACACGGAGAACACTGAGGGAAGCCAGATCAAAGTTTTTGTCTTTTTGGTTAAACCTTAAATTATCGATTTCTCTGTGTACTCTGTGATCTCGAGTGAGTGAAACGAACGGGTGGTAAAGCTGTTAGGTTTTGAAAGATATTCTCAACACTTTTAATGTAGGTTGAAATCATAATGGAAAAGAATTCGAAAATATTCGTTGCTGGTTCTAATGGCTTAGTCGGTTCGGCGCTGGTTAGGCGTCTTAAGGCCGGTGGTTATACCAATCTGCTGCTTCCTGAAATAGATGAGCTTGACCTGACGAATACGGTTGCGGTGCGCGAGTTCTTTTTCAATGAAAAGCCGCAGTACGTTATTCTTGCGGCGGCCAAGGTTGGTGGCATCCATGCAAACAATACTTATCCGGCCGAGTTCATCCATCTCAACCTGATGATCCAGAATAACGTCATTCATTCGGCTTATGAAGCTGGCGTTGAGCGGTTGCTGTTTCTCGGTTCTAGTTGTATTTACCCGAAAAATGCGCCACAGCCGATGAGTGAAGAGCACCTGCTGACTGGTCTGCTTGAGCCAACCAATGAGCCCTATGCCATCGCCAAGATCGCTGGTATCAAGATGTGCGAATCTTATAACCGCCAGTACGGTACAAAATTTATCGCAGTGATGCCGACCAATCTCTATGGCCCCGGTGACAACTTCCATCCTGAAAATTCTCACGTCATGCCGGCGTTGATCCGTCGCATTCACGAGGCTAAGTTGGAGATGGCGAGGCGAGAGGCGGGTGGCGATAGGCGAGAAAATTCTGATTCATCACCTGATGAGGTTATTGTCTGGGGTAGCGGCAAGCCGATGCGCGAGTTTCTGTTTGTTGACGATATGGCTGATGGCAGCGTTTATGTTCTTACCCTGGATGAGGAGAAGCTGGAGGAACATTTGCTTAGTTATCCCAAGCCCTGCTTTGTCAATTTGGGGACTGGAATTGATGTGACCATTCGTGAGCTGGCCGAGACGATCAAGGATGTTGTCGGGTACCAGGGCCACCTTGGATTTGACGAGACCAAGCCTGACGGTACCATGCGCAAACTGCAGGATGTTTCACGTATGAAGGCGCTTGGTTGGGAGGCGCAGGTGGTTTTGCGTGAGGGTATTGAGAAAACTTACGCCTGGTTTCATGAGAATCAGGAATCATTTAGAAGTTAAAGACTTTTCACCGCAAAGGCGCAAAGACCGCAATGTTAAAAGCTTATGTGGATTTTTGTTTTTTTGGCTAAGTCCTTCACCATGAACTTCTTTGCGGACTTTGCGACTTGAGTATGCGAAGCGTACGTGCGGTCGATGCTTTAAAGGCTTTTCACCACAGAGGACACGGAGGGCACAGAGGAAAGCGAGGGCAAGGGTTTTCTTTTGGTAAACCTTAGAACATAGATTTTCTCGGTGATCTCTGTGTGCTTAAGAGCACGGTGAACGTGTAGTTAAATTGCTAAAAGAACTTAAATTGTTTTCTCGTTTCGCGTTTCACACCTCGTGATTCTATCTTTTAACGGAGGGTTTTAGATGATTCAACCAGTGATTTTATCAGGAGGGGCCGGCACCCGGCTTTGGCCTTTGTCGCGTGAGGCTTATCCCAAGCAGTTATTACCCCTGAATAGCGAGCAGACAATGCTGCAAGAGACTGCTGCGCGTCTGGAGGGAATGGAGAACATCGCAAGCCCGATGGTTGTCTGTAACGAAGCGCATCGTTTCCTTGTCGCAGAACAGATGCGTCAACAGGTTAATGGTGATGGGGCAATCATTCTTGAGCCTTGTGGTCGGAACACTGCTCCTGCTGTTGCCATAGCTGCTCTACAAGCCATTTCTGATGGTAGCGACCCGGTTTTGCTGATTTTGCCAGCGGATCATCTGATTCAACAAGTCGATGTGTTTCAGCAGGCGGTTGTCGATGGCCTCGTTTTAGCCGATGACGGGAAGCTGGTCACTTTTGGTATTGTGCCGGATAAACCGGAGACGGGGTATGGCTATATTCGGAGAGGTGAGAAGTTAGAGGCGAGAAGTGAGAAAGGCAGTGAAGCACATCCCAACCTCACGTCTCTCGCTTCGCAGTTCGGTGCATTTACTGTCGATTCATTCGTTGAAAAACCTGACAGCAGCACCGCTGAAAAATATGTAGCTTCCGGCGACTATTATTGGAACAGCGGGATGTTCATGTTCAAGGCTTCGCGGTTTTTGGATGAACTGAAAAAGTTCAATCCGACGATGCTCAATGCTTGTCAGCAGGCCCATGCTTCTTTACAGAGTGATCTTGATTTTTTGCGTTTGGCCGCCGAGCTCTTTGCTGTTTGCCCAAGTGATTCAATCGATTATGCGGTGATGGAGAAGACGGCTCATGCGGTAGTTATTCCGCTGGATGCTGGCTGGAACGATATTGGATCCTGGTCGGCATTGTGGGAGGTCGGTGAAAAACAAACGGCTAACAATGTTATTCGCGGTGATGTTCTGGTTGAGGATGCGAGCAACTGTTATCTCTATAGCGAAGATCGTTTGATTGCCGGTATCGGTATTGACAACCTGGTTGTCGTTGATACCAAGGATGCCCTGTTAGTTGCAGATAAGGACCGCGTTCAAGACGTCAAGAAAATTGTTGATACCCTGAAGAAACAAGAACGCGGTGAAGCTTCACTGCATCGTCGGGTTAATCGTCCCTGGGGAGATTATGAATGCCTCAATATGGGTGAACGTTTCCAGGTCAAGTTGATCACCGTTAAGCCTGGTGGCAGTTCCTCACTACAGATTCACCACCATCGTTCTGAGCATTGGGTCGTTGTCCGCGGAACCGCTGAAGTGACCTGCGGTGAAGAGATAAAGCTGGTTAGCGAAAACGAATCGATATATATCCCTGTTGGAACTGCTCACCGTATTGCAAACCCCGGTAAGCTTTCATTGGAATTGATCGAGGTGCAGACCGGTAGTTATCTGGGTGAGGATGATATTGTGCGGATTGAGGATCAGTACGGGCGCAAAGACTAAAACTATTTTCACCACAGAGGGCACGGAGTGCACTGAGGTAAACCAAGGCAAGTGCTTTTCTTTTTGGTTAAATCTTAAAAACTTTTTTAGCGTAAATCGGCGAACGAACGGAAGTGAAAGATGGAGGGGGAGATGGCCAAACTAAATCGGTTGACCGATCAGGTCATCGGAGCTGCCATACAAGTTCACAGGGCGCTAGGCCCTGGCCTTCTTGAGTCGGCCTATGAAGCTTGTTTGGTATATGAATTAAGCCAATTGGGTCTGGAAGTCGAGAGTCAGAGGGCCCTGCCAGTTGCAAATCGAGGAGTCCAGTTAGAGTGTGGTTATCGTCTTGACCTTCTGGTTGAAAAGCAACTTATTATTGAGTTGAAAGCCGTTGATAGACTGTTACCTATACATAGTGCGCAATTACTTTCTTACCTGAAACTTTCTTCAAAAAAACTTGGCCTTTTGATTAATTTCAACGTCAATCTGCTTAAGGACGGGGTTGTTCGAATCGCTAATTAGATAACCACTCAGGCATTCACCACAGAGGACACGGAGAACACGGAGTTTAACCCAGGGTCAAGAGCTTGGGTTTTGGTTAAACCCCTAAAAACGCTTTTCTCTGTGTTCTCTGTGAACTCTGTGGTGTAAAAAGGATTTTAAATGACTATGAATTTAACTTGTTTCAAGGCATATGACATTCGCGGCCAGTTAGGCTCTGAACTTAACGAAGAAATCGCTTACCGCATTGGGCGGGCCTATGCTGAATTCCTCAGGCCATCAAAGGTTGTTGTCGGACGTGATGTACGTCTGTCGAGTGAGGAGCTCTGCTCGGCGCTAGCTAAAGGGCTGACTGAGGGTGGGGTAGATGTTTTTGATATCGGCCTCTGCGGCACTGAAGAGGTTTATCATGCGACCTTTAGTCAGCAGATGGATGGCGGCATCATGGTGACGGCTAGTCATAATCCGATGGATTATAACGGCATGAAGCTGGTGCGTGAAGGCTCGAAGCCGATTAGTGGTGATACTGGCCTGGAAGAGATTCGTCGTCTTGCCGAGCGGGGGAGTTTTGTTGAAGCAGGTGAGGTGGGTAACATCCAAATGCTCGATATGAAGCCTGCCTATATTCGTCATCTGCTCGGTTATGTTGATGTCGCTGTTCTGAAACCTTTGAAAGTCGTGGTTAACGCCGGAAATGGCTGCGCCGGTCCGGCACTCGATCTACTCGCATCGCAACTGCCATTCGAGCTTGTTCGTGTCTACCATCAGCCAGATGGTAATTTTCCCAATGGTATTCCTAATCCGTTGTTACCTGAAAATCGTGCTGCGACTCAGGATGCCGTTCTGGCGAATAAGGCGGATGTCGGGATTGCCTGGGACGGAGACTTTGATCGTTGTTTCTTTTTTGACGGGCAAGGTGAATTCATTGAGGGCTACTATATTGTCGGACTGCTTGCGGCAGCGCAGCTTGCCGCGAAGCCAGGATCTAAAATTATCCATGATCCACGTTTGACCTGGAACACGGTCGAGATGGTTGAAACTATGGGCGGCACGCCGATCATGTGTAAAACCGGACATGCTTTTATCAAGGAACGGATGCGGTTGGAGGATGCAGTCTATGGCGGTGAGATGAGCGCTCATCACTATTTCCGTGATTTCGCCTACTGTGACAGCGGTATGATCCCTTGGTTATTAGTGCTGGAATTGATGAGCCGGACAGGGCAATCCTTGGCAAGTCTGGTTGGTGATCGGATGAAAAAGTTTCCGGTGAGTGGAGAAATCAATAGTCGTCTAGATGATCCTGCTGCTGCGATCGCCAGAGTTGAAAACTTTTATTCTGTTTATAATCCAGCGATCGATCTTACGGATGGCTTGAGTATAGAATTTGTCGATTGGCGGTTTAATTTACGTAGTTCTAACACTGAGCCTGTATTACGTCTGAATGTTGAATCGAGAGGTGATCAAGCTTTGATGGAGAAGAAGACGGTAGAGCTACTTGCTTTGATTGATCAGTGATTATTTAAGCGAGAGCCTTTCTCATTTGGATCATTTTTAAATCCTGGAAGAAGGGCGTGGAATACTTTTAACAGGGAGGTACAGGATAGGCAGGATGAAAGTTGAGTCCTCGGCGCTGGGATTTTGTATTAGGTTCTAGGTTGTTTTATCCTATGTTTACCTGTAAATACTGTTTAAGGTTTTGGTTAAACGTGGCACACAGGGTGAGTTTTAACTTTAAGAACGTTCGGTCACGCGTGAATACTTTGGATAATATTTTGATTACCATCAAACAAATCGTAAACAAACAGGCAAAAATTGCAGTTGTAGGTCTTGGTTATGTCGGCCTTCCGCTTGCTGCCGCTTTCGGTCGCAAAGTCGATGTCATTGGTTTTGATATCCATAAGGAGAAAATCGCACAGCTTGAAGATGGTTATGACGCCACAGGTGAGCTGACGGCCGCTGACCTAGCCAGTACACAAATTGATTATACGACTGATCCGTCACGGCTGGCTGATGCATCATTTCTGATCGTGACTGTGCCGACGCCGATTGATGATAACCGTAAACCAGATTTAACCCCGGTTGAGGCGGCGAGTCGCACTATAGGTCAGAACCTTGCCGAGGGGAGTATCGTAGTCTATGAATCGACGGTTTATCCCGGTGTGACCGAAGAGATCGCGGTGCCGATTCTGGAGCGGGAGTCGGGTCTTAAGTGTGGGGTTGATTTCAGCGTCGGTTATTCACCGGAGCGGATTAATCCGGGTGATAAGGTGCATACAGTCGATAAGATTATTAAAGTTGTGTCTGGCCAGGACGCTGCGACTCTGGAGACCGTCGCCGGTGTTTACGAGCTTGTTGTGACTGCCGGGGTTCATCGTGCGCCCAGTATAAAGGTGGCTGAGGCCGCTAAGGTGATCGAGAATACACAACGTGATTTAAATATCGCGTTGATGAATGAACTGGCGCTTATTTTCGGCAAAATGGGAATTTCAACGCGGGATGTGCTGGCGGCGGCGGGGACCAAGTGGAACTTTCTGCCCTTTACCCCTGGATTGGTTGGTGGCCACTGTATCGGGGTTGATCCTTACTACCTCACCTACAAGGCTGAGTCGATCGGTTATAACCCCCAGGTGATTCTGGCTGGTCGCCGGATCAATGATGGCATGGGCAAGCATGTCGCTGAACAAACCGTGAAACAGTTGATCAAGGCTGACAAGGCGGTGAGGGGCGCTCGTGTGCTGGTGCTAGGGTTAACCTTTAAGGAAAACTGCCCGGATATCCGTAATTCTAAGGTCATCGATATTGTGACTGAACTGAAAGAGTACGGGGTTGAGGTTCTTGTCCATGATCCTATGGCTGACGCAGATGCTGCTCGGCATGAATATGATCTGAAGTTGTTCGATCTTGAGGGCCTCGCTCCGGTGGATGCGATTGTTTATGCAGTGTCACACGATGCTTTTAAGTCGCTATCGGTCAATGACTTGGCGGCGCTTTGTAATAATGGCAATTGCTGCGGGGTGGTGATGGATGTGAAGAATGTGCTGATGCGGGATGAGATTGAAGCGTTAGGCTGTCGGTATTGGTGTTTGTGAAAAGAATGAAGCGAGGGGCGGGAACTGGCAAACTGAAAGAAGTGGGAACGGTTCTGTTTCACAGGGATGTACAGGATCTGCAGGATAGATCCAACCCCATAGCCCGGTTCTGGTTTGTCGTTGTCTCCAGCTTTCATCCTGTCCCATCCTGCGTATCCCTGTAAATAACAGGTTCTAAACCTGAAGCTCTGTTTAGCAGTGATGGACAGGGCAGGGGATAATCGTTTTTTGTTTGTAATTGTTCTGTATATCCTGCATATCCCTGTGAAAAGGTTTGAGGTCGAAGATTGTTTAATCGCAGATAGTGAGGATGAGCAGGAGGATCATTGAGGTACTTGTTTGTACGAGTTTTGATCGGGCTTTGTTTTATTTTGGTGGTGCTTTCCGTTCATAGTCAGTTGCCACGTTTTGTTGTGACTGGGCCTCAACTTCTCGTAAATAACAATTTTTCAGATCAGCTGACTGGTTGGCAGCTTTCGGGTGACTTGCCGGGCAGTGTTTCTTTCTCTGGTTCTGAGATATCCCTTCTTAACAACCAGCCTGAAGAGAGTCTTAGTTTTCGGCAGCAAGTTGCGTGGACTGATCGTACTCCTTTTATGCAGCTTTCTGCCGACTTGCGCAGTACGAACATTATCCCTGGTAGTCGCTCGTGGCATTTGGGACGGCTCGTACTTGTCCGATATACTCGGGAAGGACAGTGGTTGAACCTTCCCCATTATGTGGCCAGTCTGACAGGGACAAGTAATTGGCAACATTATTCAGAAACTTTTTCTTATAATTCGCGTGCAGAATCAGTGCAGATTCTGCTGCAAATGCCCTATGCGACAGGTGCTTTGCAAGCACGAAATCTGAGTCTGCGCGCTGCAGAACCTAATACGCTGTATCCGAATGGACAGGTTCTAGTTTTCTGTCTGGCGGGGGGATTTCTGTTTTATCTTCTGCGCCCTTATTTGTGGCGACGTGGAGAGATTGGTCTGCGCATCGGACTGGTTCTTACCTGCAGTGCAATTCTTGTTGGAACTCTGATGCCTGCTCAACTGAAGGGTGAGGTTGGTGTGAGGGTAGGTGTTGCCATCAGCGAGATAGAGACAGCAATTTCATCGGCAGCCGAAACAAGTCAAGTTTTACATGCAGTAGATACATTAATGCCAAGGGACAAGGTATTGCATTTTGGCGGTTTTTTACTGCTCGGATTTTTTTTGAGTGGACTTCAGTGTAAATCATCCTATGTGATGTTAAATGTTATATTATTTGCATGTACAACCGAACTTTTACAGCTTTTTATTGAGGGGAGGACACCATTGGTGAGTGACGTGTTGATAGATGTTTGTGGGGGGATATTAGGATTATTGTGCTTGAGTTTTTTGACTGGTTTCCTGAGCAAAGCTCAAGCCTGCAGTTCTGGTGCGAATAAAGCTTGATTCAGCCTCTATCCTGATGTAATTTAACGCTGTTTTTTGATTGTAGTTGCAGTGGGATAGATGGAGGGGCAATATTTTAAAGTGCCCGTCTTCAAGATTTGAAGTCGGGTCTTTCTTTGCGTGGAGCCCTTTGAAATATAAAGACTCAGAAATTGTCGTCTTTTTGGCCTCTTCGCTTATTTTTGCACCCTTATATTGATTGTCTTTGTGCTCTGTCTCTTGTTTGTCTTGTAATAACAGACACTTATGTGCCAGGATCAAGACGGCATGATTAATGCTGACCTTTACTGTTGTATTATACTGGTCCTGTAAAGAAGGTCATCGCTAACGAGCAGCATGGGGAATTTAATGGGTAGTCAGAAAACTATAATGCAAAGAAAATTTTTCTATGCTTTAGACTTGTTTTTGATGGTTTGTGCCTTTCTGGTGGCCGCCACGATCAAATACGAAGCCGGGAGTCTCTCCTTTGCACCTCAATTTCCGAGTGCCTTTCATCAGCTTGTTCTGGCGCTGTTGCTTCTTTCAAGTGCGGTGAGCTATCAGATGTTTCGGCTTTATGAGCCGGATCGCCAGCTCGAAACGTTGGGAACGACCGTTAGTATTATTAAGGCTGTCGTATTCTCTGCTATTGCAGTTCTTATTTTGCTTTATCTGGCCCATAGTGGTGATGTCAGTCGGATGCTTGTCGGGTCATATGTCTTGCTCAACGTGCTGTTTTTGCTTTCCTATCGGTATCTGCGTTTAGTGCTGCACCGAAATTCAGTCAGGCAGGGGCTGAATAACCATGAGGTTTTGGTGGTCGGCAGTCGCGAGCGTGCGAAAGACTTGATCCGTTATCTCAAGTCGATGGACCACCTTGGATATCATATTTTGGGTTGTCTTGAAGTTGATGACTCCCGGTATGAGGAGGAGGTTGCAGAAGGGGTCCGCGTTATCGGATCGATGGAGAATTTCAAGGCGTTTTTGCTGCACTTTGCGGTTGCCGAAATAGTTTTCGCCATGCCTCTCAATAAAATCGATAATGTGATGGATTATATATCCTTTGCAGAAGAGTTGGGTATTAACGTCCGGATCGTTCCGGATTGGCAGATACATAAGTTGAAGTATCAACCTTCGGTCGCCTCCGTATCGATCGGTGATTTTGTCGGAATGCCGATGGTCTCACTATCTTCTGGTCCCCAGCGGGTTTTTGAACTTACGGTCAAGGAGGTATTTGACCGTGTTGCTGCATTTTGGGGTCTGTTTTTTCTGTTGCCACTTTTTTTGTTGCTTGCGGTAATCATCAAGATGACCAGTTCCGGGCCGGTTTTTTTTCGCCAGGAACGAAGTGGCTTGAATGGTAGAACGTTCGGTCTTTTCAAGTTCCGTTCAATGGTGGTTAATGCTGAAGAGTTGCGCAAAGACCTCGACAGTCTGAATGAGCAGGAAGGCCCGGTTTTTAAAATTACTGATGATCCGCGAGTAACCTGGATCGGGAAAATTCTGCGTAAAACCAGCCTCGACGAACTGCCTCAGTTGATCAACGTCCTTAAAGGTGAGATGGCACTGGTTGGTCCGCGCCCGCCTTTACCTGCAGAGGTTGAGCAGTATGATCCCTGGCAGCGGCGTCGTTTATCGATGAAACCCGGGATTACCTGCATCTGGCAGGTGAGTGGGCGCAACGAAATAGGTTTTGAGCAATGGATGCGAATGGACCTCGAATATATAGATAAGTGGTCACTGTTTCTGGACTTGAAGTTGTTACTGAAAACTGTACCGGCTGTTGTACTTGGTACGGGACACTGATAAGATACTTGTCAATTTGAATTGAGAAAAAGGGGTTTCATATGAAGAAAATTATTGGTCTGGTGTTCGTCTTGGTTTTTCTATTGATCTCGGCTTCAATTTCTGTTGCCGACCAGTCTGCCGATGAAGTAGCTATTGCAGCGGTGATGGCCAGATTCGATGCTGGTGAGATCTCCTCCGAGCAGGCTCTGGTGCTCGCGCTGGAGCAGGATATTTCTTACTCCGTAATTGTCTCCGCTTGCGAGAGCCGGCTTATTCCGCTGAGTATGATCATTGCTGCCGCAACGAAAGTGGGAGTATCTTCTGAGGTTGCGCTGGCCAAAATGGCGGCGGCGGGAGTCTCTCAGGAGAAGATGAGTGCGGCGATTACTGCTGCTTCGGGCATAGCGGGTGAGCCAACCCCAGGGGTTGGTTATACTCCGGCACTGCCGACACAGATTGTTGCCCCGGTTGTCCCTGTGACCACAAACCCAGGGAACACTCTTACGCCGAATACGGTCAGCCCTAGCACTCTTTAATGTCTGTGAGGCGAGAGGTGAGAAAGATCTATTCTCGTTTCTAGTTTCGCGTTTTAATGTCTTATTTTTGGGAGGGTTACATGCGTACTTTTTTAACAGCGACTTTTGTCCTGCTGATTTTTTCTGTCTCGTCTTTTGCGGCAGCAAGCGCGACCGACATTCCGCTGGGCCAGTCTGCTGCGGCTGATGATCTGTTTGAGACCCAGCGCGGGTACTTTCATCCATCGTTGAGTTTGTCAGAAGTTTATACTGACAACCTGTTCAACCAACCGAGCAGCAACGCACAGGAAGAATTTATCACCGTTGTAACACCTGGTCTTTGGTTGGCTTTTCCTGGTCAGTTGAAACCGGCTGCCCCTCTGAATACAGATACGACCTCGGCCGGTGGTTTGACCATGAGTCGTTTCGGTGAGGACGATGATCGACCTTTTCAGGCGTTTCTGAACTACGAAGCGGCTATCAAGAGCAATAAAAACTTCAGTAGCGAAGATATCACCACCCATATGCTGCATGGTCTGCTTCGCGGCACCTTGACCAGTGGATTGAGCCTGGAGCTGGCAGATGTTTTCAACAAGAATCATGATGCCTATGCGACTGGCAGTTCAGTTGGACAGAATGAATTCACCAGTAATCTGATCGGCTTGAAAGCGGACATTCCGATTGGGGAGCGCTTCAAGCTTCGTCTAGCATACAGCAATTTTTTAGTAGATTACGACACAATTGCCAACAACTTTCGTGACCGCTCTGATAACTCTGTCACAGGATATCTCTACTACGCCTTGTCTCAGAAGACCAAGCTTTTCACTCAGTACAGTTTTCTGGACGTGGGTTACGATAACAATGTCACCAGTGACAATACTCAGCAACATGTGTATATGGGGATCGACTACTCAATTTCAGAGAAAGTTCAGGCCATGGTCAAGCTTGGTTATGGTAGTCAGGACCGAGACGGCGCTCTGGATGGACGTGAAGATTTCATTTATGAAGTACAGGCAGACTATCAGTTCACACAGAAGAACAACTTGAATATTGCAGTTTTGCGCAAGCTTAAAGAGAGTGACGCTGTAGGCACAAATGGTATCCTTGGAAGCTCCTTCTATGCGACCTTCAGCCAGATGTTAGGTCAACGACTGGTGGCTTCGGCAGTTGCGGGCTGGTCGCGTGATGAGTACGATGGCTTGACTACGGTTGGGATTAAAACAGCGGAGCGAGAGGATGACTATTTAACTCTAAGTCTGTCGCTTGGTTATGCTATGCAGAAATGGTTTGAAATCAGCGGCGGCTACAATTACGTACAGCGTGATTCAAATTTCAACAATTTTGATTATGATTCAAATGGCCTCTTTATCAATCTGACAGGAAAGTTATAGAAATCAGTTGTTAGACGTTGGTACTGATTATGTATAAATCGGTATCTCAGGGTTAAGACCTTCAGAGGGTACAGAGAAAAATCATGGGTGTCTTTCAGTATATCCCTTGTTTTCTCTGTGCCCTCTGTTAGATTTAGTGAATAATTAATGACAATTATTGTTTTGTTCGTCAGAACTCGTGACCTCAGGAAATATAGTTAATAATGAGAAAGCTTTTTGTAACTGGTTTTGTTTTTCTGATGATCTTTCAGGCTGTAACAATCTTTGCTGCCAGTATGTCGTATCAGGTTGGTGAGGGGGATCTGCTGCTGATCAAGGTATACGATATGGAAGACCTGACCACAACGGTACGGGTCGATGCTGATGGTCAGATCGGCTTCCCATTGATTGGTCAGGTCAATGTTGATGGTTTGACGATTCAGCAGGTTCGTGATGGCATATCTGCAGAATTGGCTGATGGTTATCTGGTTAATCCACAGGTTTCTGTGCTCGTACAGGAATACCGCAGTAATAAGATTGTCATTATTGGTGAAGTCGTGCGTCCTGGTTTGTATGAGCTTCAGGGAGAAATGAGTCTGCTTGAGCTTATTTCACGTGCTGGTGGTTTAACTGCTGATGCTGGCACTCTGGTGACGATCCGTCATGAAAAGACAGATAAGGGCATCAGTGAAATCGTTGTTGATTTAGCAGATTTGATGGGTAAGCAGTCATCAAATGTCGATATTATTCTCTCTAATAACGATAATGTTTTTGTTGAAAAAGCCGGATTGGTCTACGTGACTGGTGAGGTCGGCAAGCCTGATGCCTACAAGATTAAAGATGGAACCACGGTCATTAAAGCGATCACCATGGCTGGTGGTTTTTCAAAGCTCGCCAACAAAAGCAAGGTGCGCCTGGTCCGAATTGTTGATGGCCAGGAGCAGACGCTTGACCGTGTCTCAATGAACGAAGTCATCCAGCCGGATGATGTTTTGGTTGTGCCGGAATCATTCTTTTAATTAAACAAAGAGAGGCGAGAGGCGAGAAGATTGAGGCGCAAAGCTTGAGGTTTTTCCTCAGTTCGCGTTTCTCCCTTCACGTTTCTTCGGATTTATATGAACGAAGAAATTCATTTAAGAGACTATCTGCGTGTCATCAACAAGCGGCGCTCTTTGGTGATGAGCTTTTTTATCGTGACCCTGGTTTTGGTTGTCCTCGGAACACTTGCGGCAACGCCACAGTACGAGGGTAGCACTCAGGTCATGATCGAGAAGGTTGCCAATAGTAATTTGACCGATGGCGGCCGTTTTAACTCGTACGACCCTGAGTTTTACGAGACTCAGTTTCAGCTGATCAAGAGCCAGGCCGTTGCTCGCCGGGTGATTGAAATGCTACATCTCGACAATGACAGTGTAGGTACAGTCTCCGGGTTGCGTGAGGGCCGCGAAAGTCTGATCGTTAGTGCGGATAGCAAGGTAAGCGAGTCACGTCATTTGGGTGACCTTATGGCTGAGAACCTGACGGAAGAGATCAGTGTCGTGCCTGTCAAGAACAGTCGTCTTGTTGATATCAGCTTTCTTTCGCCGAATCCCGACTTTGCTGCAATGATTGCCAATACCGTAGCTAAGGCCTATATCGAGCAGTCGCTTAACATGAAAATGGACGCGACACGCCGTACCTTGGAATGGATGACGACTAAGGCCGACGAAGAACGTAAGAAATTAAGAATTAAAGAAGAAGAAGTTCAGGCTTATATGCGAGCCAATAATCTAGTGACGGTTGAAAATCGTATTGCCGTGTTACCGCAAAAGTTGGCTGAGATCAGTACCGCATTGGTAAGAGCTGAAACTCGTCGCAAAGAGAAACAGGAGCTCTATCAGCGGGTTAGTAAGGTTTCTAATGACCCAGTCGCTGCTGAAGCAATTTTGGGTTTGACCAAGAACAGCACGTTGCAGATTTTACGTGACGAGATATTGAAAGCTGAGCAGAAGATACGGGAGCTGTCGGCTAAGTATGGCGTGAAGCACCCAGTGATGGTCAAAGCGCAAGGTGATTTAGAAATTTTGATAAGTAAAAAGAGAGAAGAAATCACCCGTTTGATTGAAGGTGCTAAGAATGAATATGAATTTGCTCGAGCCTCAGAAGAAAACTTGCGCGCTCAGATGGATAGGACCAAGGCCGAGGCCCATAATTTAAACGAAAAATCGATTCAGTACGATGCTCTCAAACGTGAAATGGAGACCAGTCGGCAACTCTATGATGCATTGATGTTACGCATGAATGAGCAGAATATTACTGGTGAAACAGATCCCGTCAATCTGTGGATTGTCCAGAAGGCCCTTGTTCCTCTGAAACCGGTAAAACCAAGGAAGAAGGTTAATCTTTTGTTGGGTCTGGTTGTTGGCTTGTTCGGCGGTATTGGCCTGGCCTTTTTTGTTGAGTATCTGGATAACACGATCAAATATCCGGAAGAGACGGAGAAAATTCTGGGATTACCGACTCTGGGTCTGGTTTCACTCTGGAAAGAAAAAGATACGGATATCGACAGGGCCGTCCTTGACCAACCGCGCAGTGCTTTTTCTGAAAGCTACAAGGCTTTGCTAACAGCAGTCATGCTCTCTTCTGCAGAAGGGTTACCTGGTCGTATTCTGATTACCAGTTCTGTGGCAGGTGCCGGGAAGACAACGACGGCACTCAATCTGGCGGTTTCACTAGCCCAGACTGGCAAGAGGGTCATCCTGGTAGATGCTGATATGCGTAAGCCTCGGATTCATAAAGCTTTGAAATTGGCGAATAATGCTGGTCTTTCAAACTGGCTTGCTGGTGGTGAAGGGAAAGGTCTGGTTCAAGAAGGGCCGATCAAGAATCTTTCGGTTATTACCTCTGGACCAATACCGCCAAATCCATCAGAACTCTTATCTGGACAGCGAATGGATAAGATGCTCGAAAAACTCGAGCAGTCTTACGATGTTATTATTTGCGATTCGCCCCCACTCTTGTCTGTCGCTGATGGGCGTATCTTGAGTCGTGTTGTCAATGGGACCATTATGGTTGTCCGTGCGAAATTGACAACCTATGAACTCGCGCACAAAGCGATCAAGATGCTTCGAGACGTCAACGGGACTATCCTCGGTACCGTCATCAATGCCCTCGATTTGAAAAAGAATGATCATTATTACCAGTATTATTATGGTTCATACGGGACTTATGGTGATGAGGTCGAGGAGGGCGGTTTTGATATTCGTGGAGAAGAAGGGGACAGGCGTGCTCCAGAAAGTGACAGGCGTGGGCTTTCGGATGTTTGAGGGGCAGAGGCGCGAGGTGGGAAGCTAGAAGATGGAAGGGTAGGGGCTTGAGGCGCGAGGTGGGAAGCTAGAGGACGGAACAGGCTGGAGCTTGTACGGGCTGGGGCTAGGAATAGCGTGGGGGGATTTATGGGTTTTGAGAATCTTGAGGTTTGGAAACGTTCTTCCAGACTGAGTGCAGATATATATCGTCAACTAAGGCATCTTAGGGATTTCGGTTTTAAGGATCAGATTACACGTTCTGGATTGTCTGTACCGAGTAACATTGCTGAAGGAGAGGAAAGATCGACTCCGCAGCAGACTATCAACTTTCTTAACTACGCCAAGGGTTCTTGTGGTGAGTTGAAAACACAGATATACATCGGGATCGAGATCGATTATATCCCTGCAGACCTAGGTAAATTATGGATAAAAGAAGTCAATACCATAGCTGCCATGCTCGGTGCCCTCATGCGAAACAAACGCGATCGACTCACTCAAAATACGCCTTGAAAATCTTCTCTATTCTTACCTCGTTTTTCTCACTTCGCGTTTCGCGCCTCCAGCTTCCCAATGGACTGCGTCCATGATCGATCTCCACTGCCATATTCTTTTTGGCGTTGATGATGGTCCTCAGACCCTTGATGATTCGCTGGCTTTGGCCCGGGCTTTAGTTGTGGATGGCATTACAACGGTTGTGTCAACTTCGCATATCCTTGACCCACCTTTGTCCATGCAGGTCATCAAAGAGGGGATTAAAACTCTTGAACAAGAGTTTTCTGCTCGGGGTATTGATTTGAAACTTCTCCCAGGTGGAGAAAACCATTATTCTCTTTCTATTGAGGAGATGCGTGGCCACAGTATCAACGGCAGTCGCTATCTGCTGCTTGAATTCCCGCATAATAATTTGCCCTCTGTGGCCGGTGACCTGGTGTTCACTTTGCGGAGCGCAGGGTTGATACCGATCATTGCGCACCCGGAACGCAACGGCACCTTGTTGCGCGATCCAGAGTTGTTAAGCCCATTGATAGATCAAGGTGCGCTTGCGCAGTTGACTGCCGCTAGCTTGGCAGGTGATTTTGGGTCTCCTGTGCATCAGTGCGCGCGCTATCTGTTGAGAAAAGGTTTGGTTCATTTTATTGCGACCGATTCTCATGGCGCGGATTGGCGTGTACCACGCATGACCGCAGGTGTGAAAGAGGCGACTAAATTGATCGGTCGCGCCGCGATTCAGCAACTGGTGGTTGAGAATCCTCTGCGGGTGGTTGAGGATCGAGACTGGATTTATGAATAATCCATTGATGGGCATTACAAAGAAGGAACAACTGGTTCAGTACTGGCTACTTCTCCTTATGATACTTCTGCCGGTTTGGATGGGTGGGACAGGAGCCTATGCTCGTTTATTTTTGTCATTCTCTGGAATGCTTTTCCCATTGGTTCTAATTCAATCAGGGAAAAAGCTGTACCTCCCCCCTGGGATGCTCCCATTGTCCTTGTTTTGTGGCTGGCTGATATTTCAAATTCTGCCTCTGCCACCATTTGTTCTCCATCTGCTTTCACCTGGCTATTCAGCCCATCTGGATCAGGGCTTCTGGTTATTATCACCTGAGATCTGGAGACCACTTTCACTCAACCCCTCAGCCACACTCCATGAATTTTTCAGATATGTCGGATATGCCGGATTCTATCTAGCTGCTACCAACCTCTTTACCAGTTTTATTTATTTACGCCGTCTACTCAATTACCTGACCTTGTTTGTTGGTTGCTATGCTTTTTTGGGGTTGGTTCAATTTTTTCAGCCCGGTGAAAAGGTCTTTTGGTTCTTCGCGGATTGGCCAAACAGAACTTCACATCATTTTGCAAGTTTTGTTAATGGAAACCATTACGCAAGCTTGATCGGTATGGTTTTTCCGCTACTGGTGATTTGTACCTTGATAACCGTACCAAGTGCCGGTTATGGGCGGTTTCGTGATCGTTTTATGGAAATGTTTACTGACAATCAGTTAAGCCTTGGGATCTTGTTTTGCGTTATAACACCGCTTGCTATGGTTTCTGTTTTTTTTAGTCTTTCGCGCGGCGGGACGCTGAGCCTGATAGGTTCAAGTGTTGTGTTGTTAGCATTGTTGATTGCAGATAGAAACTTGCAAGGGAAAATGCTGACTTTTGTATTAGTGATTACCTTTTCTGTGGTCTTGTTCGGGTTCTTCGGATGGGATCCGTTGATGAACCGTTTTTCTAATACTTTTTATGAAACCGGTGGCTTGAAAGACCAGCGCCTGATTTACTGGATAGACAGTATTCAACTTTTTCTTGCGGCCCCTTTGACCGGAAGTGGCGCCGGGACCTTTGTTGACGCCTATCCGTTATGGCAGACGGCAGAGACAAATGGGCTTATTGTGGACCATGCCCATAACGATTATGTGGAGTTATTGACAAATCTCGGGCTTGTAGGTGTCGGTCTCGTATTTTGGTTTTGGGCCAGTCTGTTTTTAGCGGCGATTCCTGCGCTTAAAAAGAGACGTAACAAACTTGCACGGCTTGCTTCTATTGGTGCCATCTCTGGTCTTGTGGCGATCCTCCTGCATAGTTTCACCGATTTTAACCTAGCTATTCCCGTGAACGGACTATATCTGTTTCTCCTCTTTTCTATATTTGTAGCAGCAAGTCACAGTAGTTCGAAAGGTCGTAAATGTGAGTTACCCGAACTGACAGTGAATTGGAGAAGATTTTCGACTGTATTTCTAAGTATTGCGATTCTTGCCCTGAGTATTATTTCAATTGGCGAACTTGTTTCGTTCAATAAATTTGTTGAAATTGCTCAAATAAATTTGTCTGAAGCGAGTACCGAACAACTTGATTTATTGGATGCCAATAGATCCATTGCTGAGCGGTTTTCACCGCTCAACCCAGCCTATCCGTTAACTCGTGGAATGACATCTTCTTCATTGGGTCAACTTGATAGTTCGCTGAATCATTTAATAAAGTGCCTGAAGTTACAGCCATTCAACAGGGATGCTTTACTCCAATCGGCAAGAATTCTTGCCGCTAAAGGTGATTCAGTTAAGGCCGAGAAAGTGCTAAGGGGTGCTTTAGCCACTGCCGTTTTCGACTGGAATGTACGCATGGAGTTGGTGGATTTCTTAATGGCTCAGGGGCGACAGGCTGAAGGCTTTTTGTCTTTACAGTCTGGCCTGACCCTCAAACCGAGTCAGACCTCTAAGGTTCTACAACGACTTGTCCTGCACGGTATTGAGCGCAAGTCAATGGTCAAGGCGTTGCCTGAAATTAGTTTGCCTTGGTCGATTTATGGCGACTTTATGCAGGATATGGGTGATCTTGGCGCAGCAGAACAAGCCTATCGACATGGTATGCAAGTCGTGGCTTTAGAAGATCCGCCGAATTCCAGGGTTTTCTGGAGATATCTTGTATTGCTCAATCGGTCAAAGCGTAACGCCGAAGCGCTTGAACTGCTACGGCGTGCTCTGGATTTTTTCCCTGAAAATCAACACTTCCTCGCCCGCCAAGGTGTGCTCTACGAGCGTGAAGGACTACGTGACCGTGCCATCGAATCTTACCGTTCGTCGATTTTGCTTGATCCCAAATTGGATTGGGTGCGGAAGAGGTTGGAGAGACTTCGGGGGGAGTGAAGCGGGAACGGACAGGGCGGAACGGGCTGAAGATCGAACGGACTTGGCCGAGAACAATCCGGTTTGAAGTTCTAGTTGTTCGCTTTTGTTAGTTCAAGTTTCTTCCTGTTCGAGCCCTTGCCTGTTCATGCCCTTGTCAGTTCTAGTTCCTTCTTGCTCCCGTCTCTGATAGTTCGCGTTCCTGTCCGTTCGCGCTTCGCGCTCACAATTGCTTCTCAACAAACTGAGCTAATAATTCGTGGATTTTGACCGGTGGTGCTTTGTCGAAGTAGCGGTCGATGACAGCATGGGCGATTTCGTGGGCTATGACTGTTCTTCGGAGGTTGTTTGCAGCGAAATAGACGGTTTCACTGCGTGGTGAATAGAAGGCTATGAAATTGACCGAACGGCCATATTCCTTTTTGTAGACCTGTTGGACCTGTTTCGGGTTGGCGAGAATCTCTATGGTGAAATGCAGACCTTCAGGACGCATATCGAGAATTTCCTGCACGCGGCCAATCAAATGATCAACCTGCTTGCGAGCGACTTGGTCAGCTGTGCCCGAACTCTTCTGACCAAAACTAAAACCGTAGCTACTCCGCCCGACCTTTTTATTGAAGGTTTTCAGCAGGCTCTCATCGGCATATTTAATCACCGCAAAAGCAGTTTTAATCTCTGTTGCGTTCACTTGCGCCACAAGGAATCCGAGTGCGACAAGGGTCAACAGCAGAGGTCGTAAATATCTCATGCGTAACCGTTGTCAGTCGGGTTTAGTGGTCTCTTCTGGCAGTTGGTAGCTATTCAGTAATTCTAGTATCTCCAGCTTTTCTTTACTCTCGTCCAGATGACTTGCACAAGCTTTCAGCTTGCAGACGTCATCAACTAAAAGTTGGTTGAGTTGATTGATTTTAGTCCCAAGTTCTTTCCCTTCATCGCCCTTGCGCAGATAGATTGTCTGATCGAGTTGACGGTTGCACATGGCCTTGATCGTCTGCTCAAAACGATAGAGTGGCCCGGCAATCTTGTGGGTCCAGACGATCGTGATAAGGATAATCAGTGCGCCACCTAAAAGTAGAAAAATCACCTCGTTACGGAGCAGTTCTCCAAGTAGAACCTGAGTTGTTGTGCCGACTTCAATCGCATTGTTGTCGTAGCTGATAGTGAGGTGATCAGATGAGGTTGTCGCGAAGAGAAAACCGAGGGCTATAGTGCCAAGCAGGGCGAGAACCAGATACTGCAGGACGAGTTTCCCCTGAAGATCTTTGTTGATTAAGTAATTACGTTTACGGCGTTGGAATTTTTTAGCCATTGCCCCTCTCCTTTAATTCAGCTGGCAACTCTATTGTTGATTTCCGGTAGAGGTCTTCAACCCAGTTCTGGATTGATTGTCGTTTGAGCTCTGTGCGACAGAGCTCTTCTTTTTCTACGACTGAGGGAATGGCCGACGTCGGCCGCTGGGTAATATCTATCAATTGAAGACGGAACCAACCACTGCCGGTATGCAGAGGCTGTGAAAGCTCGGCACCCTTTAGATCCAGGAGTGCACTGCGAGTATCTTCAGGGAGATCAAGGTAGGGCAGGTTGAACTCTTCGCTACCGCTTGCGGTATTTGATCGGGCTGCTTCATAACTCGGATAATCAAAGCGTTGAAGTGTGAATGTTTTGTCTAAAAATGGTTGGCAGGATGCGATTTGGGCTGAATTTGGGTCATGGACAGGGTCTTTATACTGGCGGTCGATCAGGTTTTTAATCATCGATTGTTCGTAGAAATCCCGCATCGACAGCAGAAACTCACTTTCGTTATCGATGCCCTGTTTTTTTGATTCCTGAAGCAGGAGCTCTCGATAAATGAGATCGGAGATCAGTTCTCCCCTGCTATTAAAGTGGTACGGAGTCGCCCTCAAGCGTTTCTCCAGCTCTTGCGGTTGGTAGATCCGCTGATTGATAACCAACGATCCCTCTATCGGCTTAGGTCTGGGCGTCAGAAGTGGTGCAACCAGTAACCCAAAAAGTAAGGCCGCAAGGATTGAAACTGCAATGAGCAGGTATCTCATGTGAGAACTCCGGGGTTTTCAGAAGTGAGAGGGGAGAGGGAGAAGCTAGAATCGAGAGGCGTGAGGCGTGAGGTGAAAATCGGTTTATTCACACTTCTAACCTCTGGCCTCGCGCTTCCAGCTTCTAACTTCACGCTTCACACTTCACGTTTCTTTCAAACTTAACGATTCTGCAGAAGTCTTCTGCTTTCAAGCTGGCTCCGCCGACTAAGGCGCCGTCGATGTCACCTTGAGCCATGAGACCGTCGACGTTGTCTGGCTTGACACTGCCTCCATAGAGAATTCGGCAGGCTTCAGCGGTATCTGGGTTGTATAATCCTTGAATCAGACCACGGATGAACGAATGAGCCTCTTGGGCCTGTTCATTGCTGGCGGTTTTTCCGGTTCCTATGGCCCAGACGGGTTCGTAGGCAACCACCAGACTCTGCATCTTCTCAGCGGTTACATTGGCGAGGCCACCCTTGATTTGAGCCGTCAGAACTTCAAGCATCTCTTCATTTTCACGCTCTTCAAGGGTCTCCCCGACACAGAGAATGGCTTGCATCCCGCTGTTGAGAGTTGCATGAACCTTGAGGTTGATGAATTCGTTTGTTTCACCCATAAGCTGTCTGCGCTCGGAGTGGCCTATGATAATTGCACCGCAGCCAGCGTCCTTAAGCATCGTTGGAGAGAGTTCGCCGGTAAAGGCTCCCGTCTCTTGTGGATAGCAGTTCTGTGCTGCGAGTTGAATCGGTGAATCATCAATAATGGCAGCAATGCGGTTGAGGACGGTAAATATCGGCGCAATGATAATGTCTGTCTCTGTGATACCTGCCAGATCTGTAGCCAGTGCACGGGCAAGGGTTTCAGATTCAGTGATGTTTTTATTCAACTTCCAGTTGCCAGCTATTAATGGTTTACGCATGTTGTTTACTCCTGAAAAATGAAGACAGAGGTGAGAAGCAGGAAGCCAGAAGTGGGAGAAAATCGCCTCTAACCTCTAACTTCTCGCCTCTAACCTCTAACCTCTCGCTTCTCGCTTCTCGCTTCTCGCTTCAATTACTTATCTGTCAACGCAACAACACCTGGCAGCTCTTTGCCTTCTAAAAATTCGAGAGAGGCACCGCCGCCGGTTGAGATATGGGTCATTTTTGCTTCAAGGCCGGCTTTGTTGACTGCTGCGACTGAGTCACCGCCGCCGATTATCGACAAGCTGTCTGCTGTTGCCAAGGCTTCAGCTATTGCGAATGTCCCCCGAGAATAGGCATCAAATTCAAAGACACCCATCGGTCCATTCCAGACGACAGTTTTTGCTGCAGTAACAGCTTCGCAGTAGCGTTCGATCGTTGCAGGACCGATATCAAGCCCCATGAGATCGTTCGGAAAATTTGTGTTGTCGCAAACCTGAGCTGGGCTGTCAGCCTTGAACTCTGCGGTCGCCAGGTGATCTTCCGGCAGCAGAAACTTGACCCCCTTTGCCTCGGCTTTTTTGAGAAGCTGGCCGGCGAGTTCGACGCGATCGGCTTCTAACAGTGAGCTCCCGGTATCGATTCCCAGAGCTTTTAAGAAGGTGTAGGCCATGCCGCCACCAATCAGGATACTATCGACTTTTTCCAGAAGCTTTTCGATGACCAGTATCTTATCACTCACTTTGGCTCCACCGAGAATGGCGACAAAGGGGCGTGCAGGGGCTGCTAGTGCTTCACCCAGATATTTGAGCTCTTTTTGCATTAAATACCCTGCCACTGCAGGTTGCAGGATACGGGCAACACCTTCAGTTGATGCGTGGGCCCGGTGGGCGGTTCCGAAGGCGTCATTGACATAGAGTTCTGCCACCTCAGCAAGCTGAGCTGCAAACTCTGGGTCGTTGTCAGTCTCTCCGGCGTGAAACCGAACGTTCTCAAGCAAGAGGATCTCTCCGTTGGAGAGGGCGTCTATCTGTTGCTGCACGTTTGGCCCGATAGAACCCTCTGCCATGGTCACCGGTTTGCCGAGGAGTTGACTCAGGCGGTCTGCCGCCGGAGCCAGGCTGAAGGCGGAATCGATCTTACCTTTAGGGCGACCGAGGTGCGAGGCAAGAATCAGTCGTGCGCCATTTTTGATTAACTGTTGAATTGTTGGTAATGCAGCACGAATTCTGGTGTCATCGGTGATATTTTTATTTGCATCGAGTGGGACATTGAAATCAACTCGACACAGGACGCGTTTCCCTGAAACCTCGATGTCATCGATTGTTAACTTGTTGAACAAAATGATCCTCCATTACCATTTTCTGATCTGACAAAGAGCAGATCCTGTTGAAAAGCCGACCAGAAGGCTGGCCGGCTGATTATTGAATAAATTGATGCGCTGATAAAATTAAATTTCACGGGCGCCGATATGGGCAACCATATCACGCACTCTGCAGGAATAACCCCACTCGTTGTCGTACCAGGCCAGAACTTTCACCATGCGACCTTCGAGGACTGTCGTGAACTCAGAGTCATAGGTTGAAGAGACCGTGGTGCCGTTAAAGTCGCGGGAAACCAGGGGCAGGTTACTGTAGGCGAGAATTCCTTTCAGGTCGCCAGTGGAAGCTTCTTTCATCGCGGCATGAACGGCTGCGACGCTGGTCTCTTTTTCTGTCTCAACGACCAGGTCGATGAGTGAAACATTAGGCGTCGGCACCCGAACTGCCATGCCGAACAACTTCCCTTCGAGCTGAGGTAACACCAACCCGACAGCCTTGGCTGCACCAGTCGTCGTTGGAATCATCGACATGGCCGCGGCACGACCACGGCGCAGATCCGCATGGGGGAGATCGAGAATCTTCTGATCATTGGTGTAGGCATGGACGGTTGTCATCATTCCGCGTTTGATGCCGAAGGAATGATCGAGAACCTTGGCGATGGGTGCCAGGCAGTTGGTCGTACAGGAGGCATTGGAAACAATGAAGTGCTTGGTCGGATCGTAAAGGTTTTCATTGATCCCCATGCAGAAGGTGCCGTCAATATCCCCTTTTCCCGGGGCACTGATCAGAACTCGCTTTGCTCCGGCAGTGAGGTGCTTGGCTGCGGCATCACGTTTCGTGAAATGACCGGTCGCCTCGATGACGACATGGATTTCAAGCTCTTTCCAGGGGAGTTTCGTCGGGTCGGGTTCACTGAGAACCCGGATACGTTTACCGTTGACAATCAGGTCACCATCGGCAACAGAGACATCGCCAGCGAAGGTGCCGTGAATTGAGTCATATTTCAGGAGATGTGCAAGAGTTTCGGCATCAGTCAAGTCATTGATAGCGACCACTTCAATCGCATCGCTTTGAGTCGTGATACGTAGCAGGTTACGTCCGATTCTGCCGAAGCCGTTGATTGCAATTTTTTGAGCCATGATGTGTTCTGCTCCTTCGAGGGTTTGCGCGCAGTGAACTCGTTAGAAATACACTTAATAACAAGGATTTTTCCTTGTTCTGTGACTGTTAAGATTATACAAAAAAAACTAATTTGCAAATCTAGTTTTCATGAAATTTTATAGGCAATTTAAAAGCATGCTTCAATTGTTCGATCTTGAAGATGGAAAACAGTTGAAAACTCCTTAAAACTCTATTTCAAGGGTCCCTTTTCTGCTTGCCACGAATGGCGATTTTGGGATATAAGAGCAACGCCTGTTGGGGGTCGAAAGGGACATTAATTTCTGTGCGTGTTTGCCTGTTAGCCAGTGGAAGTCGTGGCAATGCGACACTGGTCGAAGCGGATGGTTGTCGCCTTCTGATCGATGCTGGCCTTTCGGCGCGCGAAATTGATCGCCGTCTGCGTGAAATAGATTTATGCGCAGATGACCTTGATGCTGTATTGGTCACCCATGAACACCATGATCACGTTACTGGTATCGGCCCGTTGGCGCGACGCCATAAAACTCCTGTCTACATAGTTCCAGAAACTGCTGCGGCAATCACACGTCTTGGACCTATTGAGGATCTGCGATACTTTTCAGCTGGCGAAAGCTTTACGCTGCACAATCTTGAGATTACGAGCTTTTCGACAACCCACGATGCGGTCGATCCGGTCGGCTTTGTCATCGATTCCGCTGAAGGTCGCATCGGCTATGCAACAGATCTAGGACTCTCGACAAGATTGGTTGTTAACTGTCTGGAACGTTCTCGCATACTGGTGCTGGAAACCAATCACGACGAACAAATGCTGATCGATGGTCCTTACCCATGGTCAGTTGAGTAGAGGATTCAGAGCCGTCTCGGACATCTGTCTAATCGCGATGCAGCTGAGTTGTTGCAACAGCTTGCCTGGGACGGGTTGGAGGCCATCTTTTTGGCGCACTTAAGTGGTGAGAATAATCATCCGGATCTTGCGCATCAGGAGATCAGTCAGTGTCTGGCTGCGACTCCCGGTTGCGATCCTCAAATATTTTTTGGTCAGCAAGCGGAGGTCAGTCATGATTTTTTCGCTACTGCGGCTGAAACGTTAGAAGTTAGAAGTTAGAAGTTAGAAGTTAGAAGTTAGAAGTTAGAAGTTAGAAGTTAGAAGTTAGAAGTTAGAAGTTAGAAGTTAGAAGTTAGAAGTTAGAAGTTAGAAGTTAGAAGTTAGAAGTTAGAAGTTGGAAG
>JAJRRT010000098.1 GCA_024279255.1 Deltaproteobacteria bacterium | reverse complement strand
GATTTTCAATTTGCCCTTGATGACCATGAATAGCTCATCTTCATTTTCATGCTGATGCCAGACAAACTCACCCTTCAGTTTTGCTAATTTCACGAATTGACCGTTAAGCTCACCGACAATCTTTGGCTGCCAATGTTCGTCAAACAGGGAAAGTTTTTCTTTGAGATCGACTTTATCCATTGTTTTTGCCTTTATCGATATGAGCCGTACAATGACTTCTGTAGGAAACACTACGCCCTTCTCGCTCTGAGAAAACCAGCGTTCATATTTGATATGCAGTCGATTTTCTTAGTTCGTTGAATGGTTTTGGGTTTTTCTACAATCTCAATGGTCGTGATAAGCGGCGGCGACGCGAACTTGCGTGACCTACCGAAATTTTAGATTATGCTTTTCGTAAACAATGGCAGCATATTCCGTCCGCTTGATTGCATTATTATCCGCTTTTCTCAGGCAACAACAAACATACTGAGTTGTTGCGCGAAAATCGGGATTAGTCTTTCTCTGCTGACGTTGTATTTCCAAAGGTGTTGGTCAAATTTTTTGATCTCATCATCTTCTGTAAGGGCTTTAAACTCATTTTCACTTAACAAGGAAAACCTTACCCACTGCATCAACCAATAAAGATTTCTGTTGTTCTCTCTCTCTTCAGTGGAATTGGTTAATTCCAATTTCTTAATAACCTCAGGGTATGACGATTTCTGAATTAGAAGATCATCAAACAACCTTGCATCTATTACTTTCACAACAGACAAAAACACAATAATTGGCACAATCCTTAGATGGTTCTTGCTGCTTGCTCCGTATAAAACAGCAAAATTTGTGAATATTTTTTCAAGTTGTCGTAGCGATAAGTTGAAATGATTTGCAAGTGGCTCTATACAATCAATTATGTTTCTGTCGTCACCCCAGGTTTCAAGTTCATGGAGTTGAAGTAATCGATTTGCATATTTACCCAAGTCATTTGTATGGCGATCGCCGATGCGTTTCGGCAACTTCGCTTCAAGTGTCACAAATTTCTGAAGATAGGTGTGGGCATCAATGTTCTGCCCGTAAACACTCTTTATTGATTCTTCTAATTGCACTTTGTTCATCACGAGAACAAATACAACATTTTCAACTGAAAATAGATGTTTTGTTTTTTCAACAATTTCGACTGCAAACGTAGGCTTGCACCTGTCCAACTCATCAATGATTACGACCAGTGGTTTTTCATTGCCTTTGTGCAACTTTGATGGAAGGGAAGATAAAAGTTCTCTAAATGATTTAATGAGCTCAATGTCTTTAGAATGTGAACTGATTCTCTCTTCGATAAAATCACCTACAACATCTGAAACACTTTTTGATAAATCACCTTTTATATCTTTTAGCTCTTCGATATCAGAGTCTTTGATGATTCCAAGTGTGGCTGCTTTAATACCAATTTTTGCAGACCACGATAGAAGTTGACCACCAACTTTTTTCGATTTTTCTTTTAGATCCGCGATTTTTTCATGATGCTCCTTGATTATGTTTTCTTCAGCATAATTTGTTATCGCGCTTGCGACTGAGATAAATGCATCATCAACATAGTCATTGGCAAATGCATCAATGTATATATTTGGTACGTTTTCTTCCGACAAGAGTCCTTGCCACATTTTCACAAACGTGGTCTTACCTTCGCCCCACTTCCCATCCAAAGAGATGACCAGTGCATCATTAGAGCGCACAACAAGGTTTAGTAAGGCCTCACCGTAGCTTTTTCGATCTAATGCGTCATTTATGAATGCGTCCTTGTCCTGGACAATAAGTTGAGGGGTAACAAGTCTCATGTTATTTCCTTTTGCGTATAACGAATTAAAGCAAGGTTCAGCGGTTACCGGATATTGAATATACCCGCACCGAATATTGGATATCTGGTTACCGGGTATCAGTGAAAAAAGTCAATAATTTGTGCGCGTTGCGCATTAGAAAGAACAGGCCAGATTGCGGTTGCGATCTGGCCTGTTGAGTTTGGTTTTGTTTTCATTTGCCCCTCCGTATTTGAATTGGTGCATTAGACCAGTTCGTGACGGGTTCGTCAAACCCTCTGCAAATCCTCCAATGTCAGGATTGATTCAATATCTCGCCGTTCTGATTTATTGATGATGACGGCGGTTGCTATCAGTTCGGCTCCGGCCTGGGTGATGATCTCACTGATGGCTTTGTGGGTTGCGCCCTTGGCGAAGAAGTCATCGATAAAGAGGATCCGTTCTCCTGCACTCAGGATCTCTTTGGAGACGTAAAGTGTCGTGGTCTCCTGCTTGGTGAAGCTGTAGCTGTCGGCAGAATAGTGCTCGGCCATGGTCAGTGGTTGCTTCTTTTTGGCGAAGACGTAGGGAACACCGAGCATGCCAGCGACCGGCTGCGCGAGGATGATTCCGCTGGTTTCGGCGGTGATGACTTTCTGGATATTTTTGTCGAGAAAGCGCGTGGCGATATTCGAGGCGAGCAGATCTATCAGTTGCGGATCGACCATATGGTTCAGAAACCGGTCGACCTTGATAATTTCGCCATTTACGCTGCCGTCGCGTTGGATACGTTCGAGCAGGGTTTGTGCAGCATGATTCATTTGCGATCCTCGCGATCATAGGGCAGACCAAGGTTTTCAGGCTGCTGACTGGCGCCTTTTTGCAGGCGGATGGTTGAAATCACCAGGACCACAATGGTGAAGACGTAGGGGAGCATCTGCAGGACATGAGCGCTAACCGTGGTGCCCATCGCCTGAAAGCGTAGCTGCATGGCGGTGATGCCGCCGAACAGGTAGGCTCCGAACAGAGCCCGCACGCTTGACCAGCTGGCAAAAATCACCAGTGCGACGGCGATCCAACCGCGTCCGGCAGTCATGTTCTCGATCCACATCGGGGTTGAAGCCAGGCTGAGATAGGCACCGCCGATGCCGACCAAACCACTGCCGCAGGCAACAGCCAGAAAGCGATAGCGGTTGACCGCGATGCCGCAAGCGTCGGCAGCGGCCGGGTTTTCACCGATGGTGCGCAGGTTGAGTCCCCAGCGGGTATGGTAGAAGAAGAACCAGATGAACGCTACCAGCAGAAAGCTGAAATAGATCAACCCGTTCTGGTTAAAGAAAGCCTTACCTACGACTGGCAGTTGCGAGAGCAGTGGGACTGCATGGCGCTCGAAGCCGTCGATGGTCTGGCCGACCACGCCGCGACCGAAGAGGGCGGTGACGCCGATGCCGAACATGGTCAGGGCGAGTCCGCTTACGATCTGGTTGCCACGTAGCTGGACAGTAATCAGGGCATGGATGCTGCCAGCGATAAATGCGGCGACAAAGGCAGAAACTACCCCTAAGAGCAGGCTGCCGCTACTGAAGGTTGCGGCGAAGCCGCTTAAGGCTCCGATCAGCATCAGACCTTCAATCCCCAGATTGATAATCCCGGCGCGTTCGTTGATGATTGCACCCAAGGTTGCAAAGAGAATCGGGGTGCCGGCACGTACCGTGGCATCGAGCAGAATCTCAAGCATCGGCATCCTCCTTGACACGGCGCAGGCGGAAGTTAATAAAGAAATCGCTGGCGAGCAGGAAGAACAGGATTAAGCCCTGAAAGGCATAGGCGAAGGCGACCGGTAGCTGCCAGGAGAGCTGCAGGCTGTCGCCGCCGACCAGCAGAATCCCCATCAAGAGAGAAACGATGATCACCCCCAGGGCTGAACGGCGCGCCAACCAGGCGATAATGATGGCGGTGTAGCCGTAACCGGGTGAGAGGCCGTGTTGCAGGCGGTGCTGGAGCCCGGCGACTTCGCTGAAACCGGCGACTCCGGCGATGGCGCCACTGAGAGTCAAAACCAGAAAAATTGCCAGACCGGTCTTCATCCCGGCGTAGCGGGCCGCGGCCTGGTTGCTGCCGATCGCCTTGATCTGGTAGCCCCAGATGGTACGTTCCATCAACAGGTAGACTGCCAGGGCGCAGAAGAGGGCGAGGAAGAAGCCGCTATGCAGGCGTGTGTTGAAGTATTCGCTGAGGCGTGCGGCATCGCTAAACTGTGCGGTGAGGGGGAAGTTGTAGCCGTCGGGATTCTTCCAGGGACCGTAGATCAGGTAATCGGCCAGCAGGATGGCGATGTAGTTCATCAGCAGGGTGACGATCACTTCGTTGACCTGCCAGCGGGCGCGTAAGAGACCGGCGACCGAGGCCCAGAGCCCACCGGCAACAAAGGCGGCAGCAAACATCGCGGGAAGTATCAGCGGTGCCTCGAGTCCTGAGAAGAGCGCGACCCAGGTCGCACCGCAGGCGCCCATATAGATCTGACCTTCGGCGCCGATGTTCCAGATCTGCATCCGAAAAGCGACAGAAACGGCGAGTCCGGTAATGATCAGTGGCGTCGCTTTGACCAGGGTTTCGGAGATTCCGTAGGTCGAGCCTAGGGCTTCACGTAGGATTTCCATATAGGCGGCGGCTGGATTGACTCCTGCCGAGAGGAGCAGGAACCCGGCGACAAATAGCGCGCCCAGTACTGAAGCACTGGTTGCGAGAGTGCGGAAAAGCGCGCTTCCCTGCTCACGTTTTTCGACCCTGAATTGCAGGCTCATGCCGATACCTCGCCACTCATCATCAGGCCGATCTGCTCGCGACTGGCGTTGGCCGGGTCGACATAACCGATCAGGCGACCACGGAAGATGACCGCAATCCGGTCGCAAATCTTATAGAGTTCGTCGAGATCTTCGGAAATCAGAATCGTACTCATGCCGTTGCCCGCACCCTCAGCAATCACCTTATGGACATATTCAGCCGAACCGATGTCAAGGCCACGAGTTGGGTAGAGTGCGATCAGCACCACCGGTTGCTCGGAGAGTTCTCGGGCGATGATGACCTTTTGAATGTTGCCGCCTGACAGCAGGCGCACTGGAGAGCCCTGTGGCCCGGCCTTGATTGCAAACTGATCGACCTTCTCTATGGCATTGTTGCGGATAGCGCTGCGGCTTTGAAAGACGCCGTGACGGAAGCGTTTAGCGCGGAAATTCTTGAGAATCAGGTTTTCATCGAGGCTGAGGTCGGGGACAATACCGATCGCCTTGCGATCTTCGGGGATATGCGCGATTCCGGCGATATAGCTGCTGCGGGCGCAGCTACGGGTGATATCCTCTCCGGCCGCGAGAACCCGGCCACTCTCGACTCTGGTTAGTCCGGTCAGTGCTTCGGCCAGGGCTTTTTGACCATTGCCCGCGATCCCGGCAATGCCGAGGATTTCCCCTTTTTTGAGCTGCAGGTTGAAGTTGTCGAGGTCGGCTAGCCCACGGTCGTTGCGCACCGCGAGGTTTTCAATCTCGAGGACCAGTTCATCACTGAAAGGGAGAGACTTCTGCCATTCGGGGATTTTATCCCCCCCGATCATCAGTGCGGCCAGCTTGTTCTGGTTGAATTCTCCCGCTTCGAGAGTCGTGACACTGCGTCCTTTTTTAAGGATCGTCACCCGATCGGAAATTTCCATGACTTCGCGCATCTTGTGGGAGATGAAGATGATGCTTTTCCCCTGCTGTTTCAAGCGCTGCAGAACCTGAAAGAGTTTATCTGCCTCTTGCGGGGTGAGGACTGCGGTTGGTTCGTCAAGGATCAACAGTCGGCAATCGCGCATCAGCAGTTTGATCAGTTCGATCCATTGTTGGGCGCCGATCGAGAGTTGCCAGACCGGGGCATCCAGATCGAGGTCGATACCGAATTCGTCGATGGTCTGTTCGATTTTTGAGCGCAATTGGCGCCGCGGGAAGAGCAGCGGTACGCCCTGTAGTGCAACGAGAATATTTTCGAGCACGCTGTGAGCGGCAACCAGCATGAAGTGCTGATGGACCATGCCGATCCCCAAGGCCAGAGAATCACGCGGTGAAGAGAAACGGACCGACTGCCCATCGAGTTGCAGGCTGCCACTGTCCGGAGCGTAGAAGCCGGTCAGGACGTTCATCAGGGTACTTTTGCCCGCACCATTCTCACCGAGCAGGGTGTGAATCTCACCCGCGGCAATGGAGAAGGAGACATCATCTAGTGCTACCACGCCAGGGAAGGTTTTGCGGATATGCTGAAGCTGCAGAAGTTTGGGCATGGTTTCCAGTTGTGTATGAAATGCTAACGCGAGACAGGCTGAACTGGGGGAATATGACTATCTCACGCCGGGGATTAAAAAGGCAGGTATCGCTGATAGCGATACCTGCCTAAGAGTCTAGGCCGATTTGATTATTGGGGGATAGTCCCTTGAACGCCTTCAACAAACCAGTTCATGCCGAGGAGTGCGCCATCGTCGAGGGTAACCCCTGCGGCGACAGCCTCTTTACCTGTCTGATCCTTGAGTGGACCGCTGAAGGGGTGCAGGCTGCCAGCGACAATGGCTTTGCGTTTTTCTTCTACCAGTTGCTTAACCGCAGCTGGAACCTTTTCGCTTAAGGGCGCAAGTTGCACCAGGTCCTCTTTCATCCCCGACCAGATTTGAGCGGTTTTCCAGGTGCCGTTCTGGACCTCTTCGGCAGTCTTGGTGTAGATCGAGCCCCAATTCCAGATCGGTGCAGTCAGAAAAGCGTTGGGAGCAAATTTCCGGTTGTCGCTGTTGTAGCCGATGACATAGGCGTTGCGAGCTTCTGCAGCCTGTAGTGTGGCCGGTGCATCTTGGTGCATGGTCAGGACATCAGCGCCGACATCGAGCAAGCTGTCGGCAGCGTCGCGCTCGACGCCTGGATCAAACCAGGTTTGGGTCCAGACGACTTTGACCACAGCTTGCGGGTTGACGCTACGGACTCCAAGTGTAAAGGCATTGATTCCGCGAATGACCTCGGGGATCGGGAAGGCAGCAACATAGCCGATACTGTTTGTTTTGGTCATTTTGCCAGCGATGATCCCGGAAAGATAACGTGGCTCATACATACGACCGAAGTAGGTGCCGACATTTTCGGCCGACTTGTAGCCGGAACAGTGCATGAAAATGACGTCTTTGTTTTTAGAGGCGACGTCGAGAGTCGCATCCATGTATCCGAAGCTGGTGGTAAAAATCAAGTTATGACCTTTTTGCACCAATCCGTTGATAACCCGGGCCGATTCAGCCCCTTCAGGGACCGATTCGATATAGGTCGACGGAGCCACATATGCAGCTTTCTCCATTTCGATTCGGCCCTGATCGTGAGACCAGGTCCAGCCAGCATCGCCGACCGGACCAACATAGATGAAGCCAGCTTTGATCTGTTTCGCCGCGGCAGGTTGTGCGGTTGCCTTTGCCGCTGGCTCAACGGGTTTCTGTTCGTTAGTGCACCCGGCTGTGAAAAGGGCCAGCATAGTAAGAAGAGCGAGAAGTTTTTTCATTGGATCCACCTTTCGGTTGGTGACATGAAATTTATCAAGGAAAGAACTCTTGTAGTGCAGAAGCTTTTCCCTGTCAAGCAGATCACTGCACCTGCAGTTTGCTGGTGATATTATTTTTGAGCCAGCTGGCATCCCACCACTCGAGCGGCTGCACCGGAACTCCTGAAATAAACACGCCGAAGTGCAGGTGGTCGCCGCCAGCCATACCGGTGGAGCCCGAGCGTCCGAGCGGCTGTTTACGGCTGACCTGATCTCCCACGACAACGTCTAGTTGGCTCATATGGGCGTAGAGAGTTTGCAGTCCGAGCCCGTGATCGATAACCACGCATTGACCGTAGATGCCGAGGTAGTCGGCAAAGACAACCTCGCCGGCATTGGCTGCGAGGACTTCCGCGCGGGAAACCGAGGCCAGATCGAAACCCAGGTGGGTGGCACGATCAACTTTTTTCCCTTTGTACAGATAATCACGGGTATCGGCGAAAACTGCCAGAGTCGATGCGCCTGGCTGGCGGCTAAAGGCACCTTCCCAGAGTGGGAGTGGTGCGGTTTGACGTGAGATTTCAACCATTTTTTGGCGGTTGGCCGCGCGGACATCTCCGTTAACCTTGAGGAAAATTTCGAGAGGATCGCTCAATCCGGGAGCCAGGGTTTCGAATTCAGGGGCTTTTTGTTGCAGAAAGCTATCGGGCAGATTGATCTGGCGATGTCTGAATTTGCGTTTAATCGTGTGAAAATAGATCCCCGCCTGACGTTCATTGCCAGCCAGATCTCGCGCGATGATGCGCGGGACAAAATCGGCTTCTTTTAAATCCCAGGGCCAGCTGCCGAGCACAATGAAATCGCCCGAATCCTGTTTGAAGCCAGGGTAAAAATGTTTGCCGACCAAGAGTCCGCTCTCGTCGGTTTCTTCGTTCAGTCGATAGCGGACTAATCCTGCTCCGCCGTGACGGAAGTTATGGGTGCGGCTGAGAACCGAAATAATCGGTGGCCGGCTGTCGTAGGTCAGGTCAAAACTGAGTTTGCTGCTGTTCCCCTGGCCCAAGTGATAGATCGCGTGATCACCGCTCGTGATTTCAATAGTAAGCGGGCCTTCCTTGAGCTTTTTATCTGTAAGGGGAAGGTCGATTTGTGCTTTGAGGGTTTGTGGTGGAAACTCCTGAATCAGCAGGGTTTGACGCTTTTCTCCCTGAACGGCTTCGACTAATAAAGTTTTCAGCCCGGTTCCATCATCACGCAGATCAAGTGCCAGCGCAGTTTTGTTAGAAATTGGACCAGTTCCCGGAGTCAGCCGTGCTGTGGGGGCTGTTGTGTCACGGAAATAAGTGAATGTCGCAGCAAGCAAACCGACGATGATGAGTAGCAGCACGAGTTTTTTTAATGATTTCAATTCGACCTCGATATGTGGGGGAGATATGGGACCTTATTTTTCTCAAACAGCGCAGGCCGGAGATAGGTAAATCTCCGGCCTGCGTGGTGTTTGGATTCTCGCGGTTCGGCCAGCTTTTGTCAAGGGGGCACAGCTGAGAATAACGACATTGAGTTAGACGTGGATCGCCTCTTTGGTAACAGCTAATGCTGCTTCGCGTAGCGCTTCGGCAAGGGTCGGGTGTGCATGGCAGGTGACTGCCATATCATGGACACTACCACCAAAATTGATCACCGTGGTGGCCTCGGCAATTAACTCCGAAGCATGTGGGCCGATAATATGGATACCATGAATTCTTCCCGTTTCAGGGTCAGCCAGAACCTTGATGAAACCATCATTGTCATTCATGGCCAGCGCACGCCCACTCGCAGCAAAGTAAAACTTACCTGCAGCAAAGGGGATCTTGTCTGCGGTCAGTCCGGCCTCACTGCGACCAACACTGGCAACCTCGGGGTGGGTGTAGGTCACTGCAGGGATCGCATTGTAGTTGAGGCTGGCGTTTTGACCCGCCATTCTTTCGACACAGACCACGCCTTCATCGCTGGCCTTGTGAGCCAGCATCGGTCCGGGAATCAAGTCGCCAATGGCATAGATACCGGGGAGACTGGTTTGGTAGTTTTCATCAACTTCGAGGAACCCTTGCTGGTTTGGTGCGAGCCCAACGGCTTCAAGGCCCAGCCCTGCGGATTGTGGTCGGCGACCGGTCGCAACCAGGATGATTTCAGCCTCGACTTTTTCATCGCCTTTTTTGCTGCTGAGGCTAATGCTGAAGCCACAATCTTGTTTGTCTGCAGCTTCGACCTTGGTTTCGAGGCGAATATCCAGCCCTTGTTTTACGAGGTTGCGTTGCAGCAATTTTGCAATCTGTGGATCGGTGCCGGGAATGAGTTGTGGCAGCATTTCCACAACTGTTACTTGGGAGCCCAGACGGCTCCAGACAGTTCCCATCTCCAGGCCGATGACGCCACCACCGACGACCAGTATTGATTTTGGAACCTTTGCCAGGGATAAGGCTTCGCGTGCCGAGATGATTGCCTTGCCGTCGAATTTGAGATGAGGGAGTTCGATCGCTTCGCTACCTGTAGCCAGCAGGAGTCGTGTCGCCTTGAGTGTCAGAGTCTCTTCACCTGAAATCTCGACCTGTTGCACACCGTCTGAAGCGGCAAGAACCTTTGCTGTTCCGGTAAAGGATTCGATCTTGTTCTTTTTGAATAGACCGGCAATCCCGCCAGTCAGTTTGGCAATAATCTCTTCCTTGCGGGTCATCAGTTTTTTCAGGTCAAAACTGACGTTGTCACAACTGATGCCATGCGCACCGAGGGAGTTATTTATTCGATAGAGTTGTTCACTCGATTCGAGCAAGGCTTTGCTGGGGATACAGCCCTCATTCAGGCAGACACCGCCCAGAGCTGCGCGTTTTTCAACAACTGCGACCTTGAATCCGAGCTGTGCTCCACGAATAGCGGCCACATAGCCGCCAGGGCCAGCACCGATTATCAACAGGTCATAAATTTGATCACTCATCTATCGCTCCGATTCAAAAGAAAGGGGTGAGAAGTGAGAAGTGAGAACTGACATAAGCATGCTATGGATTTGTTTGTTCCCGCGTCTCGCCTCTCGCTTCAATTTTACATTTCCAGCAACATCTCTTCTGGGTCTTCGAGCAATACCTTGACCCGTTTTAGAAAGCTGACCGCTTCGCGGCCGTCAATAATACGGTGGTCATAGGAGAGGGCCAAATTCATCATTGGGCGGATAACGATTTCGCCATTGACAACGACCGCACGATCCTGTGTGGCATGCATGCCGAGGATCGCGCTCTGCGGCGGATTGAGGATCGGTGTCGACAGCAATGATCCGTAAACTCCGCCATTACTGATAGTGAAGGTACCGCCCTGAATTTCTTCCAGCGCCAGTTTGCCGCTGCCTGCACGCTCGCCGAAATCACGGATTTTTTTCTCGATATCAGCAAAGCTCAGGCCGTCCGCATCACGCAGAATTGGAACGACTAGTCCGCGTTTACCGCCAACTGCGATACCGATGTCGTAGAAGTCTTGATAAACAATATCGTTAGCGTCGATCCGGCCATTGACGGCTTCAAATTCTTTGAGGGCTTCAACGCTTGCCTTGACGAAGAACGACATCAACCCGAGCTTAACATCGTGCTTCTTGGCAAAGCTCTCTTTGTGATTGGTGCGCAGATCGAGCAACCGTTTCATATCGACTTCGTTAAAGGTCGTCAGCATCGCGGTTTGTTGTCGAGCGGCTAAAAGATGGCTCGCGATTTTTTTACGGATCGGACTCATCGGCACTCGGCGACTGCGAGGGTCATCCTTGCCCTGAGACGCTACAGGAGCAGGGGGCGCGACTTGGGTTGTAAATGTTTCAGGTGCTGGTGGTTGTAGTGGCGACACCGTTTGGGGCTGTGGCGTTGGTTTTATATCATCAACCTGAACCCTACCACCACGGCCGCTGCCAGCGATTTGTGATGGATCGACACCTTTTTCGGCCGCAATTTTTGAAACTGCAGGGTTCATCGGTTTGTCTGTTGCGGGGGGCGGAGTTGAGGTGCTTTTTGACCCAGAAGTTTTTTCTGTTGGCGGTGTTTTTACCGCACCACTTTCATCGAGTCTGGCTAGAATTGAGCCGATAGCCAGGGTATCGCCTTCGGCCGCCAGGATCTCAAGGGTGCCAGCAGTTTCCGCTAAAATCTCGATATTGATCTTATCGGTTTCAAGCTCGACCAGTAGATCATCTACCGCAACCTGTTCCCCCGTCTTTTTCTGCCACTCACCGACGATCGCCTCGACAATTGATTCTCCAATTTCAGGTACCTTGATATCCATAACGTTTGACTCCTGGTTCAGGCTTTGAATGCCTGGGTTATGATGTCCTGTTGTTCTTCATTGTGTTTAAGGTGAGACCCGACTGCGGTACTTGCGGAAATCTTGCGGCCAATATATTCGAGTGGTCGGCCCAACTGCTCGCTGAGTTCATCGCGAATATGCATCCAGGCACCACCGTTGGCAATCTCTTCCTGGATCCAGCGGCAGGGGATTTTTTTGCCGTAGCCCTTGAGGGCAGCCTGTAGTTGAGTCGTGTCAAGGGGGTATAACTGTTCGACCCGAATAATGGCAGTGTCTGTAGTCTTCTGCTGTTGACGATACTGCAACAGGTCGTAGTAGATACGGCCACTGCAGAAGAGCAGGCGTTCGATCCCTTTGTTCGGCAGTTCATCAGCGATGATATTTTTGAAATGTCCGGTTGTGAAATCGTCGATGCGCGAGATACAGAGGGGGTGACGCAGCATCCCCTTGGGTGTGAAAACGATCAACGGCCGCCGGAACGGCTGATGGAGCTGCCGGCGGAACAGATGGAACAGTTGCGCCGGTGTCGTGGGATTGACGACCTGCATGTTGTTGGCGGCGCAGAGTTGCAGGTAACGTTCGATCCGCGCGCTCGAATGCTCCGGTCCCTGGCCTTCATAGCCATGGGGCAGCAGCATGGTCAGAGCGCTGAAACGTTCCCACTTGGTCCCGCTGCTGCTGATGAACTGATCAATAATGACCTGGGCGCCGTTGGCGAAGTCACCGAACTGGGCTTCCCAGATAATCAATCCATGTGGATTTTCAACTGAGTACCCGTATTCAAAGCCGAGGACGCCAAATTCGGAGAGTGAGCTGTTGTAGACATGGAAACGACTGTTGTTCTGTCGCGCCACTTCCTCTAGGGGGGTCAGACGTCCGGCAGTCTTCATGTCGACCAGGGTGGCATGGCGATGATTGAAAGTGCCGCGCCGTGAATCCTGGCCCGAAAGACGAATGGTTTTTCCTTCGGCCAGGAGACTGGAAAACGCCAAGGCTTCACCTGTCCCCCAGTCGATCTTCTCCCCGTCAAGGATCTGGTTCAGTCTGCGCTGCATCAATCCGGCAATCTTTTTGTGTGGAGTGAAGCTGTCTGGAATATGGGTAATAATACGTCCGAGTTCCGCCAGTTTTTCAGCCGGGACTCCGGTTTCGACTGGTTCGAGGCTGAAATCGCGTAAGACACCCTGCCACTTGAGCTGAAAAGCTTCAGGCAGCTTTTTCTCAGGTCTTTTAAGAGCATCCTCCAGTTCACTTTCGACCTCGTCTTTGATCTGATCGAGAGTTTCTGTCGCAATCCCCTGATCGCACAACTGTTGATAGTAGATGTTTGCTGCCGGGGGATGGTTTTTGATGATTTCGTACATCAATGGCTGGGTAAAGAATGGCTCGTCACCCTCGTTGTGACCATGACGGCGGAAGCAGGTGACCTCAATGACGACATCCCTCCCGAATTTCTGGCGGAAGTCGAGGGCGAGAATGGCCGCTTGCAGCAATGCCTCTGGGTCATCGCCATGAACGTGAAAGATCGGCGCCGTGAGCATTTTAGCGATATCGGTTGGATAGCAGGTCGAGCGAGAGTCAGCCGGTAGTGTGGTGAAGCCGATCTGGTTGTTGATTACCACGTGCAGTGTGCCGCCGGTACCATAGCCTTCAAGAGCTGACAGGTTGAGGGTTTCAGCTACAACACCCTGGCCGGCGAAGGCCGCATCGCCGTGAATCAGCAGGGGCAGGACCTGTTGAGGGCCCCCGGGGCCAATTTCATCTTGGCGAGCACGACTCTTGCCCTCAACGACCGGGTCGACTGCTTCAAGATGACTGGGATTCGATGCGAGTGAGATGCGGATGTTGCTGCCGTCCGAAAAGTTTCGATCGCCTGAAAAACCCTTATGGTATTTAACGTCTCCTTCGCCAACGACCTGGTACTCACTGTTGTCTTTAAATTCCGCGAAGATATTTTCGAGGGGTTTGCCAAGGATGTTGGCTAGTACATTGAGGCGACCACGATGGGCCATGCCGATGATGATATGTTTTAAGCCGCGCCGATTGCCTCTTCTGATCAAATGTTCAAGCAGGGCAATGACAGATTCACCCCCCTCGAGGGAAAATCGTTTTTGGCCGAGAAATTTTTTATGCAGAAAACGTTCAAAGCTGGTGGCCTCCTGCAGTTTGCGGAAAATCGCCAGTTGGATATCGATTGCCAGATGAGGATTGTTTCGGCGGCTTTCCATGCGCTCTTGCAGCCACTGACGTTCGGCCGGAATCGGAATATGCATGAATTCAACACCGATCGAACGGCAGTATGTTTGTTGGAGAATCTCGATGATCTGACCCAGCTTGGCTCGCGGTAAAATAAAATCAGCCGGGGCAAATTCACACTTTAGATCCGCATGACTAAGACCAAAAACCTCAGGTCTTAGTTGGGGATGATCAAAGGAACAGGGAGAAAGCGGATCAACACAGGCGAGGAGATGACCAATCTCGCGGTAACGTCGGATCAGCGTTTGTACTGCCGCCGGTCGGCGGTCCTGATTGTCTCCGCCGCTCGATTCCTGCTGCTGACCGAGTTTGTATCCTTCAAAAAAACCACGCCAGTCTGCAGGGACTTGATTCGGATCTTCGAGCCAAAGGTTGTACTGGGCGTCGAGCCACTGGGGCCCGACATTACTTGCAAAACTCATGAAGGCTCCAACATATCAGAGGAAAGAAACATTGACTGCAAGGTGTTAAGGGTTACATTTTAAGATTACGGAAAGTATAAATCATAGGTTGTCGCTCCGCAAATCGGGAGTAATCCGCCCAACCTGTCTCAGCCCTCTTGGGACTTCATAAAAGCAGAAATCTGCTAAGGTTTGATAGTCCTCTCCTCGGGTAAATCAGTGTGACATTATTTGTCGGCCTGCTTCAGGTCCGCCTGTTCAGCCGCATGATAGGAAGAGCGGACCAGCGGCCCAGCTTCTACATGCCTGAATCCCATCTTTCGGCCTTGCACCGCCAGTTTGTCAAATTCATCGGGATGAACATAGCGTTTGACCTCTTGATGTTTTTTGCTCGGTGCCAGATATTGGCCAAGAGTGAGGATGTCGCAACGGCTCTGACGGAGATCTTTCATGACCTCAAGGACCTCGGCCATCTCTTCACCAAGCCCGAGCATCAGTCCCGATTTGCTGCTGGTTTCAGGGGAGGTCTCCTTGATGCGTGCCAGTAGTTCGAGGCTGCGCTGATAATCTGCTTCTTTGCGGACTTGTTGGTAGAGGCGCGGAACCGTTTCGATATTGTGCCCTAGCATATCAGGACAAGCCGTCAAGATGGTTTTTAGTGCAGCGCAATCTCCTTGCAGGTCGGGAATAAGGAGCTCTATCCTGCAGTCACATTTACGGCGGATGCTGTGGACAAGGTCGGCAAAAATTGATGCGCCACCGTCGGGAAGATCATCGCGAGTCACCGAAGTGATTACCGCGTGCCGCAGACCAAGCTCAGATATCGCTGTCGCGATTTTTTCGTTTTCGGCGGGGTCGGTCGGCAGTAAGGTCCGTTGCTCAATATTGCAGAAGCGGCAGCTACGACTGCAGCTGTCGCCTAAAATCATAAATGTTGCGGTCCCATTGTTCCAGCATTCCCCCAGGTTTGGACAAGCTGCACTTCTACAAACAGAATTTAAACCATGTTCGTGGTGATATTTAGCTATGCGTGCTTGATTGGTTCCCTTTGGCAATTTGACCTTGAGCCAGTCAGGTTTACGTTTTGGGAGGGGGCTGTCGTTCATAGTCGGTTGTTTGCTCCGAAGTGGATCTGTTTGAAGGTTATTGATGTTAAACGGTAATCGAATTGTACTCAGACCGTTATCTTTGTTCTGTTAGTTTGTATATATGGCCCGAACGCGATGAAGCGCTCGGGCCATATATGGTTTGCTTGTGTTGAAGTCAGTTTTTTAGATGGCTTCGAAGTTCGTTTTGTCAACGCCGCACAAGGGGCACATCCAGTCCTCAGGGATATCTTCAAAAGCTGTTCCCGGCTCAATGCCACTGTCAGGATCACCGACGGCGGGGTCGTAAATATAATCACAGATAACGCAGCGGTACTTATTCATTGTTTCCTCCATAGGGTTGAATTTTGCCGAGTCTAGCAAACCTCAAGATTTATAACAAGATTGGTAAGAGATGCTCCTGTCGACTTGCTAAATCATTTTCAGGAGTTCCGCAACCGTCTTTTCAATCCCCTCGGCCGCTTCGCGAATACTACCGGCGAGCATGTAGGCAGGGCTCGAGATCAATTTGTTTGCCGGGTCAACGATATAGTTGCTGACTGAACAGTCGACATGATCAGTCCCCATTTTTTCAAGAGCTTCAGCAGTCCCTTTATCGGTGCCGATTGTCAACTTGTGAGCCAGTTTGTTCTCGCCGAGGATGCGTGAGATAAGCGCGGGTGCGATGCAGATAGCTGCCAAAGGTTTTTTTGATGAGACGACTTCGCGGACCAGGCGAGCCACCTCAGGGTGGGCGGAGCATTCGCTCCCTTTGATCGCAAAATCGCAGAGATTTTTTGCAGCGCCGAAACCTCCAGGGAAAATCAGGGCATCGACATCGTTTACGGTCACTTCAGCAATGTCGCGAATTTCTCCGCGAGCAATCCGTGCTGACTCGACCAGAACGTTGCGGGTTTCTCCTGCGGCGGCCTCACCTGTCAGGTGGTTTACCACCGCGGCATCAACATTCGGGGCCATACAGATTGCCTCTGCACCAGCTCGGTTCAGCGCAAGTAGGGTAATAACTGCTTCGTGGATTTCACTGCCGTCGTAAACACCGCAGCCTGAAAGAACGACACCAACTTTTGCCATAGAATCCTCCCTGTCTCACTCGGCTTGGATGATGGATGTTTAAAAGGATCAATCCTCTTATGCAAAGCATAGACGCCTGCAACGGGCTGTCAAGTGACGACGGTCTTGAGGGCTGGCTATCAGTTGCTGGCGTAGAAGACGGCGATACCTCGAGCGATTTGGCTTCCGACGGCTGTAAGGCAGTGGAGGTCACTCGAATCCCAGTAGGCGGAGTCTCCGGTTTCGATCATGTACGTTTCGTCGCCATGGACCAGCTTGACTTGCCCCTCTAGCAGGTAGAGGAACTCTTCTCCTGCGTGTTGAACCGATTTGGTGTTCTCAGCCTGGTGCGGGTCGAATTCAACCATGAAGGGTTCCATATGTTTATGTTTTTTACCGTAGGCCAAAGAATGATAACGGTATGGCTGAGGGCTCCCACCTTTTTTGGGGCGACGATGGATTGGGTTCGTATCTCCGGCACGCACGACCAGGCATTTCTGGGTGTTGTCTTCTTCTTCAAAAAAAGTCTGCAGAGGAACCTTCAATGCTTTCGAAATTCGAAGCAGGGTTGCAAGCGGAGGAATGACTTGTTCATTTTCTATCTGTGATAACAGGGGTTTTGAAAGTTCAGTTTCAGTAGAAAGATCTTGCAGGGTCATACGTCTCCCCTGACGTAGATCGCGAATCTGTTGACCGATTCTTAGTTCTTTAACTTCTGCTCTGAATTCATCCATGCTGAGACCTGTCTGTATAATAAAGATTTGAAAACGGTTGAGGCTTAAGTGAATTTAAAAAGCGGAAGTGAGACATTTTGTTCCTCCACGAAAAGGAAGGAAATGTTGAGCCTGTACTGTTAGTTATTTTTTAGCCTTCTCTGGATGGGAGGTCAAGGATTATAAGACTTATAGAGATTTATATTCGCTTGTGAAAAGCTATTTCACGGGGTCGCATGCTGGCGAATTAGAGGGGGCTGTGCTAGGGTTTAGCGATTTTTAAACCTTATGCATTCATGGAGAGGCAAATGGCTTCCCCTTCATTTCGTGCCATACTTTTTGATCTGGACGGGACCTTGTTGCGGGTCGAGATGCGAAGTTTTATCTCTCGTTATATTGCTGGGCTTTATGCCTGCTGTGACGATTTGGTAGAACATGCTTCTTTGCAGCGAGCGATGCGTGCAGGGATCCACCTTCTGCTTGAAACCGAATGTGGTAAGCGCAGCAATGAAGAACGACTTTTTACTTTTCTTGCTGCTCGTTTACAGCTTGAGGAAGATCTGCTCCGCACGCGCTTTGCTCAATTTCTTGCGACCGGTATTGAGCCACTGTCCGATGCCATTATTGAGATTCCAGAGGCTGATTCTCTGTTGAGGTGCTGTCAGCAGGCTCAGATCCCCCTGGTTCTAGCTACGAATCCAGTTTTTCCACAGGTCCTGATTGAGGCTCGTTGCCGCTGGGCCGGACTCGATCTTGATTATTTTGTTCTGTGTACTAGCTTAGAAAATAGCTATTACTGCAAGCCTCAGGGGGGATATTTTACAGAAGTCGCCGCGAAGCTTGGGGTTAATCCGAAAGAATGCCTGATGGTTGGAAATGATACTAGCCACGATCTGTCCGCGACAGATATCGGCATGAAAACCTGGCTGATTGATAGCTACTTGCTTGAGCGAGATGGTCCGACCTGGAAACCGGATTATCGTGGTTCCCATCAAGATCTTCTCGATTTTTTGCAGAATCATTTTTTAACCTGAAGCTGAGTTCTGCTGAACGAAGATCCATTTATCTTGCCTTTAGGGTGAAAATGACTTGCTGATTTCGCTGGAAATTAATACACTCACTAGATATGTCGTTCCCAACCTGCACATAACGCAGGGTTGAATATGGAGGCCGTTCTTTATGGCACGTCTGGTAGAAAATCCTGATTTAGCTTTTAGGCTCGCGCGCGCGATTGTCTCTGATGTTGCACTCTATAACCAGAGCAAGGTTGAAGAGGGAATCAAGAATGACACCATCTTCACCTTAATGGCTGAGGAGTTGGACGAGGGACGTGAGCATTTTTATACGCGAGTATCTCCAGATCTTGTTAATCGTGAGCATATGTATGAGCGCGCGATAGTCGACGTTATGATTAAGCAAGCTGGTAAAATAGAGAGCTCTATCTGGTAAATGGATTTAGAACGCAGAGTTGTTTTTCCCGAGGAGCGTAAGCCTGAGCGCCTCGATCTTTTTCTAGGGGGGGAACTGCCTGGCGTCAGCCGGGCACAGATAAAACGCCTGATCGACGAGGGCTTGATCCTGGTTGATTCTGTGCCCAGTAAGGCCTCGGCTCGCTTGCGCGGCGGCGAGAAAATTTGTATTCGCCTGCCTGAACCACAACCGACGACTGCCTTGCCCGAAGCGATTCCGCTTCAGGTTCTGTATGAAGATTCTGACCTGATCGTTATTGACAAGCCTGCAGGCTTGGTGGTACACCCGGCGCCCGGCCATGGCAGTGGAACTCTGGTTAATGCGTTGCTGTATCATTGTGGCGATTTG
>JAJRRT010000097.1 GCA_024279255.1 Deltaproteobacteria bacterium | reverse complement strand
GCTGTTACCGAACTGTTCGATGGCTGTTTCTTCATCGGGGTTGCTCATGAAGTTGACAAAGCGTTGGAGTATTGCCGGATCAAAGGCGAGTATTTCACCCAATGTCTTGCGATAATTAGCATTGTCTTCGCGCTTAAGCATATTCATGAACGCGCTGTTGTAAACACGATGCATGCCGAGGGTGCGGACAAAATAACCCTCCATCAGCCAGAAAGCTTCGGCGACCAGAAGGGTGTCTGGCTGTTCTGCCTTGATTCTTTCGACGACCTCGCGCCAGAACTCAACGGGAAAAAGATGGTTGAACTCTGAATTATTCATTGCCGAGGCACTACGCGACGGAACCCCTTCCCCGCCGTCAGGGAGCGGATACCAGAGACGTTGAAAATGCTTTTTTGCCAGTGTCATCGCAGCATCGAAGCGGATGATACCGAAGCGCTTTGCTGCTTCGAGGATGACCTCGATCATCGCTTTACGGACTTCTGGTAGCAGGAAGTTGAGTTGAGCGGTATCGTTCCATGGCAGATGAGTGCCGTCATTGCCGTGATAGATGTAGCGTACCTGGCCAGAGTGCAGTTCGCGGAGCTTGAAAACGACTGCTGCTTCACTGTGGTCGTAGTATCCATCCTCGATCTGGATGCATCTGCGGTCATCCCCACTCAGGTCGTTGCCTGTGAATCTATAGCCCGGGTAGGGTGGATTTGCAGTTTGAATGAACCAGTCGGGATGCTGGCGAACCCACTGGCTGTCAATTCCTGTGTGGTTGGTCACGACGTCGCAAGCCAGATGGATGCCACGGAGTTGACAGCGGACTTTGAGATTCTCCAAAGCAGCATCTCCACCCAGTTCATCGGCAATTCGATATTCGTGGATGGCATAGGCAGAGGCTGAAACATGATGTTTACCATGCAGATGTTTGATTCGCCGAGACGCCTCTGAGCGCTGCCAGATGCCGATCAGCCAGAGCCCAGTGAAGCCAAAGTTGCGTAACTCATCAAGTTCTTCATCGGGAATTTGGTCGAGCCGGTGTATCTCGCGGTCATAGCTTTCAGACAACTGATGCAGCCAGACAAAGATTGCTTTAGCCAGCATTACAGTTCGGGGCATCCAATCTCGATCCGGGGTGAAGTTCGCGACTTCGCTGTCGACAATGAAACCAGGAATGTTCGGAGAAGGATCGCCAGCGGGGCCACGTTGGTGTAATTCCCCCTGGCGCAGGGCAATTGCTGAATCTATCTGCGCTAAAAGGTCTGCAGGGAGAAGACTTCCCCAAGTTTCGCGCAGAAAAGTTAATTGAGCCTCTAAATTGTCGGGAGCTGCGGCGAGCGGTTCTTTCAATAACTCGAACAGCGATTTACTCCCGAACTCACCAGAGATCGTTGGGACATGTTGACCGACTTGCAACAGAATCTGATCAAAGGGATGACTGTTCTGTAGACTGTTTAGCTCTTCTCTGAAAAGACTGCGTCCATCGCGTAAGGCATGATTGGTCGATTGCAAACTCAGGAGGCAGAGTTCGACAACAAAAAAGTCAATGATGGATGGGTGGTTATCTGCAAGGGTCGCTACGGCTTCATCCTTCTCGCCTGGTGCAACCGGGAAGCGTAGCAGGAGATCCATACAGATCTCATGCAGTGGGGCTTGTAGCGTTTCGGGACAATTCAGTCGGTGTTGTTCGAGATATCGCTGGCCCAAAATATGCAAAATGCGATTTAAAACGCCCCAGAGCTGAAGTTCTCCCGCGGTCAACGGGGCACTGGTTGTGCGGTGCAGCTCTGCTGCTGTCAACTGACGCAGGTAGAAGAGTTTTTCGGCGTCTGGTGACAGCAGGGCGTCATTCAACTCAAGGCGGTTCCAGCTATTGAATCCACACTGGAAGCCGAGCGGGTAAAGCTGTTCTCTTAGTGTCTTTTGCATATCATCCCCGTCAGCGCATCAACTTAATATCTGCATTACGCAAGAATTCGGCAGCTTCTTCGGGGGGAGTTGGATTCATATGAAAGCCGGTACCCCACTCGAAGCCGGCGACCTTGGTCAGTTTTGGGACAAGTTCAATGTGCCAGTGGTAATCAAAGGGGAGGGAACCCCAATAACCGGGCCGTCCTTTGCGCAGATGCATCGGTGGGGCCGTGTGCAGGATGAAGCTGTAAGGGGGGTCGCGCAGCACGGCGCGCAGCCTTTTCAGAGTGTCACTTAAGGCATCACCCAGTGCTAGAAGCTGCTGGTCTGTCTGCGCGGTAAAATCATGACAGTGGTGCAGTGGAGCAATGAATAGTTCAAAAGGGAAGCTCGAGGCGTATGGCGCATAGACCAGTATATTGCCATCATCACGCACCACCCGAGTCTTCTCCTGACGCTCCTGATGGATCAAATCACAAATCAGGCAACGTTCCTTGTGCTGGTAATAGTCGCGACAGATCTCCAGTTCGGTTGAGATCATCGGCGGAACCAGAGGGACAGCGATCAGTTGTGAGTGAGAATGGGGGACATTGGCCGCGGCTTCGATGCCATGATTCTTAAAAGCGAACAGGTAGCGGAAGCGGACATCATTACGCAGGTCGATCATCCGCTCTCGAAAGGCTTTAAATACCTCTGCGATCTCAGCACCATTGAGATCTGCCATGTCGCGTTCGTGATCAGGGTGTTCGATGATTATTTCATGGGCACCAATGCCGTTCATCCGGTCGTAGAGGCCATGAGCCTGACTGTCGAGATCTCCTTCGATCTGCAGGACGGGGAATTTGTTGGGAATAACCCGAACTTGCCAGCCCGGCTGATTCGCAGTGCTGCCGTTGGGACGACTGGCATAAATTTCGGGTGGTGTCTTATGTTCTTTGCCGTAACAAAAAGGGCAGGCTGTGACGGATAGCTTCTCACGCGGAGCGAGAAAATCCGTTGGTCTGCGACCTCGACTTTCAGTGATGATCGACCAGTTTGCTTTAAGTGGATCCCATCGCAGTTCAGACACGTTACAACCCTTTCGCTAATACAAACGCTTGTCGCTTTAAAACGGACTTGATCATATGGTCCAGTTCTCCTCGTCAAGAGAAGCACCTCGAAAAATAAGTGGAGCATCTCCTTCGCCCGGCCAGCGTCCGTTGGTTCGGCCACCCTTGACACAGCAACAGAAAAGACGCAATTCATCATTCTCTTTTAGTTCTAACAACTTTAGAGGAGCTGCTAACTCAAGAATCGAACCGCGTGCAGCAGTTCCTTCACCGATCTGAATATCGTCCTGGAGCAGTTCGAGACGATTGCTTTGCGGGTGCCAACGTAGACACAGGTTTCTGGTGCCGTGGAGATAGATTTCGAAACGACCCTCTTTACCGTAGAGTTGATCGAGGATACCCACTTCGTCGAGGCGAAAATAGAGAGCCTGATCGTCGTAGCCGTAGTAAAGCCTTTGCAGGCCTTTTTGCGCAGAATGCATGGCACCAGCCGCGGCCAGATCTATCTCTCCCGCAGCGAGCCATTCGAAGTAATCGTTGAGTTCGCCGTCAATTTGTGGAGTAAAACGTTCCTTTGGTTCGCAGCTTGCTGTCTGTCTCCGTTGCGGCTTGATCGGTTGTTGCAGGCTGGCAGGTGATGCGAGCCCGCTCAGGTGGTAGAGACCTTCTAGGTGACTGCGGAATAGCCGATCGAAGATGCTGGCCTGTGTTGTCTGGTGCTCATCACCGAACCACCAAAACCAGTCACTCCCCTCTGCACGGAGCAGCTCGCGAAGCTGTTCATCCGGTAGCTTATCGGGGGTGTCGAGTGCTCGTATCACTTGATCATTCAGGCAGTCACGGCGGGCAGCTGCCAACAGTTCCCAGGCATGGTTCTCTTCTGGATGTCCGATCCAGGTGGTGAAGTCAGAGCGGATCCATGAGCCGGCGGCCAGCCTCTCCAGTGGTTGAGGAGTGCTATCTTCAACTGCCTGGCCAACGGTACAGAGTTTGAGAGCAGGATTGTCGAGCAAACTACGGTAGAGTAAAGTTAGGAAAGGGTAGCCATTGTCGACATAGCGTTCCCAGCAGTTCTCCCCATCAAGAATGATCGATACCACCCCGTTCGGAGCTTGATCGGAAATTTTCATCAAGCGCTGAAGGATATCTGCAACGGCGTCTTCTGCGCTCCAGTCGGCGTAGAGAAAACCGATCCGATCTGAAATTTCCCGATCTCTAAAGACTATTGGCAGATCGGCATAACTGTATACCTGATAGAGATCTTTGCGATTCTGTAGACCCTGAGGAAGGCTGCGTGCAAGGATTCCTTCATCAGTGGCTGCCCACAGAACCTTCTCTTCGCTGAGGAGCTGTATCGCCTCTTCACTGACTGCTCCTTCAGCCGGCCAGATACCTCGTGGTCGAGTTCCCAGCAACTGGTCCCCTGTCCGCAGCCCTTCCCTCACCTGTAATCGCGCATCTTCGGGATGATGGAAGTCGGTTAAGGGCAGAGGCAGTCCAGGACTTGGTTCGCTGGCACGACGCAGTTCACAGAGCAGGGGCAGAATCGGGTGCGCATAGGGAGTCAGTGAAATTTCGATCTGGCCCGTCGCTTCAAGTTCGGCATGCCGGTCGATAATTCGTGCCACCTCGGTATCACAAATGGTGAAGAGTTGTGCCTTGTCTTCTTCACTGAAGTTCTCACCGCGACGTAACAATTTGGTTAGGAACGGCTCCTTTTTTCGTAGATGATAGCCAGTCCAACTTAATAGAAACCAGACCTGTAGGTCGCGCAGTTCTTGTGCTGAAAAATTCGGCGCTGTTGCGATCGGATCAAGCCCTCTTTTCTGACGCAGTTGACGATAGCGAGGGGAGGGGGCCAGATGTCGTTGGTCGTTGACAGAAAAGAAATGTTCAAGGATGAAAGCCCGTTCAGATGGATCGAGGTTTTCTGCGGTTTTTCGTGCCAATTCGAGCCAGCTGTCGGCATCCTCACCGCGACGATAGCGATCCAGTTGTTCAAGCAGGATCGGGACCAGATTGATAGTTACAGGCGCCTGACACTCGGCCACCGTTTCGAGCATTTCACCATAATCCTTGACCGCGTGAAGCCAGGTCCAGGGGAGCAGGGTGCGGCCACTGATCGGGTCACGGTAGTCAGGCTGATGCATGTGCCAGAGGATGGCAACTTTCAGCCGTGCGTCATTCATTTGTTTTGTAATTCCTTCTGCCATGTTTCAACTTTGATGCGATATTCGTTGAGCAGCGCTTCGGCCTGCTGTCGGGTTTTTGCCTCGGCCCGTAGGTGGACTAATGGACGGTAGGGGTCAGGAACGACAAGTACCCACCCCTGCTCCAGATTAACCTTGACCCCGTCGATAAAGGTCGTCTGCAGGTCCGCCGCCGCTTCGTTCATCAGTCGCATGACTCCGCCTTTTTGTTCCCAGCTACAAGGGAGCTGAAGGCTCAGGTAGCTGTCGAGCTTCAAGCGGCTACAGGCGCTACTGATGCTGCGTTTTTGCCGGCTTAGTAATTCCAGAAGATGGGCAATGCTGAACATTCCATCGAAGTGAGGTTGAAACCGTGGGAAACTCAGGCGACGTTCCATATCTGCCGCCATGATCGTATTGTTTTTTTGTGCAGCCATCCCCAGGGAACGGCCATCACCTTTCGTCCACTCTGTCGCGATCCCCCGTTCGGCCGCCATGCGCTCTATACTTTCTGGCGCTGCAATCGGCAACACAATCTGGCCGGATTTTTCTGGTTCTTCAAGTATGGTGAACAGGGCGATTGTTTCAACCTCACTGAGAGGCACTCCCAGATCATCAAGGTAGATTGCTCTCTCTCCGGAAGGACCGATCATGAATCCGGCAGTCGCTTGCAGGGTGACGATGATCCGACCCAGTTGATCCAGGCGGGCAATGATTTCTTCAGAAGAGGGAGGTAATTGAGTTTCATCGACATGTGAGTTGAGCTCGATGACCTCACAACCGAGTTTATTAAGCAGACCCGGCAGGACATCAGCAGCAGGCGAATGGTTCAGGTCGACGACAACACGTGGACGACTGGCAGAGATTAAATCCTTATCGAGCGCGCGCAGGAAACCTTCACAATAATAATTAGAGATGTTTGGTAGTTCAGAGATCGTCCCCGGTTCGGAAAAATGGACCCGTCGGAAATTTTCCTTGAAGAATATTCGTTCGATAGCCTTGGTGCTGTTCGATGAGATCTCGTGCCCCTGTTCATCGAAAAAAACGATCTCGGTCACTGAGGCATCATGATCAGATTGGCGGAAATGGACACCGCCAACTTCGCCGAAGGTGGTTAGTTTGTAGCGCAAAATCGGAACCGGGAGACGTTTGACATCGCGGACGTTGATACCAGCCGACATCAGGCCTCCGACGAAACTACGCTTAAGCATGCGTGATGCACGGAAGGCATCGCGCCCGCTCAGAATATATGCACCTTTCGGCAAAGTTGAACCGTAGGCCGCACCAAGTTTGGCAACAAATTCGGGAGTTAACTCGATATTGGTTAGCCCTTTGACCAGTGCTCCTTCAAAGAGACTCTTGCGCCAGACTTCGCCCCAAATCAGATTGCCTGTGACGATTGAATCCGCCTCAATAATCTTGTTGGGCCAGACCTTTACATTGGCATTGAGCTGGGCATGTTTGCCGATCGTTGAATGGTCGCCGATTACGGTTCCAGGCTTTAGAGTTGCACCTTTGCCGATCTTTACGCTGCTGCCAATAATGGCACCATCAAGCTTGGCCCCGGCTTTGACGAAGACGCTATCCCAGAGGACGCAGTCGTTGAGCTCGACGTCGTCTTCAATGACACAGTTGCGGCCAATCACGGTATTTTTAAGGCTGGCTCGACCCAGGATGCGACTGTTGTCACCGATCAGGACAGTCCCGCTGAATTTGGCCCTTTGAGGATCGATAACACCCGCTTCTTCGCCGAGATAGAGTCCTTTGTTCTTGTCAGCCTTTTCTGTGATTTCAACCTTGAATTTGCCGGAGCAGAGGTCACGGCTGGCGGCGAGATATGCATCGGTATGGCCGATGTCGGCCCAATACCCTTGGAGGGTGCATCCGAACAGGGGAGCATCATTGGCCAACATTGTTGGGAAAATATCCTTTGACCAGTCACGGTTTTCTCCCTCAGGTATCAGGTCCAGAACCTCGGGTTCAAGAATGTAGATGCCGGTGTTGATCGTGTCGGAAAAGACTTCGCCCCAGTCAGGTTTTTCAAGGAACTTGGTGATGCGACCTTCATTGTCTGTAATCACCACGCCAAACTGCAGGGGATCCGCGACCGGTGTCAGAGCAAGAGTCGCCTGGGCTTGTTTCTGTTCGTGGAAGTTGAGCGCCTTGCTCAGGTCGAAGTCGGTCAGCAGGTCACCGCTAATGATCATAAAGCGTTCGTCGAGGTGTTTGGCCGCAGCTCTGACTGCACCTGCGGTTCCAAAATCATCGAGTGGAGTGACATAGGTGATGCTGACGCCAAACTCACTGCCATCACCAAAAAAATGTCGGATTGTTTCGGGTTGGTGGTAGAGCAACATAATCAGTTCGGTGATGCCGTGGCGTTTGAGGAGGTCCACAATATGTAACATGATTGGCCGGTTAAATATCGGGACCATAGGTTTTGGCAGGTTGATGGACAGCGGGTGCAGACGGGTACCAAAACCGCCGGCCATGATAACAGCTTTCATGCAAACTCCTAGAGTCAGGACAGTGTTGTGCAAACGGGGATGTTAATGAACGTCGGTTTGGTTCAGGCTTGCCGGGCCAATTGTCGGGAGATCTCCTGTTTCAGCTCGCTGAGATCAGAACTCTTGACAATGTAGGCATCGGCTAGCCAGGAAGAGAAATCGTCCTTGTAGCAATTGTAGGCACTGCATAGGATGACGGGCAGATTTTTTTGCTCCTGAACAATTTTTTGGAGCATCTCAAGGCCGCTCTCCTGTTTGATCTGAATGTCGAGTACGACCAGATCGATATCCTGCGTATCGAGCTGATGAGCCGCTTCACTACAATTGGCCGCAGTTACGACCTCATAGCCTTCGTCAGTGAATTCATCACAATAGAGAAGGCGCAAAGCGGGCTCGTCATCGACAAAAAGGATTTTTGCCATCGATTCTCTCCTGGAACATCGGTGGTTAACTAGAATATATCTCTACGAACTATATCATGCGGGTGGAGAGGCGCAAGACTGTATACGGACCGGAATATTGATGAAATTAAATTGACCTTGATCCGTCCATGACTTCTTGACATAGTGGCCGCCATGCGACGTAAAGCTTTTAATCTCTATTCGACTCACCTCAAGGCCCGTTTCGATGGTCGGGTACACAAAATCTCGATCGACGCCGGATTTGGCTGTCCTAACCGCGAGGATGGTCGCGCAGGGCATGGCTGCCTTTTTTGCGCCCCAAGTGGGTCAGGATCGGTGGGGATCGAACGCAATGAGACCATTGCTGTGCAGGTCGAAAATTCCAAGGCGTTGATGCGAAGAAAGTATCGGGCGAAATGGTTTATCGCCTACTTCCAACCATTTTCAAACACCTTTGCGCCGGTTGATGTTTTGCGCGATCGTTACGATCAGGCGTTAGCCGTCGAAGACGTGGTCGGTCTGGCTGTTGGTACGCGACCCGATTGTTTATCACCGCAAATTATTGATCTGCTTGCCGAGTATGATCAAAGAAGTTACTTCTGGCTTGAGCTCGGGCTGCAGAGTATTCATGATAAAACCTTAAACTATCTACAGCGCGGTCATGACTATCAGCGTTTTCTCGACAGTTACTATCAGGCCAAAGAAAGAGGCCTGCGTGTTTGTGTCCATCTGATTCTGGGGCTACCGGGTGAGACTCGGGAAGAGGTTATGGCTACGGCCGCCGAGATGGCGCGGCTTAAGGTCGATGGGGTCAAATTACATTTATTGCATGTTCTCGAAGGAACGCCATTGGGGGATCTCTATAAGCAAGGTCAGGTGCCGATGCTCGAAATGCAGGAGTATGTCGAGCTGGTCGTCGATTTTATCGAACGCTTGCCTCCGGAAACCTTGATTCAGCGCCTGACTGGCGACGGGCCGCGTAGTATCTTATTGGCGCCATTGTGGTCGATGAATAAGTGGGAAATCCTCAATGCCATCGATGCTGAACTAGAGCGCCGTGGGACATCACAAGGCGAACTGTACCTTTCGGAATGAATAAGGGCGTTAAGTTTTAGAATATTGCTGGAGGGGTTTATATTTTGAAGGTAGTTGTTTGTACGCTCTAGAGTAGAGTTTTACTCGATTGGGCCTGAATGTTTCAGGATTTGATTGGAGTCGCAGCAATAGCTTGGGCTGGCGAGATCGGATCGATAGGCCCTCCCCAAGAGATCAATAGCAGTGACGCCCATAACAGGCAGACAAATAGTAGTAAGAATCTAAACATGGCGCGTAATCTAGCACTGCTAATCCTCTGAATCAACAGAAGAAATCATTATCTTTCCTTATTTTTTAATCTGAAATTTTTTTAATTTCCAGCGACTACTTAACAAGGAGATTCCTTATGCTCCTCCGATTAAGATAACACCTGTAAAAATCAAAGCGATTCCAACAAGCCTGGGGAGTGCTCGCGTCTTTTCCAGCCAGATCAAAGAGACAGCGGCTGCAATAACAATCGAAATTTGTCGGAACGAAACAACATAAGCCACCGGGTCGCTGATCAGTGCAATGAGGATCAGGCTGTAGCTGGCTAGAAATATCAAACCGGCAACTATTGCTTTGGGTCGCTGCTCTTCAGGATTGGGTTGTTTAAGTTTCAGACAAGCCAGCTCCATGATAATCAGGGCCATTATATTCTGCAGGTAGACGTAGTTTATGCTTGTCAATAATGTCTGGCTGACGGCAAGATCTGGAATGCCAGCTGCAGCGGTTTTGTCTATAACCGAGAAGATGCTGGTGAAAAGTGCCGCCAGTAATGCCCAGACACAACTACGATTCAGATAGTTCCGCAGCGCGAAGCCATCCGCAGTGAAAGCAAAGCGGTTCATCGGTAGAACAAAACATCCTGTCATGATAAGCAAAATCCCACATAAGCCGTAGAGGGAAGGGAATCGTCCCCAGAGAGTAGCGACCCAGGTGACGACCAATATCGGGAATGAGCGGGCTATGGGATAGGCAACAGAGACATTGCCATACTGATAGGCTTTGCTCAGACTGAAGAAGAACAGGCCGACCGCAGCTCCGGAAGCGAGAATGCAGATCAGGTATTGGGGTGAATAGTGAACCTGAGGCTGGATCAGTAGAATCAACGGCGCATAGCAGATTGCCGACCAGCGCAGAGCTTGACGACTGAAGGCGGTCGGTCCGTTACTGGCTTTAGACAGAAGGTTCCAGGCCGCGTGGCAGCAGGCGGAGAGGGCAACGAGTAAAATTCCCTGCCAGGACATGAATAAAGCCTTGTCAAAAAGAGTTTAGAAGCCGCGGCTATTTAGCTCTTTCGGTCTAGAAAGGTCAATTTCTTTTGCAGGAGAAGTCTGTGAGTTGTGTTTTTTTCAGGATCGTGATGCCAGCCAGATGGTATGACGGCCCCCTTTACCTTTGCCGCGCGCGCGGGTCTGTTCCTCGCGGACCTTGTAGCCGGCTTTGTGTAGCCGCCCAGTAAAAGCTGCACTCGGAGCTGCGGACCAGACGGCTAGGACGCCACCTGGTTTTAACGCCTGATAGGACGTTTTGAGACCAGCATCTGAATAGAGCCAGTCGTTCTCCTTTTGGGTCAGTCCATCTGGGCCGTTGTCGACGTCGAGCAGGATTGCGTCAAATTTCTGCGTTGAAGTTTTGATAATCGCAGCCACATCAATTTCGCGGATCTGTGTGCGTGGATCTTTCAGGGGATGCCCGGCCAGGTGGCCCAAATATTCACGGTTCCAGCGCACGACAGCCGAAAGCAGTTCGGCGACTTCCACGCAGGCATTAACCCCCAGATGGCGCAAGGCTTCTGCTGCCGTGAACCCCATTCCCAATCCCCCGATTAAAACTCTGGGGCGTTCGCCCGCACCGAGACCAGCGCAACCGAGCTCTGCAAGTTTCTCTTCTGAGCCGTGGGCTCGGCTGTTCATCAGCTCACAATGATCGATCCGGATCGAAAACTCTTCAGCACGCTGGAAGAGATGTAGCTGCCCGCCATCATTGGGAATGTCTGCACTATCAAGTTGTTTCCATGGGATCATTATTGTCGCTCACATGCGTAGGTTGGGGTTGCTAAATATTTATATTCTTTGAGGAAAATCATGTCAAGCAAAGTGGAACCTGTTGACAGGCTGCAAAACCATCGAAGCTTGTTCTCGGCCTTAGGGCTATGCTATTTTCAGGCAGATATTTCCTTTTTCTTTGCATCTATGAGTTTTATTGACAATGTTTGATCTGAACAGTCTGAATCCCCAGCAGCGGCAAGCCGTTGAGCATGATCTGGGCCCCTTGCTCTTGCTGGCTGGCGCCGGTTCGGGCAAGACCCGCGTGATTACCTGTCGTATCTCCTACCTGTTACAACAGCGTCAGGTCGCTGCTGCACAGATTCTGGCCATGACCTTCACCAATAAGTCGGCGCGTGAAATGCGCGAACGGGTGGAGCAGATGGTTGGTCGCAAGGCCTGCAAAGGGATGGTGATCAGCACCTTCCATTCGCTGTGCGTGCGGATATTGAAAAGCCACATCGAAAAGCTCGGCTATAAAAAGAACTTTTCGATTTATGCTGCCAGTGACCAGCAACGCCTGGTGCGTGACCTGTTGCGGGATCTGGTCGCCGATTCCAGCGCCAAAGATGCCGACCGGATCTTGTGGCAGATCTCTGATGCCAAGAACCGACTGGTTTCGGCAGCGGGCTTTAAGCCAGATATCAATAACCCCGACAGTTGTCTGACTGCCGAGGTTTACCCCCGCTACCAGAAGGCACTTAAGGCGTATAATGCGGTCGATTTTGATGACTTGCTGATGTTGGTTGTGCAGCTGTTTGATGAACACCCGAAGGTCTTGGCCGATTATCAGCAGCGCTTTGTTTATCAGATGGTCGATGAATATCAGGATACCAATCCGGTGCAGTATCGCTTGTTGCGCCAGCTCTCCTGTACTCATGGCAACCTCTGTGTGGTCGGTGATGACGATCAGTCGATCTATGGATTTCGTGGCGCTGATATCAGTACGATCCTCAATTTTGAGAAAGATTTTCCCGGCACCAAAGTGATCAAGCTGGAGCAGAACTACCGCTCAACCGGGAATATTCTGGCCTCGGCGAACGCGGTGATTTGTAACAATAAGAAACGGCGCGTCAAAGCACTCTGGACCGCCGATGGTGATGGTGAAAAAGTCGAATATCTCCTCTGTGAGGATGATGAGGACGAAGCACGGCAGGTGATGGAGCGGATTCACGCCGAGCGTTTTAAGCGCAAGTTGGAATACCGTGACTTTGCTATTCTTTATCGCACCAACAATCAATCGCGTTCATTTGAAGAGCAGCTTCGTTACGAAGATATCCCCTATGTATTGATTGGCGGTCAGAAGTTTTTCGATCGTAAAGAGGTCAAAGACCTGGTTGCCTACCTCAAGGTTCTGATCAATCCCTTTGATGAAGTGAATCTTCTGAGGATTCTCAACTATCCACGTCGCGGAATTGGCGGTACCAGCGCTGATCGCTTGATCCGTCTGTCAGCAGAGAGTGAAAGGCCACTCTGGGAGTTGCTGCAACAGGCTGTCACGATCGAAGACTTATCGGCCAAGGTTGTCGGTGCTATTGATGATTTTGCAGACCTGCTCAAGCGTTATCGACAGCGCTTCACCAAGCCGCTGCAGATGGTCGAGACACTGCGTGATTTGGTGAAAGAATTGAAACTTGATGAGGAGCTTTATCGTCAGGAGAACGATCCTCAGAAAGCGCGGCGCCGGGTTGAAAATCAGGCTGAGGTGATCAATTCCATGGCGTCTTACTTGGAAAGAGAATCTGAGCCTACATTGGCGGGTTTTTTAGAGCGGGTTTCATTGCTTGATGATGATAATATCGGCCGTAACGATAAAGAAAAGAAGCTGGCACAAGATGCCGTGACCCTGATGAGTCTGCATTCAAGTAAGGGGTTGGAATTCCCGGTGGTCTTTCTGGTCGGTATGGAAGAAGAGACGCTGCCGCACAAAAAATCGATCTACGAAACTTTCGACATAGATGAAGAACGGCGTCTTTGTTATGTCGGCATGACCCGTGCCCGTATGCAACTGGTCTTGATCGGGGCGCGGAAGAGACGACGATATGGTAGTCTGACACAACGGGATCCCAGTCGGTTTTTGAGCGAGATTCCCGAAGAGGTTTTGTTGCGCTTAAGCAGCGAAGTTCCGCGTGAAAGTAGCGAAACTGAAAAAGAGCAACTGGCAGATAGCTTCTTTGCGGGAATAAATAATCTATTTGGAGATTCGTAGTCTTAGACGCTGGGCGCGAACAGTGAATTGGAGTAAAAGATGAAAATTACATTCCCCGGTGGGGTAGCGGTTAATGCTGAGTTTGATGGCTTTACAGTGAAGAGTGATCAGCCGGTGCGTGCCGGTGGGCAGGGGGCGGAACCCTCCCCGTTTGATCTTTTTTTGGCGTCTCTCGGGACTTGTGCCGGTTTTTTTGCCCTGCGTTTTTGCCAACAACGTGAGTTGTCAACGGCAGGCTTGAGTTTGTCGCTATCTATTGAGCGCGACCCGGAAAAAAAGTTGCCTTCCAAGGTGCAGATGATCATCAATCTTCCGGATGATTTCCCCGATAAGTACCGAAGTGCCATTATCCGTGCCACTGATCAGTGCGCAGTCAAGCGCAGCATTGCCGATCCACCAGAGTTCGAGGTGATCACTAGATAGCGATAGCGGTTTTTTGGGTGAGTGACAGGCTCAGGACCAGAGACTTAATTCTTCATCCTCTTTCACAGGGCTGGGCCCAAGGTTGATTTTTTCACCAAAGGCCTCTTTGAGCGTGTCTGCCAGATCATGGAATATATCTGGTTTATCTAGCACCTTGAGGATATCGACCTCTTCCAGCTCTTCGATGTCGAGTAGACTTCTTTGTCCTGTACAGATCAGGATTGGGAGATCAGGTCGCAGTTTCTTGGTCTGGCGGGCCAACTCCATTCCGGTCAATTGCGGCATGGTTTGGTCGGTGATCACCATGTCAAAGATATCTGGATTTTTTTCGATCATCTCCATCGCTTCACGACTGCTGGTGGTGCCAGTGACCTGATAGCCAAGATCTTCAAGAAATTCCTGCCCAATATGGACCAGACTCATTTCATCATCGACCAGTAGCAGATGTTGGCCACCGCCGTAATGAAGCGCATGCTGATGCGGAGCTTTATGCTGAAACTCACCGGTGAGTAGCGGTAGTAGGACCGTAAAGGTTGAACCCAATCCAACTTCCGATTCTAGTTCTATGCACCCCCCTGATGCATTGACGCTGCTCTGTACCACTGATAGCCCGAGCCCTGTTCCGGACTCAGCGCCTTTGGTCGTGAAATAGGGGTCAAATATACGCGCTCTGGTGTATTGATCGATGCCAGTCCCGGTGTCACTGATCCGCAACCGCATGTAAGGGCCGCTTTTTAGCTGAGGGTAATCCTCGGCAAGGGGGGTGAATTGATCGAGAATAATGGTCAGGGTTCCGCCATGGGCAGTCATTGCTTGTACCGCGTTAGTCGTCAGATTCATTAAGATTTGGTGGATTCGTGTCGGGTCAGCCAGAATCCAGAAATCAGTTGTCGGGATGCGGGCCTTAATGTTGATTGTTGCCGGGATGCCGGCGCGCAGCAGTTTAAGGGACTCACGGATGACAGGGACGACCAGCATTGGCTGTGCTTCTTCTTTTGATTTACGGCTGAAAGAGAGTATTTGACCAACCAGATCTTTGGCACGGTTGGCTGACGACAGAATCTTTTCAATGCGGTCGCGTTCCTTGCTCCCTTCCTCGAACTTAATCTGCAGTAGTTGGGAAAATCCGAGTATTGGCGTCAGAATATTATTGAAGTCATGAGCGATGCCGCCCGCCAGGGTACCGACAGCTTCCATTTTCTGCGATTGACGCAACTGATCGAGCAGGTTGATCCTCTCTTTTTCACTCATGCTTCGTTTACTGATATCATTGATGAAGAGAGCCGCGTGCCAGCAATCGTCCATCTTGAACGCCGAAATTGACATCTCGACCGGTACAATTGCACCGTCCTTGGCACGGGCCTCGAGTTCGATCAGGTGGCCAGTTGTATCGATGGGGTTGTCTTCAAACTCAGGGCAGGCTTCCGCAAAGATATTCCGGCTCTTGTCGGGAATGATCAGCGCGGAAAAATTTTCATTAAGCGCCTGTTTGCGGCTGTAACCAAATATTGTTTCTGCAGCAGGGTTCCAGTAGCTGATAGTACCGTTGGCTTCGGTAAGGATAATGGCACTATTGGCATTCTGTGTAATGGTGTGGTAACGCTCTTCACTTTCAAGAAGTTTGACTGTTGCTTCTTTCAGTTCCGTAACATCGGTCAGGGTTCCGACATAACCTTCATAGACGCCGTCACTCCATGACGGAATTGCTTCGCCGATCACCCACCGTGACTTGTTATCAGATAAGCACAGCGGAAACTCTGCATGAAAGGGTTTTTCTCGCGCTATGGCCAATTCCCAGGCCTGTAGTACCTTGGTTTGATGTTCGGGATGCAGGTTTCCCAACCATTCATTCAGGCTCTTTTCATAGCCGAGAATTCCAAGCAAGACTCGTGCTTTCTGGTTATACCAAAGGAGGGCGCCCGTAGTGTCAGTGCGGAAGAGTCCTACCGGTGAGATTGCCGTCACTGTGGTGACAAACTTATTGTGATCAGTCAGGTTTTTCTTTAACTCATCCCGGCTATGCCAGAGGTTGTTGATTTTTCCTGCTAAAACACCCATTTCGTCGTTCTTGTGATAAGGGCTGACCTCCAGATAGACGGTCTTGTCGGAACCCTCTGCTAAGCTGTTGAGTTGGCTGGCCAGGCTTGTGATCTGACGGGTAAACAGAGAATGAAACAGGCTATAAAAGGCGAGTGTTAAAGCGAAACAAACGATGAAGTTTTTGAATATATTCATCATCAGGTTGCGATTGTCGTTGTTGGGGCTTCTGACATGACTGAGATCAAGTTTGATGAACCAGCCTGATGCAGGATTTGTGTCTGCGACAACCTGAAAGCGTTGCTGGTGAGTCGAGCCGAAAAGTTGTTGCTCAATCCAGCTTGGTGCTGGTGGAACGGGGAGTCGTTGCAGACTGACCAGTTCTTGGTGTTGGAGGGTGGTTAATTGAATAGAAAGGACAGGTGGAAAAGAGAAGAGGTTGTTGAGGTGTTCTGTCGCAGCGGTCAGATTGTTTTTTGCCAGTAGTTTTTCAAGGGGCGGAGTTGTCGTCAGTAAAATTTGTTGCAGAGTTTCATTCGCCTGATTTTGTCCATGCTCCACGTCTGAAAAAAACTGGTAAGCACTGGCTATAATTGTTAGCAGCAAGGCGAAGAGACATGCGACCAGCAACTGTTTGCGGAATATGCTGACAAAGTGGTGCTTCTGCAACGAACCCCCCAATTGATATTGACGAAAAACGTTGATGAAATTTCATGGGTGGAAACTTCGTAAGATGAATTTAACCTTTTATCCTATTTGTATCGATTTGTAAATCATTGACTGCCATATCGATTAACCAGCGGGCGATGCTGCGTCTTGGGGGGAGTTGCGGAAGGTTGTCGATTGGATACCAGTTGCCTTCGCTCAATTCATCGTCTTGAAGTTTGATCTCGCCACTGTTGTAATCAGCAGTAAAACCGGTCATGAGTTGACTGGGGAAAGGCCAACTCTGACTCCCCTGGTAGCAGACGTTGGTCACTGTAATTCCGGTCTCCTCGAACAGCTCACGTACAACGGTCTGCTCAAGATTTTCACCAAATTCGACAAAGCCTGCGACCAGCCCAAAGCGCCCAGGAGCCCATTCAGGCTTGCGCACCAATAGTATTTCATTGTTTCGGCGCACCAGAACAATAATGCAGGGGTGAATGCGTGGGTAATGCTGAGATCCGCAATCACGGCATTTTTTTCCCCATTCAGAATCGAGCCGCTCCATCTTGCCGCCGCAATTGTCGCAACAACGGCTTGTCCGTTCCCAGTGCAATATAGAATTCCCAAGACCCGCGAGAGAGAGCAGATGTAAGGGGAGTCCGGGTTCTTTGTCGAGGATATTTATTGATTGAAGGTCTTGCGGAATGGATGCAGTGCGAGGGAACTGCTGTAGCCTGCAAGGAATCCCTTTCCAGTGGCCAATAAATATAGGCTCTTGATCCACTCCTAATCCCACGGCCTGTTCATCTCTGGGCAGATTTATATCCTCAGTTCTGTCGACAAGCACCTTGGTCCCCTGCAACATCAGCCTGTATCCGCCGCCGCCAGGGTCCTGTGATGGCGTTGAAAGAACAAAATCATCATCAAGTGCCTTACGATTGAAAGGCAAGAGTTCGCAGTTAGCATAGCTATCAGGCAGATTATAGCTCATTTGTTTGCCATCAGTTTCTGTCGATACGCCTGTAGCGCTATCAGGGTTTTGGCGTCAACAATCTTGCCCTCATCGACCATCTTAAAGGCTTCCTCGGGAGTCAGAGGAACCAGATCTATAAACTCGTGGTCTTCTCGCGCTGTTGGGGTCGTTGTCAATTCCGTAGCCAGGTAAATGTAAATCATTTCTCGACAAAAACCGACGGAGCTGTAAATTTTACTGAGGAGCTCAACCTGCGCCGCTTTGCGACCGATCTCCTCCTGCAGCTCACGTGCAATACATTCAGCAGCATCCTCACCTTTTTCAAGGCGACCGGCTGGGATCTCCAGAATATCGCCACGTGCTGCCGGGCGGAATTGACGGATCAGAAGTATGCGGCCATCACTATCGATCGGCAGTGCTGCTGCACCGCCTGGATGATGGATTATCTCAAAACGGGCCTCGCGTCCATCTGGCAATGTGTGAGTTTCGAGTGCCAGATCAAGAATCTTTCCGTTAAAAACAATTTCTTCTTTCAGCAGGGACATGCGGTCTCCTTAGGCGAAAATATAATTTCGCAGTTTACAGGTTTGGTCTATTGAAGAGCAAGGCTCAGTAACAAATTGATTCATAGCTAAACCCTGTTCTTGCTCAGGAAGCAGCCAGTTGCGACTTGTTTTTTTTTGAGCATCAATACTAGAAATCAAAATATTCTTTGTTAGTCTTTACTAAGGATTAATCAGTCAGGAAATGTATATTTTTTGGGAGCTCTATCATGACCGATAAACTTCAGGATATTGACTATGATATTGATAAGTTACCTCCGATGCCGCTTATCGCAACACGGATGGTTGAGCTGATCAGTTCATCGCGAAGTTCAGCCGAAGACTTGGCTAAAGTGGTATCCGGTGATCCGGCAATCTCTGCCCGTGTGCTCAAAATCGCCAATTCGTCGTTCTATTCGATGGCCCGTCAGGTAAAAACCTTGTCGACTGCAATTGTCATTCTGGGTGAGAGAACCCTCCGGAATCTGGTCATGGCAGCGAGTATTCGCGGCATGCACGGAAAATTCGGTGATGTGGATCAAATGCTTTGGGAAGATTCCATGACCTGTGCTCTCGGTTCACGATTTTTAGCTCGGAGTTTGCGAGTGGGTGACCCTGAAGAGGCATTTATCGCAGGCCTTTTCAGGCATATCGGCAGAACCGTACTTAACAATCAAGATACTGATGCTTATCGAAATTTGGTCATACAGCACCAACGCTGTGGGGCTGAAGTGTTAGCCCAGGAAAAAGAGAAGTTCGAGATCAATCATGCTGAGCTTGGCGCTGCAGTTCTACACCACTGGCAGCTTTCAGACACGATAGCAACAGTTGCTCTCCGACATCATGATGAAGCTTTGGCGTCAATAGGGGATTCGGAGGCACGTAATTTGACGGCTATCGCCAATATTGCCAGTGAATTCCCTGTTATGCTCGGTATCTTTGGACCTTATAAAGATGATGTTGATCTCGCGGATTTACCGGGAGCTAAACTGTTGGGGCTGGATGCGGATAGGCTGAAAGAACTATTCGAGGAGTTCAGTGAAGTGTTTGAAGAAAATCGTGATGATTTCCTCTCCTGAGTGGTCTTAATTGTATGTCTAAACAATCCCAAATATTGCCTGTTCGTGGTGTTGAGATCGATGAAAAAATTCTGTTGCAAGCAATCGAACAGAATCCGGCGTCGATTGTTATTACAACGTCTCAGGCTGAAATCATCTACGTCAACCACCGCTTCTGTGAGCTGACTGGTTATTGCTATGACGAAGTGATTGGTCAGAATCCACGTATCCTCAAAGGCCAAATCAGGTATACGGATTATGATCAGCTATGGCGAACATTGTTAGCTGGTGAGCAGTGGCAAGGTGAGTTTCATAACTGTAGAAAAGATGGCAGTTTCTTCTGGGAGTTTGCCATTATATCGCCAATTCGAGATGAAAGCGGTGAGAATCTCTACTATCTGGCGATTAAGGAAGATATCACTGACCGAAAAAAGATAGATGAACTGCTTCATACAACGGTGTCGCAAGCGACTCAACTGACCTCGAGCCTCGAGTTCAAAAACTTTGAACTCGAGACAGCACAGAAAGAACTGGGTCAGGCCTATCTTCAGTTAAAAAAAGCACAGTCACAGATGCTCCACCGTGAAAAGATGGCTTCGATTGGGCAGTTGGCCGCCGGAGTCGCGCATGAGATCAACAATCCGATGGGTTTTATCAGTAGTAATCTGAATTCACTTGGTAAATATGTCAGGAGGATGGGGGACTACATCGAATCAGTTGATGCTTTGGTGAAAAAAGAGTCTCCCCAGTTATGGCAACAACTTGAAGTCTCACGTAAAAAGCAAAAGATCGATTATCTGATTGAAGACACTGCTGATCTGATATCTGAATCACTTGATGGTGCAGAACGGGTGCGCAAAATCGTGTTGAACCTTAAGAGCTTTTCCCATGTCGATGCCGCGGAAGAACAGTTGGTCGATATCAACAAGTGTCTAGAAGATACGATCAATATGGCTTGGAATGAAATTAAATATAAGGCAACGCTTGATCGGCATTTTGGTGAAATTCCACAGGTTATATGTCGTCCTCAAGAACTTAATCAAGTGTTTATGAATATCCTGATTAACGCAGCTCAGGCGATTGATAAGGGGGGAATGATCAGCGTTACGACCAGCGTCTCTGGCGAAATGCTCAAAATTGAGATCAGTGACAATGGCTCTGGCATTCCTGAAGATATTCGCACGAAGATTTTCGAGCCGTTTTTCACAACCAAAGAGGTTGGCAAGGGGACCGGTCTGGGGATGAGTATCAGTTACGAGATTATTAAGAAGCATGGCGGTGAAATACTCATCGAGAGTGAAATTGGTAAAGGGAGTTGCTTCACCATCCTGCTCCCTCTGGTTCAAAATAACGAAGCAGGTCCACGGGAGGAGAAACTTTGATCCTCTCTTTTGTACGTCAACACCTTTCGGTCAAGATTTCATTATTGTTGGTTCCGCTGATTCTGGCAGGGTTGGGTGGATTCGCCTGGTTCCTGATTGATAGCCGGGTTTCCGTTGTTGAGGATGAGAGCTTTCGCAAGGCTAAAACTGCAGCAATTGTTGGTGCCGAAGGGATGAGCCATATTCTTGAAGAGTTGGTCAACAGTGGCGCTTTTTGTGTAGATGATATCTTCGATTACGATTATCAAAAAATTTCAGACGGAGAACTGGCTGGCACTAAGATTCCTAAATATCATACTCGGTATGATCAGTATCTTGATGGTTTGATCGGTCATTTTCAGGATGCCTTTCTCTCTGACGAAAGTATTGTTTTCGCGGTTCTTGTTGACATAAATGGTTATCTTCCGACTCATAACAGTCGTTATTCGCAACCCTTGACAGGTGACGATGATAAGGACCAGACAGGGAACCGAACCAAGAGGATCTTCAACGATCCCGTTGGACTGAAAGCTGCGCGCTTCGAAGGAACTAGTGGACAAGCTGTTCTGCGCCAAACCTATCACCGTGACACCGGGGTCACCATGTGGGATGTGAGTGCACCGGTCATTGTTTTTGGCCGTCACTGGGGAGGCTTTCGTATCGGCTTGTCGATGGAGCGCGCCGAAGCTGAAGTTTTGCGATTAAAGCGAACAATTATCTACGCATCTTTCGGGTTTGGATTCCTGAATGTCATTTTAATCGTAGGAGTTGTCCGTCGAGCGACGATACCTCTTAAACGCTTGACTCTCACAGCGCGGGCGATTGCAGATGGTCAGCATCAAGAGCAGATTGAATTGCAGTCGCAGGATGAAATAGGCGAACTGGTAAATTCGTTCAATCAGATGCAGCAGTCTCTTGAGAGCACGACTGTTTCACGTGATTTTTTTGATCGAATCGTTAATTCGATTCATGACCTTTTGCTGGTTGTTTCGCCCACGGGGAAAATTCAGAGCATCAATAAGGCTGTCTTGAATGTGCTGACCAGGGATGAAAGCAAACTCCTTGGCACCAACGTCAATGAACTCTTAGACGATAAGTCTGGAAGTAAGACCTGGTATGAACAATTACAACAGAAAAACCAGCTTGATGGTGAGGATGTTTTTCTGTTGAGACAATCAGAAAAGGCCTTGGCAATGTCGATGTCAGCCAGCCCGCTCTATTCTGAACATAGTCAGGTCGATGGCTACATCATCATCTGTCAGGATAACGACCGTAGAATTTGTGCTGAGCTTGAGATGGAAAAAGCTTTCGATAAAGCATTCGCACTCAATGCTGAACTCCGCGAGATGAACGATTCGCTCGAAAAGAAGAAGCAAGAACTAGATGATGCCTATCGAAAACTCAAAGCAAGCCAGTCTCAAATTCTTCAGCAGGAGAAGATGGCTTCCATTGGTCAACTGGCAGCTGGCGTTGCCCATGAGATCAATAACCCGATGGGATTTATCACCAGCAATTTACAAACGCTTGGCAAGTACATCGATCGTTTGAACCTGTTTATTGATGAGCAGAAATTGGTACTGAACGAAAACGTCGCAGCGGATGAGCTGCAACGGCTACAGAAACATCAAAAGAGGTTGAAAGTCGATTATATCCTCTCAGATGGTCGAGAATTAATTGAAGAATCGCTAGATGGGGCGGAGCGAGTTAAGAAAATTGTGCAGAACCTCAAGAGCTTCTCTCGGGTTGATCAAGCTGAAATGGCAGAGGTTAGTTTGAACGACTGTCTCGAAAGTACAATTAATATTGCCTGGAACGAGCTGAAATACAAATCAGAGATAGAGAAGGATTTTGGCGAGCTGGCCCCTATCCTGTGTCACCCGCAACAATTGAATCAAGTGTTTTTGAATATTCTGGTCAACGCCGCACAAGCGATTGAAAATCAGGGGCTGGTTTCCATTAGCACCAGACAAGATGAAAAGAATCAGTATGTATCGATCCGTGATGATGGCAGTGGTATTCCAGCGGAAATACAAAAGAAAATTTTTGAGCCCTTTTTTACGACCAAAGATGTTGGAGAGGGGACTGGCCTGGGGATGAGTATCAGTTATGACATCATCCGTAGCCATGGAGGTCGGATAGACCTCAAGAGCGAGATTGGGGTCGGAACCATTTTTACGATTGTTCTTCCGCGTCGTGGTGACGGTGATTTGGAGAAGCTCGATGGCTGAACTCGATTTCTTAAAAATAGCAGAAGTTGCGCCGGTACTTCTGTGCTCTTTTGATAGCGATGGCCAAATTGTGTGGGCCAACCATGAGTGGCGCAAATATACCGGGATCGAGGATTTGCCTGTTGTTGCCAAGGCTGCAATCCATGCGGATCAGCAAACGGTGGTGGAGGACTTATTGGTGCAGATGGCTACAACACCCAAAAGACTGAGCCGTGAACTGCAACTGCAAAGGCATGATGGAGAGTATCGCTGGTTTCAACTGCTACTTAACCCTTACCTCGACAAGGAGAGCTTCTGTGGCATGAGTGGAGCTTTGTTTGATCTGACAGATGCTCGAATGATTGAGGAACAGATGCTGGCATTGAACGATAGTCTCGAAGAGATGGTTGACGAGCAGACGCGCCACCTCAAAGAGGCGAATGCCGAACTCAAGGCAACCCAATCTCAGATGCTTCAGAACGAAAAGATGGCATCAATTGGTCAGTTGGCCGCCGGAGTTGCCCATGAAATTAACAATCCGATGGGTTTTATCGGGAGTAATTTAAATAGTCTTGATCGCTACCTGAAGAAACTTGAAAAATATATAGGCGAACAGGAAAACCTGTTAAAGGATTCTGCCACCGAAGAGCAACTGGAGCAGTTGAAAGAGCAGCGTAAAAAACTTAAAGTCGATTATCTGATAGAAGACTGTGCGGATCTGATCGCTGAATCTCTGGACGGTGCCAGCCGAGTCCAGAAGATCGTTCTTGATTTGAAGAGCTTTTCACGAGTTGATCACGCTGATGTTCAGATGGCTGATCTGAACGAATGTCTCGATAGCACAATCAGCATTATCTGGAATGAGTTGAAATACAATGTGACTCTTGAAAAGGACTACGGAGATATCGAACCGCTACGTTGCCTGCCGCAGCAACTCAATCAGGTTTTTATGAATATCTTGATGAACGCCTCTCATGCGATTGAGAAGCAGGGAATTATACGGATTAAAACCTGGCAGGAGAGTAACAATCTTTATATTGCGATCAGTGATAACGGCCGCGGTATTTCCGTTATGAATCAGAAAAAAATCTTCGAACCTTTCTTCACCACCAAAGAAGTTGGTAAGGGGACCGGGCTGGGGATGAGCATCAGCTACGATATCATCAAGAAGCATGAAGGAAAAATTGAAGTCAAATCTGAAGTTGGTGTCGGTACCACATTTACTTTGATTCTCCCCAAGGTTGGTGTGAAAGAAAAAGAGGGGGGCCAATGACATTACGCACCAGAATTATGCTCAGTTTTGTGATGGTGGTAGCTCTGTCTCTGGGCTGTAGTGGTTACCTGTTCCTGAGTTTTTTCGAAAGTTCATTTCGGCAATCTACATATGCCTCACTTGACGCTATTGCCCAGGCTCGAGCTGAAAGAATCGGTGATTTCTTACGCTTGCAGTCTTTGGCGGCTCAGCATGTTGGTCGGATGGTTTCGGCCGATGCTTTGGCAAAGGGCCAATATGCTGAGGTTGAGGAGCAACTCAGACAGGCTATGGGTGATTTTCCGGTATTTAAAAACGGTTTCTTTATCCTTTCTCCGCAGGGAAATCTGTTGGTAGATTACCCGCCGCACCCAGAGAAACGCGGTAAGACATATGCCTATCGGCCTTACTTTCAAAACACCTTGAAGACTCAGTCCGGGATTGTCGGTCAACCATATCACTCAGCGCGCACAGGTGAGGCAGTACTGACCTTTACTGCTTATTTGACCGATAACTTGGGCCGTCTGGTCGGAGTACTCGGTTGTTCCGCGCAGTTGCTGGCTGAAAGTGATCTCGGTCGTTTACGAAAACAAACTATCGGCAAAACAGGTTATAGCTATGTCTATGATCAGAGTCGCCTGATGATTTTACATCCGAACGATGACCGTGTTTTGACCCGCGACGTACCACTTGGGGCGAATAAGATGTTCGATGCTGCACTCGAGGGTTTTCGTGGGGCGACCGAGACGGTGAATTCGAGGGGGGTGCCGATGCTGGTTGCCTATCAGTCGGTCCCAGGTAGTGATTGGGTGATCGGTTGTCAGCAACCGTCAGCGGAAGCTTTTGCTGCTTTGAAGACTACGAAGTTGCAAATTATCTATTTTGTAATTTTCGGAAGTCTGTTCGCGGGTTTGATCGGTGTATTGCTGGTTCATCAGAGTACCGCTGACCTGACGAAGTTGGAAGGAATCACCAATGATCTCTCTGTTCCGAGTCGTAGTTCAGAGGATCTGGATTTAGAAATAGCTTCTGAAACAGGAAAGCTCGAACCCTTTTTTAAACACCCTGAATTCGGCCCCCTGGCAAATACCATCTGTGAACTCTACACCCGTTTGGGGATTGCACTGGCAGAGAGCCAGGAGATGAATGCTGATCTTGAGAGGGCATATCTCCAACTCAAACAGACGCAGGGACAGATTCTTCAGCAGGAGAAGATGGCGTCAATCGGCCAATTGGCCGCCGGGGTTGCTCACGAAATTAACAATCCGATGGGTTTTATTACCAGCAACCTCGGAGCATTGGCGCGCTATCAGCAAAAGTTGTTCGACTATCAGCAAGAGCTCGAAGACTGTTTAGTAAAGACCGGGGATGAAACGACAAGAGATAGAGTGCATGAACTGAGAAAAAAATTAAAAATTGATTACCTGCGTGATGATGTTGATGATCTGTTGAGTGAGTCGAAGGAGGGGGCCGAGCGGGTGCGTGAAATCGTGCAGAACCTAAAGGGCTTTTCACGTGTTGACCAGAATGAATATGCCGAGGTAAACCTCAATGACTGTCTCGACAAGACCCTGAGTCTTGCCGCTAACGAAATCAAGTATAAGGCCCAGGTTGAAAAGGATTACGGTGAGTTGCCACTGGTCGCCTGCTTTCCGCAGCAACTCAATCAGGTCTTTCTCAACCTGTTGGTCAATGCCGCGCAGGCGATTGAGGATCATGGCGTTATTTGCATCTCGACGCTGGACCTTGGAGACATGGTGCAGATTGATATTACTGATAACGGTTCGGGAATACCGGAAGAAAACCTGAAGAAAATATTTGAACCTTTCTTCACGACTAAAGAGATTGGCAAGGGAACTGGCCTGGGTATGAGTATCAGTTGCGAAATAATCAAGAAGCATGGCGGAGATATTCAGGTCGCCAGTGAAGTTGGGCAGGGGACAACATTTTCGATTACCCTGCCGATAGAGGGGGGAAGGGGATAACGATGTCTGAAATTACAAAGATTCTCTGTGTCGATGATGAACGTAATGTTTTGAAGTCTTTGCGACGTTTATTTATGGACGAGGACGATTATGAAATTTTGATCGCTGAGTCAGGGGAGGAAGGGCTCGAAGTTCTCAACGAGGAGAGTGATATCAGCCTGGTTATTTCCGACTATCGAATGCCGGGAATGAACGGTGTCGATTTTTTGAGTCAGGTATATGAACATTGGCCCGATACGATCAGGATTGTGTTGTCGGGTTACGCCGATACGGCTGCGGTCGTTGAGGCGATAAATCTCGGTCGTATTTATAAGTTTATCCCTAAGCCATGGAACGACGAAGAGCTGAAGGGGAACGTGACCATGGCTCTGCAGCATCGGGAACTGAAGCTGCAAAATGATCGGTTGAATGACGAGTTGCAGAAAAAGAATAAGGAACTGCAAGAGATGAACGATACTCTTGAAAAGAAAGTGCAACAGCGCACCGAAGCACTCGAGATTCGTAATCGGGTCCTCGCTGTGTCTCAGGGGGTCCTCGATGTTTTACCAATCGCAGTTTTTGGTATCGACCCTGAGAAGATGATCGCACAGTGCAACGATATGGCTCAGAGTATCTTCCCTGTTGGCGGGCTGGGTCCACTCGGCACAAGTCGGAATGAAGTCTTTAGTCAAGAACTCAACCAGTTTGTTGACAGACTCGATAGTCAGACTGAGGTTGAAGGAACCATCGTCATCAAGAACAAAAACTATCGAGTTGCTGTACGTCGTATTGACGGTTTTACTGCCAAGGGGGTGGTGGTGGGACTGATTCCTTTAGATGTGTGACGGGAGTAATTTTTATGAGTGATAATACCGAAACCCCTGACAGCATCAAAATTCTATTGGTTGATGATGAAGTCAATATCACCAAGAGTTTGCGGCGATTGCTGGGCCAGGTTGATATCTATGAGGTTCTGATTGGGAATTCTGGTGATGAGGGCTTGGCCCTGATACGTGAAAACGAAGATATCGGGGTCATCATCTCCGATCAGAGGATGCCCCAGATGACTGGTGTTGAATTCCTCGGTGAGGCACGCAAGCTGGTTCCTGATGCGATCAGAATCCTGTTGACAGGGTACGCCGACATTGAAGCTTCGATTGCAGCGATTAATCAAGGTGCGGTTTTTCGTTATTTGTCTAAACCATGGCAGGACGATGAGCTTTTAGCGACCATCGCTGAGGCCGTGGAGCACTATCAATTGGTCAGTGAGAACAAGCGATTAAATGCTCTGGTCTCCAAACAAAATGCCGAGCTTCAAGATTGGAACAGCCGCCTCAAGCAGAGAGTCCTTGATCAGACCTCGCAGATTCGGGCCAAGAGTGAATCTCTTGCGGAAAAGAATCAACAATTGCGTTCCAGCTTTGGTGAAACGATAGAAGCTTTGTCAGGTTTGGTTGGTATGCGTAATCGCGTAGATCCTGGTCATTCACGAAATACCGCTGAACTGGTCGCAGCAATGGCAAAATCTATGGGGCTGACATCCGATGAGGTTCGCAACTACAGGTCGGCGGCCTTGTTGCACGATATTGGCAAGATAGGAATGGATGATGGGTTGCTAAGTAAAACTGTCGATCAATTGAATCACGAAGAATTGGTTGAATATCAGCGTCACGTTGTTCGTGGTCAAACTGCAATCGACCCGGTCCTCGAACTTCGTGATCTTGGTCCGTTAATACGCCACCATCATGAAAGCTTTGATGGAAGTGGTTTTCCCGATGGTTTAGCCAAGGAGGATATCCCGTTAGGGGCGCGATTGATTGCTGTTGCAAATAGTTTTGAACACAGGTTGCATCGGTTTGCTGAGGCTGATGCCCGGACAGAAGCACTTAAAACGATGAAGCAGGAATGGGGTTCGCTACTTGATCCGCAACTCAAGAAAGTCCTAAGTGCGGCGGCTGGAGAAATCTTCGGACAGCTGGAATTCTCCGCAGAAGTCGTTAAGCGTATGGTTGCCCCCAATGAAATTGAAGTCGGCATGCAACTCTTACAAGATCTCCATAGTGGCACAGGTGTACTGTTACTAAAAAAAGGAACTGTTTTTGATGCTGCTGGAATTGATTCGATCAAGCGTTGCTTTATGATCGACCCCTTTGATGCTCAAATTGCGGTTCTTGTTGAGCGGACAGCGGATTAGGCACGAATCTTTAATTCGAGCTCAAAGCCGAAGAACGTCTCTGTGGATTGGGTGAAATTATTCAATAAATGACCGGCCGGGAAACTCGTATGGCTGAATTTAAACGTAAACTCATATCGTTTCAACAAGATCTTCAGGCTGTAAAGGGTCGTCGATGAGGATCTTTGTATTCTTCCTTTTTATCATCAGTCTCAGCTTTACGCCCCGGATATCGGCGGGGCAATCTGAACCGTCCACACGCCTTGAAAAAGTCAAATTGCAGTTGAAATGGAAGCATCAGTTTCAGTTTGCCGGATATTATGCCGCCATCGAAAAGGGATATTACCGCGATGTTGGCCTGGATGTGGAGTTGCTTGAAAGAGCGCCGGGGCCGGAAAGACCTGTGGATTCAGTTCTGGGGGGGAGAGCAATCTACGGTATCGAAGGTACCCATCTCCTGACCAGTCGGATACAGGGGGACCCTCTGGTTGCCCTGGCGGCGATCTTTCAACATTCTCCGGCCGTCGCGATCAGTCTGCAAAAAAGTTCAATAACAACCGCAAAAGACATGTCCGGAAAACGTGCCATGTCTTACGGGAGGACAGATATTGAGTTGTTCGCGATGCTGCACCATGAAGGCATTCCTGCGGAGCACGTTGATTGGCAACCGATGTCGTTCAATATCAATTCTTTGATTCGCGGTGAAACCGATCTGTATTCCAGCTACCTGACAAATGAACCTTTCTTTCTTGATCAACAACATATTCCTTATTCAATTATTAACCCGGTACATTATGGCATCGATTTTTATGGTGACATTCTTTTTACAACAGAACAGGAAATCAAAGATCATCCACAACGGGTTAAAGACTTACGCGAAGCTTCGCTGCGCGGTTGGAAGTATGCTCTGGAGAATCCCGAAGAAATAGTTGACCTGATTCTGCAGAAATACAGTGATGAGAAGAGCCGTGAGCACCTGCTATTTGAAGCTCGAGAAACAGCTAAGCTGATTTCACCTGAGCTTGTTGAAATCGGTCATATCAACCCCGGTCGTTTTAAGTATATGGCCGAGGACCTAAAGTTGCTGGGAAGAGTTGAACAAGTCGTCAATTTGACCGGTTTTGTTTATACCGAGAATGCCGTCAGTCAACTCTCCGCTAAAGAGCTTGCCTGGCTACAACAAAAACACCGGGTACGGGTTTTCGTTACCCATGCGCCGCCACTGGTTTTTATCAATGATGGTCAAGTTGAGGGGTTGGCCGTCGATTACCTGACCCGTTTGACTGTCGATTTCGGTGTTCAGATCGATTTCGTGCAGTCCACCTGGGATGAAGCTGTCGCGGGAGTCATAGACAAAAGCGGCATTGATGTCTTGCCGATTATTAGCCCGGATAATGAACGCCGTCAGACAATGGTCTTAAGTGATTCATTTCTGTCTATGCCGAGCGTTATTTTTATGCGTGAGGACAGCAAATTTATCGATGGCATTGAAGATCTAGCCGGCTTGCAGGTCGCTATGCCCCACGGCTTTCTATTACAATCGTTGTTTGAAAAAGAGTACCCTGAGATTAAAATTGTCCTGACCTCATCGATGCCGGAATCGCTCAAACTCCTTGCTGGTGGCGAGGTGGATGCCTATATTGGCAGCCTGATGATGACCAGCCACCTTATCAAAGAAATGGGGCTGGAAAACATCAAAATAGCGGCACCTTTTCCGGCACTCCCACCCGAGCATGTGCTTGCTGCGCGCAAAGATTGGCCAGAACTGGTCAGTCTGTTTAATCGGACTCTTCGCAAAATGACCCCACAGGAACAGGCTTCTATCCGTCAGCGGTGGTTATCTATGCGCTATGATCATGGTGTCACTCATACTGACCTCTGGCTCTGGGCAGGCTATGGACTCGCTGTTTTTGTGGTCGGGCTAGGAGCCTTTACACTGTGGAATCGAAGGCTGCAGAAAGAGATCAGGCTACGCAAGGTGACAGAAGAGGCGCTGACAAGTTCTGTTCTGCAATATCAACATTTGGTGCAGGTTATTCCTCATGGGATCGTTGAGCTTAACAGTGATCTGGAGGTGACCTACTGTAATTATCCTTTTGCAAAAATGCTTGGTTATGAAGCAAGAGAACTTCTTGGCAAGAACTTTGAGGGTCTTGTTGTCGGGGGGGAACATATCTCTGCGATGTTAGATCCTCAGCAGCAGTGCGGAAAATTGAATCTCCGCAGGCAAATGCTCAATAAGCAACAACAGATCTGTGATGTTCAGTTTGATCTCGATGCCGCTGAATCTGTTGAGGCGGACAATCGGGTCATTATTGTGACCGATCTGACCCGGCAGCAGCAGGTGGAAAATGCCTTGCAAGAGAGTGAGGCTTTCTATCGCAATACTTTTGAGAATATTCAGGCTGGGATCATCCATATGACAAGCGATGGCCAGATTGTTCGAGTCAATCCTTTCATGTGTGAGCTGCTAGGTTACACAGAGAGTGAGTTTCATAACTTATCTCTTTCGAAAATGACTCACGCTGATGATATTTATTTGAGTCAAATCGAAATGCAGCATTTACAGGGCCAGGGCCAGGGAGCCTATTCTCTGGCTAAGCGCTATCTTAAGAAGGATGGGGAACCTCTCTGGGTTTTGGTGACTGTTGCTCTGCAACCTCAACAACAGGGAGAACCTGGAATTGTTGTCGTTGTACAGGATATCGATGAGTTCAAACACCAGCAGGATGAGGTTGCCGATAAATCAGAAAATCTTGAAAAAATTATTGAACAAAGAACTCTGGAGCTACAACAAAGGGTAAGTGAAGTTGAGGACTTGAATACTGCGATGATCAACCTGACTGATGATCTTCAACAGAGCAACTGTGATTTGGCTCTGCAGCGGGAACAACTCGCAATCGCCAATGATGAACTGGAAGCTTTTGCTTTTTCCGTTTCTCACGACCTGCGAGCGCCACTGAGACATATCTCAGGTTTTACCAGTATTTTAAAAGAGACTGCGGCTGATCAGCTTGATGAATCAGCCCAGGAATATTTGGAGCGAATTTATACCTCTGCAACGAAGATGAATCAACTGATTGATGACCTTTTAGGCTTTTCACGTGCCGGCCGCAAGGATCTATTGCGGGCCTCAATTGACATGAACCTTCTATTTGAGGAAGTGCGGAGTACCCTTGAACTAGGAAGAGAGTCTGATGTCGATTGGCAAATAAAAGCTCTGCCGCAAGTTTGGGGTGATGTGAGCACCCTGAGACAGGTGGTGATAAATCTGCTTGATAATGCTTTGAAATATAGTGCGAAAAATCCTCAGCCCCGTATCGAAATTGATGGTTGTCGTATCGGGAATGAATTTGTCTTCAGTGTGCAAGATAATGGCGTAGGTTTTGACCCTGTTTATGCCGATAAATTGTTTGGTGTGTTTCAGCGTTTGCACCTTGCCGAAGATTTTCCGGGGACCGGGGTCGGGCTGGCCACAGCTCAACGGATTATAAAGCGCCATGGTGGCTGGATTAAGGGTGAGACATTGTCAGATCAAGGGGCCTGCTTTAGTTTTGCGTTGCCAGTAATAGAGGAGAACCAGTTTTGAAATTACCGGGCCGATCTGTTTTTCGGGTATCGTTTTTTGTCAGCAGTCTCTTCGCGAATGTTGATTCTTTGAATATTGGTGATTGCAGAGATCTGATGGGTACAGACATGGCTGCTGTAGAATAAAACAAAAGGGGAGAGAGCTTTATCGTTGCAATCTGCTACTGTTTTAATCATCTCTCATTTTTGAGGAGACTATGAGTACGACCTTGCACATTTTACACCTTGAAGATAACCCGAATGATGCCGAACTTGTGCGATATGCTTTGGGGTCGGGTGGTGTGGCCTGTTGTATTGAGCTGGTATCTGATCGACGCTCGTATTGTTCGGCTTTGGACCGCCTGAATTTCGATATTATCCTTGCCGATTTTTCTCTTCCAGATTACAACGGAATGGCTGCTTTCGAAGAAGCGAAGCAGCGTGACCTGCAGATTCCATTTGTGTTGATTACAGGAGCACTTGGCGAAGAGCGAGCGATTGAATGCATCAAAGTCGGGATGAGTGATTATGTACTCAAGACCAACCTTGTCCGTCTTGCCACTGTCGTTCCGCGTGCTATCTCAGAGAAAAATGCTGAATGGCAGCATGATTTTGCTCTTGAAAATTTACGCTGCAGTGAGGAACGGTTTGATCTCGCTGTCCGTGGTTCAGGCGCCGGGATCTGGGATTGGCCTGACTTGCAGAGTAATGTCATGTGGTGGTCGTCACGAATTTTTGAGGTTCTTGGTTATTCCGGAGGGGAATTTTCCCTGACGCTCGATAAGTGGAAGGAATTGGTTTTACCTGAGGATGAGCCAGAGTTTTCACGAGTATTGAGCGATCATTTACAGGATCGCTCACCTTACGATATTGAATATCGGATGCGGCATAAGGCTGGGAATATTGTTTGGATTCGATCACGTGGCAGTGCCCTCTGGGATGATCAGGGGAAAGCTGTACGCATGGCTGGTTACATCCAGGATATTTCTGATCGAAAAGAGGCCCTCCGAAATCTGTATGCGCGTGAAAAAGATCTTCTGAAGGCTCAGCAGGTTGCACACATTGGGAGCTGGTACTTCGATTTTGAGACTAACCGCCTTGATTGGACAGAGGAGACTTACAAGATATTCGGGCTGAATTCTGCTGATTTCGAAGGTAACATTGAAGGTTTTATTGCCAGGGTTCATCCCGATGACCGGACGCGGGTGCTCGACAGTTGGAATGCAGCCCTGACAGGGCAGACTTATGATCTTGAGCACCGCATCCTGGTCGGTAAAGAGGTGCGTTGGGTACGCGGGGTTACCGAACTCGATTTCAGCCCATCTGGAGAGCCGTTACGCGCTGTCGGCGTGATACATGATTTGACAGCACAACGCAGAGCGGAAGAAGAATCCCGGCAGCTGAATGAAAACTATCGTGCGATCACTCAGACGGTGAACGAAGCGATCATCATGATTGATACCGCAGGAGAGATTAGCTTCTGGAACCCGGCGGCAAAGAATATTTTTGGTTTCAGCCGTGAAGAGGCGATGGGCAAAAACCTGCATCATTTGCTGGCTCCGCAGCACTATCATCAGGCGGTGAGTCAGGGTTTGGCCGAGTTTTTTAAAAGTGGAACCGGGCTGGCACTGGGTAAGACGCAGGAGGTCAACGGGTTACATAGTGACGGCCACGAAATTCCGCTGGAGCTGTCACTGGCACGAATTCGGCAAAACGATGAATGGCATGCCGTTGGAGTGTTGCGCGATATCTCGGAACGCAAGGCTGCAGAAAAAGAGGTGTCTGACCTTCATAAGCAGTTATCCCAAACCCAAAAGATGGAAGCTATAGGTACTTTGGCTGGTGGTATAGCTCATGATTTCAATAATATACTGGCAGCAATTATTGGATATTCTTCGCTGGTAAAGACACGTTTGCAACCGGGGAGCCGCGAGCTCGAAGATATTCAAAAAGTGCTACAGGCCGGCGAACGTGCCAAGTTTCTGGTCCGGCAAATTTTGACGTTTGCGCGAAAGACTGAACATGACAAACATCCGGTAGCAGTCGATATGATCGTAAAGGAAGTCTTGCCACTGATCCGGGCCTCACTGCCGGCAACCATTGAAATCGTTAATCAGATTGATGCTGATAACAGTATGGTTCTTGGCAGTTCGACCGAGGTCCACCAGGTAGTGATGAACCTTTGCACAAACTCTTTTCACGCAATGGAAGAGGACGGTGGTGTTCTTGAAGTCGATCTGCAACGGCTTGAACTGTCGAGTCACAAGATACTGCCTTCCGGCTCTTATCTGCGGTTGATGGTTAAGGATTGTGGTAAAGGGATTCCTCCGCATATTTTAGAGAAAATTTTTGATCCCTATTTCACTACAAAAAATGTTGATCGGGGTACTGGGCTTGGGTTATCTGTCGTCCAGGGAATTATCCAGCGGTTGGGTGGAATCATTGAGGTTGAAAGCACGGTTGGCGTAGGGAGTTGTTTTACGGTCTGGTTCCCCTGCTATAAGGAAGAGGTCATAGAGGAGAAGGTTATGGAGATACTGCCAGAATGCGGCAGCGAACATATCATGTACGTCGATGACGAAGAAGGACTTGCTCTCTTGGGTCAAGAATTTCTTGAGGATATGGGGTATATCGTCACGCCGATGTTCAGCAGTACCGAGGCCTTGAAAGCGTTCAAGGACAACCCACATAATTACGATTTAATCGTGACGGACCATACCATGCCGAAGATGACGGGTGTTGAAATGGCGATCGAAATGGCTAAGATTTCACCTGAAACCCCTGTCGTGCTTTGTTCTGGGTTTAAGATGTCTCTTGCCTCTCCAGGGGTTTCTGAAAGTTCAATTCGTGAGGTATTGTTGAAACCGGAAGTTTTCGATAAATTGCCGACAGTGTTACGGCGTATATTGGCTAGTCGTCAGTAGCTAAATGTGAACAGTTGCGTTGAAAAAAAGTTCTCCAGGATGGCTGGATCACAAACACAACCATCTACTTTTAACGAGAACAACTTGTGATTCCGATTCAGACCCACTACCGACCTTTTTGTCTTAGGTTCTATCTAGCTCGCTAGAAACTATTTCTCGGCTCAAATTTATAGACTTATGTCCTAATCCTAAGCAGTCTGCATCATGCTGCTCAGGTGTTTTGGTAGCCATTCAACTAAAGCATTACTGGGCATTGGTTTGGCAAAAAGAAAGCCCTGAATCTGTTCACAGCCTTCTTTGCGGAGGAACTCGAGCTGGGCTTCGGTTTCAACTCCTTCCGCAATGATTTCAAGATTCATCGCCTGACCCAAGTGGATAATGGTCCGAGCAATCGTTGCATCATCCTTGTCGGTGGTAACGTCCACGATGAAGGCGCGGTCAATTTTAAGTTTGTGGACAGGGAATTTCTTGAGGTAGCTTAATGACGAGTAGCCTGTTCCAAAATCATCAATAACGAGCTTGATCCCCATATCATAGAGTTTGGTCAGGCGCTCGATTGCATCACTACTTGTATCCATGAGGGTGTTCTCGGTAATTTCCAGTTCGATAAGGTGGGGAGGAATCCCCTTTCGTTGCAAGGTTTCAGCGATCTTTTCAATGAGATTTTGATCAGCGAACTGGACCGGAGACAGATTGACCGCAATCAATAACTCTGGGAGGCCAAGTTGCTTCCAGTGATTGATCTCATCACAGGCCATTTCCAGAATTTGTTCGCCAAGTGGCAGAATGAGACCAGAAGATTCGGCCAGGGGAATGAAGTCGGCCGGAGAAATCATCCCACGGACCTTGTGGGGCCAGCGGACCAGTGCTTCAACACCAATTACATTTTTACCATCAATGGAAAACATCGGCTGAAAATGGAGGGTGAAATTCTGTTGTTGAAGAGCATATCGCATCTCCTGTTCAAGCGCGCGGTATTCCTGAGCACGTGCATCAAGCTCTGAATCGTAAAATTTGAAATTATTTCGACCTGCAGCCTTGGCTTGATAAAGTGCAAGGTCTGCATGGCGTAATAGCTCATCGGGGTCATGGCCATGGGTTGGGCAAAGAGCGATGCCGATACTTGTGTGGGCTATGATCTCTTCATTTCCGAATATAAAGGGTTCATTGAAACTGGTGATTAACTTCTTCGCCAGCAGGGTAATGTCGGTTTCAGTGTTGAGGTGAGTGGCTATAATTGCAAATTCATCGCCGCCGAGGCGTGCGACGGTGTCGCTGGCACGTGTAGAGCTTTTGAGGCGCGCCGAGACTTCTTGCAACAGTCGATCTCCTACCGGATGGCCCATGGTGTCGTTGATCTCTTTGAAGTTATCCAGGTCGAGAAAGAAGAGGGCTAATAATTTGTTCCCGCGTAATGATTGGATGATCCCATCGGTTAATTTAAGATAGAAGAGATTGCGATTAGCTAGACCGGTGAGCGGATCAAAGTGGGACAAGGTGAGCAGGCGCTGTTCGATTCTTTTTCGTTCTATTGCGTAGCGCACGCTACGTTTGAGCATTGAAACGCTTAACTCCTGCTTGCTCAGGTAATCTGCGGCACCTTGACGAATAACTTCAAGATCATCGAGATGGTCGTCGTTGTCAGCCAGCATTATAACCGGCATGGCACGCTCTTCCATGCTTGAAGAGCGGCGGAGAAGTTCTATGGTGTCGCGGCCATCAAGGCGATAATCAAGAAAGACGAGATCATAGTAGCAGGCTTCAAGAGGCCAGAGAGCCTCGTTGAAATTGTTGATCCATGTCATGAGCAGACCATTGCCTAGAGCCTGGCGCAGCAACTCTTCAAGCTGTTGTTGCTCATTGTGATTATTGCCGATGTAAAGAATGTGTACGCGATCAGTCATCTGTACTTCAGTGCTCCACTCTCTTTTTCTGCCTAGATAATGTTTGGCATGGCTAATAAATATAATCTAATTATCTACAGAGCGCAAGTGTACTTCTGGAAGATTTCTGAGTCAGGGGAGTCGGTAAGGTGTTTTCGCTTAGCGCAAGAATGTCCAGGCGCAAATGAGAGCTATGGTTAAGGCAGTAGCAAAAAGCAGTTTAGTCTTGGTCGACGATTTTTTTTCGATTTGTTCCTCAAAGCGTGCAACGCTTGGGAAACGTTCGATGACGGCCGCGACATGAGGAGCGGTTTTGAGTTCGATGGTCAGGTCGCAGCCAGCCTGATGAACTCCTTCATGGTTGCCCTCTTTCCAGAGGGGACTGTCACTGACATCGTAGATGATGCTTCCGATTGCAACATAGGCAGGTTGGCCGTTTTGCCCATTAAACTTAGAAAGTTCTTCACGCGTCATGGTAGGTCTCCTTCTGTGTTGTTCTGAAACAGGGGCTGTCGCTATGGGGCATAAATCACACTTCAATATTTCGCATTTCAAGTGTCCAGAATTCGCGTTTCATGTGTCCGTGTACAACGGCAGTGTATTTATTTGTCTCATTATGATAAAGAAGATTGTCTTGTGTGGCGCAAAATAATTATTCAATCAAAGGGATCAGCAGATGACGAATATTCAGAAAATCGGTTTTGTCGGTGGTGGAAACATGGCCGAGGCGATTATTAAGGGCCTGCTTGAGGCCGCATTTCCAATTGAGAAAATTATGGTGTCTGAGCCGAGCGACCTGCGTCGTGAACATCTGTCTGATACCTATAATGTCAGTGTTGTTAGTGATAATCTCGAAGTGATTCGTCAATGTGATCTCGTGGTGTTGGCAATTAAACCGCAGATTGCCGATGAGGTTCTTAGCGGAATTGCCAGTGCCTACCGCAAAGAAACGCTGTTGGTGTCGATCCTGGCAGGTGCTTCCTGTGCGCATATTGAACAGCATTTTGATTCAGCTGCCAGGGTGATACGTGTGATGCCTAACACTCCAGCACTGGTTGGTGAAGGTGCTACGGCGATCTGTCAAGGCCACAACACCAGTCATGATGATTTGTTGTTGGTGAGTCATTTGTTTGAAACAGTGGGGCAGGTTCAGGTGATCGATGAGCGTCAGATGGACGCGGTGACCGGTCTTTCCGGTTCTGGCCCAGCCTATGTCTATACAATTATCGAGGCATTGGCAGATGGTGGGGTGCGTGAAGGCTTACGTCGTGATATTGCTCATGCTCTGGCGGTGCAGACAGTGGTTGGCGCTGCATTGATGGTGCGTGAAACCGGCGAGCACCCGGCAATTCTGCGTGATCGGGTCTGTTCGCCAGGCGGCACGGCTATAACTGGTGTTAGTACTCTGGAGAGAAATGGTTTGCGGACCACCTTGATGGAGGCAGTCAGCGCAGCCGCCGTACGGTCACGTGAGTTAGGCGGGGAGTAGCCGCTAGTTCCCCTCTTCGCGAAACGATATGAGCCGTTGTAGACCTTTGTCTGCAACGGCTTTTTTAATTGGATCATTACAGGTTCTTGTAATGTAAAGAACTGAGTGGATGCAATTGGGATTTGCTTTTATGTAAAATCTCGGTGCTGTCAAGCCCCCAAATCATCGAGGCTGTAATGAATAGCTCTGGTATTTTGACCGCATCTATGCAATCGTGCATTGATATGCAGATATGCATAGGGAGTCTTTATGAAAAAAACAGAGAGCAATGATCGGACTATCGAAGAGCTGAACCGCGAGTTGAACGCGATCATCAACTCTTCTTCTGATGGTCTCTTCGTCTGTAGTGCCGATGGTACGGTTATTCGGATCAATCCGGCATCGGAAAGGATGCATCATATCCAGGCGTCGGAGGTCCTCGGCAGAAACATCTTTGAAATGGTGGAAGAGGGTTTCATCGATCGCAGTGCCGCCCTTGAAACGATCCGTAACCGTAAACAGGTCAGCGTGCTGCAAAACCACCGTGGGCGCAAGTTGATGTCGACCGGTACGCCGGTGTTCGATGGGCAGGGTGAGTTGGTGCTAGCTGTGGTTACGGTCCGGGATGTGACAGAGATCGATCAGTTGCAGCGCAGTATTGAGGAGGAGGGGGCCCGCAGCAGCCAGTTTCGCGAGCAGCTGCTAGCGATGCAGCTGCTTGAACTTGAATCTCGGCATATTGTCGCGCGTAGCCCGTCCATGGTTCAAGTTCTACAACAGGCGGTCCGTGTTGCCGGGGCCGACTCGACAGTTCTGATTCTGGGTGAGTCCGGGGTCGGGAAGGGGCTGGTGGCTGATCTGATTCATAACCACTCCAAACGCGCTCAAGGGCCGATGATCCGGATCAATTGTGGGGCGATTCCCGAATCATTGATTGAGTCAGAACTTTTTGGTTATGAGAAGGGTGCCTTTACCGGGGCGGGGAGTGCCAAGCCGGGTTATTTCGAATTGGCTGATGGTGGCACCCTGTTTCTGGACGAGGTCGCTGAATTACCTGCAGCTTCACAGGTTAAGTTGCTCCGATTTCTGGAGGACGGACAGATCTCCCGCTTGGGGGCAACTTCAGCAACGGCTGTGGATGTCCGGGTTCTAGCTGCGACTCACCGCAATCTGGAGCAGCTGGTGGCTGCCGAGCAATTTCGCCTTGATCTCTTCTACCGACTCAATGTTATTCCATTGACCGTTCCGCCACTGCGTGAGCGGTACGACTGTCTGTTGCCGCTGCTACGTCACTATGTAGAACATTTCTCGCAACGCAATGGTGTTTTGCGCCGCCTCAGCCGCGGTGCCGCTGACGTGCTGTTGGGCTATGCCTACCCGGGCAATGTTCGGGAGTTGATGAACCTTTGTGAGCGTCTGGTGGTCATGTCCGAAACAGAGGTGATCGATGAGGCCGACTTGCCGATGAGTGTCCGGCAGCAGCTTGAGCCCGAGGTCGGGAAGGTAAAGCTCTGGCGGCAAGGTCAGACTTTGAGCGAGGCCCTAGCAGAGGTCGAGCGACGCATACTGGCAGAAATGTGTGAATGTTATTGCAGCCAAAGTGAGATCGCAACAGTGCTCGGGGTGAATCAGTCAACCATAGCACGTAAGCTCCAAAAGTATAATCTGGGTTAAGAGTCGGCATTTATGCGTAATTGCATAAATGCCGACTCTTAACCCTCACAAAGCCCTTCCTCATGACAAACCCAACTTGTTGGAGAAATCTTTTCTCTGCAGAGAAGTTCCTGAATTAGCTGCTATAATTTCCTAAAGTTAGGCTCTCATTAGCCGCGTTCTGTCCAGTAGAACGGAGTTTGGCACCTTCTTTGCTCTTTATCTGGGTCGACAGTCGCTTAGCGGTTTATCCAGATTTATAGCTAACCATATTTAACAAGCCCAAGAGGAGAAATCATGAACCTTCTTAACAATGCAGTATTCAAGGTCCCCGTCCCAGATAATGAGCCGATCTATTCTTATGCTCCGGGGACCCCTGAGCGTGCTCAGTTGAAAGTAGCGCTCGACGAGCTTGCATCGAAAAAAATAGAGATACCGTTGATTATCGGAGGCAAGGAGGTGCGCACCGGCAGATTGGGGCAAGTGGTTATGCCGCATAACCACAAGCATGTCCTCGCTGAATATCATATGGCTGGCGAGGCCGAGATCAAGCTGGCGATTGAGATGGCGATGGAGGCCAAACCGGCTTGGGAAGCCCTGCGCTGGGAAGAACGTGCGGCGATTTTTCTGAAGGCTGCCGAACTGCTGTCGGGTAAATATCGCTACCAGATGAATGCAACCAGCATGCTGACAACCAGCAAAAGTGCCTATCAGGCCGAGATTGACGCCGCCTGCGAATTGATCGATTTTTTGCGTTTCAATGTCGGTTATGCTGAGCAGATCTATGCCGAGCAACCGCCGATTTCACCCAAGGGGATCTGGAACTCACTACAGCAGCGCCCACTTGAAGGTTTCGTATTGGCGGTTGCCCCTTTCAATTTCACAGCTATTGCCGGAAATCTGGCGACCGCACCGGCGATTATGGGGAACACCGTGTTGCTCAAGCCAGCCTCTAGTTGTGTCTATACCCCTTATCTGTTTATGCAGATTCTGAAAGAAGCGGGACTGCCTGATGGGGTCATCAATTTTATTCCCGGTTCGGGCTCGCAGATCGGCGGGCTTTGTCTCCCGCACCGCGACCTTGGCGGCGTCCACTTCACCGGTTCAACCAGGGTGTTCCATGGCATGTGGAAAGGCATCGGTGAGAACATCGCTGGCTACAAGTCTTATCCGCGTATCGTCGGCGAGACCGGCGGTAAGGATTTCATCGTTGCCCACAAGAGTGCCGATCTCTACAAGCTGAACACCGCGATTATCCGTGGTGCCTTCGAATTCCAGGGACAGAAGTGTTCGGCTGCTTCGCGTGCTTATGTACCAGAGTCACTCTGGCCAGCATTGCGTAAAGAGCTTGAACAGGACATCAAGAAGATCAAGATGGGGGCTCCCTCTGACTTCAGGAATTTCTTCAATGCGGTCATCGACCAGGCCTCCTTCGACAGTATTTCTGAATTTATCAATTATGCGGCTGACTCGGATGATGCCGAGGTCATTATCGGTGGCGGCTGTGATGACAGCGTCGGGTACTTTGTCGAGCCGACCGTGATTCTGGCTAAAGACCCGCATTTCCGTACTATGGAAGAGGAGATCTTCGGTCCGGTGATGACGATCTATGTTTATCCTGATGAGCAGTACGAAGAGACCCTTGAGCTCTGCGACCAGACTTCTCCCTATGCGCTGACTGGTGCGGTATTTGCTTCTGAGCGCAACGCAGTCAGTCTGGCATTGAGCAAGCTTGAGAATGCTGCGGGTAATTTCTATATCAACGACAAACCGACCGGTGCTGTTGTCGGTCAGCAGCCTTTCGGCGGTGCCCGTGCTTCGGGAACCAACGACAAAGCCGGGGCGCGTCTCAACCTGCTGCGCTGGGTTTCACCACGGACCATCAAAGAGACTTTTGATGCGCCAGAGAGCTTCGAATATCCCTTCATGGATGAGGAATAAACAATGTCCCTCTTCAACTTTCTTGTCTCCAGGACCATCATGCACGTGCCGGGACCGATCGTTGGATTCTTTGCCAAGGGCTATATCGCTGGCGAAAAGCTTGAGGATGCGGTGAGAGTGACGCGTGAGCTGAACGGCAAGCGGATGCTGGCGACTATCGATATCCTTGGTGAGTTCATCAAGACCAAGGATGAAGCGGCTTTTTTCAAACAGCAGTGCCTTGATATTCTCGAAGCCATCAACCGCGAAAAGATTGACGCCAACCTGTCGCTTAAGCCGACCCAGATGGGTCTGTTGCTCGATGAGGAGTTCGCCTTTGCCAATATCCGTGAGATCGTTGCCAAGGCAGCAGAGTTGGGTAATTTCGTCCGGATCGATATGGAAGATATCGCCTGTACTGACGCCACGATTAAACTCTATCGACAGATGCGTGAAGAGTTCCCCGAACATGTCGGTCTGGTGATACAGGCCTACCTGCGCCGCACCGGGGCTGATATCGAGAGCTTAAGCGATGCGGCGATGCACTACCGGCTGTGCAAGGGGATCTACAACGAGCCGCGTACCGCCGCCTGGAAGGACCCTGTCACTATCAATCGTAGTTTTGTCAAAGCCCTGGAGAGGATGTTCAAGCACAAGGCCTATGTCGGCATCGCCTCCCATGACGAAAAATTGGTCTTTGAATCCCTCGAATTGATTGAGAGGTACGGGCTCAAGCATGATGAGTATGAATTCCAGATGCTGCTCGGGGTCGATGAAGAGTTGCGCCAGATCATCGTTGATGCTGGTCACCGCATGCGGGTATATGTTCCCTACGGTGAGTCCTGGATGCCTTACTCGCGGCGGCGGCTACGTGAGAATCCCTCTATTGCCAAACATGCCCTGCGTCAGATGCTCGGTCTGAAGCGCTTTTAACATAAAAAACAAAAAAATCTAACGATGGTCAAGCTGGACATTTTGATTGACCATCGTGCTTTTGCGGGCTAATCTTCGCGTCAAAACAGTGTTTGTTATTACCAAACAAAGGAGAGAAAAGATGAACAGATGCATCCGTACCATCTTGGTCGCCACTTCTGTGGCACTGCTGGCCGTTCCGGCCTTCGCCGCTGATACCCTCAAGGTCGGAGTTCAGGCTCCGATTACCGGTAGTTACGCCAACGAAGGGCAGGGCATCGAAAACGGTGTCCGGCTGTTGGCCGAACAGATCAACGCCAAGGGCGGCGTGATGGGCAGGCAGATCGAAGTGATCCCCTGCGATGATCAGGGCACCGCGATGGCCGCAGCAATCTGCGCCAAGGACTTGGTCAACAAGGGCGTTTCGATGGTTATCGGTTCTTACACCTCGACCTGTGCACAGGCTGCGCAGAAAACCTATTTCAAGGCTGGCGTTCTGCAGACTTCCGACGGTACCGCCGATAGTCTGACTGAGAAGGGCTACTGGACCTTTCTACGTAACTCCTTCCCGAACAGCGCCGAAGCTGAGTTTGTCGCTAACTACCTGGTTAACGTTAAGAAGTACCAGCGTATCGTCGTTATCTCCGACTTCTCAACCTATGCCGACGGCTTGGCTAACGCTGCAGAAGCAGCGATCGAAAAACTGGGTGGCAAGGTGGTTTCGCGTGACAAGATCAAGGCCGACTCTCAGAACTTCACCCCGGTCCTGACCAACATCAAGTCCAAGAAGCCTGATGCGATCTTCTTCGCCGGTTACTACTCTGATGGTGGCCTGTTGCGTGCCCAGCAGATGGCCCTCGGTATCAAGGCCGATTTCTACGGCGGCGATGCCAACGACAACCCGGACTTTGCCAAACTGGCCGGTTCCGCAGCCAAGGGCGCTTTCATTGTCAACGTTCCCTCACCGAACGTACTCCCCTATGAGATCGCCAAGACCTTCATCGCTGACTATCAGAAGAAATATGGTGAAATGCCGCCTTCGATCTGGGGTCTGATGAACATCGACGGCATGCGTGCCATTATTCATGGTATGGAGCAAACCAAGAGCTTCGACGCCAAGAAGGTTGCTGACTACCTGCACAACATGTCAACACCGCTGCCAGGCATCACCGGCCAGATTGCCTTTGCCAAAGACGGTAATCGTAAGGGCGGCGCCTATGTTGTTAAGAAAATCACCGCCGACGGAACATATGTCAACGAGTATGTTCAGTAAGAACACCTGAGTTATTCCGGGGGGCGGGGGAGATATTCACTCTTCCCGCCCTTTTTTTTGAGCCCAAAAACGTAAACGGCTAGATAATAAATAGGATCTAGGGGCTCCCGAAAGGCCGTCCTTAGGGAAACCTGCCCCTCAAGCGCGAGGAGAGGACAGAGATGTCCTCCCCTGGCGTTTGATTGGCAGCTTGCTCATCAACACCGGAGAGAGTTTTTATGGACATTTTTCTACAACAGTTAGCTAACGGCCTGACCATCGGAAGCATGTTTGCCCTGGTTGCGCTCGGCTACACCATGGTCTATGGCGTCATGCGCCTGATCAACTTCGCTCATGGTGATATGGTCGCGGCCTCAGCCTTTGTCGGTCTGACCATCTATACTCAGGTGATGGGCCAGGCAGCCACGCTCATTGCGGTCATCACTATCTTCCTGCTCTCAGCGGCGTGCATGGCCTGTGTCGGCATTATCCTCGAGCGGGTCGCCTATCGTCCTTTACGCGAAGCACCGAGGTTGTCTGCGGTGGTTTCGGCCTTGGGGGCCTCGCTGGTCATCCAGAATGGCATTATGTTGATCTGGGGGCCGCGCATGCGCATCTTCCCTGAACTGATCCCGCAGGTCTACTGGGATTTCGGTGGCGTGGTGATCAGTTTGATTCAGGTGATTATTCTGGCGCTCTCGCTGGTGTTGATGGTTGCGCTGTATTTGTTCGTAGAAAAGACCCGCATTGGCGCAGCGATCCGTGCAAGTTCTATCGATCAGGATGCGGCGCGCCTGATGGGGATCAACGTTAACAGTATCATCGCCCTGATCTTCATCATCGGTTCTTCTCTTGGTGCGGTCGGTGGACTGTTTATCGGCCTTTATTACCGAGGCATCACCTTTAATATGGGTTGGCAGTATGGGCTCTATGCCTTTATAGCCGCGATCCTTGGCGGCATTGGCAATATCCCCGGGGCGATGCTCGGTGGCATGCTGCTTGGTCTGTTCAAGGCTTTCATCGAAGGCTATGTTTCGAGCACCTGGGCCGATGCTTTCACTTTTATCCTGCTGATTTTAATCTTGATTGTTCGCCCCACCGGTATTCTCGGTGAGCGGGTTGCGGAGAAAGTCTGATGAAAGAGATGCAGAAATTCGGTTACCCGATCTTCTTCGCGGTGATGGCAGTGCTCCCGCATCTGCTTGACGATCGTTGGCAGGCGGTGGCAATCACTTTCCTGATCTTTACTGTCGTGGCACTGTCACAGGATATTATCCTTGGTAAGTGTGGCATGTTCAATATGGGTCAGGCGCTCTTCTTCGGCATGGGAGCCTATACAACCGCAATCCTCAACAATGAATTCGGTTGGTCGATCATCGCCACTATCCCGCTGGCGATCCTTATCCCGGCGATTTTTGGTGCGCTGTTGGCTGGACCGATTGTCCACTTACGTGGTGATTACCTGCTGGTGGTGACCATCGGCTTTAACATCGTCTTTGTACAGGTGTTGCAGAACAACCTTGGCGGGGTCACCGGCGGTCCTAACGGTATCTTCGGCCTTGATTCCTTGAGCTTTCTGGGCTTCGACCTGATGAGCCAGGTTGCGGTCTACTACTTTGCCTTTATTGTACTGCTACTGACTCTCTGGCTGATGCGTAACCTGGCAGGTAGCAAAACCGGTCGTGCCATGCACTATTTGCGCGAAGATCAGCTGGCCGCCGAGAGTATCGGCATCAATACTCGTATTTACAAAATTTTTGCCTTCAGTATTGGTGCCGGGATTGCCGGATTGGCTGGGACCGTCTTTGCCACCCAATATTCGGCAGTCAGCCCCGAGGCCTTTGAGTTTATCCAGTCGGTCCTCTTTTTTAGTATCGTGCTGATCGGTGGTTCTTCTGTCCCGGGCATTCTGCTCGGTGTGTTTGTGATGTTTGTGCTACCGGAGATCTTCCGCGAGTTTGCTACCTGGCGTTACCTCATCTTCGGTTTTGCGATGATCGCGGCAATGATCCTGCGCCCGCGTGGCATTGTCCCGGCGACCTTTGGCAAGATCCCCAAGTTTTTGATCAAGGGAGGCAGCCATGTCGAATAACCAACTTATCCTGACCGACGTCACCAAGCGTTTCGGGGGGCTGACAGCCGTCGATGCCCTAAGTTTCAAGGTCGAATCTGGCCAGATCTATGGGATTATCGGTCCCAACGGTGCCGGCAAGACTACGGTCTTCAACTGTATTACCGGCATTTATAAATCGGAAGAGGGCTCGGTCAATTGGCGCGGTGAAGAGATTCGCGGCATGACCCCCTACCAGATTGTCGATCGCGGTATCGTGCGCACCTTTCAGACTATCCGCTTGTTCAGCCAGATGTCGGTCGCCGAAAATATCATGAGTGGCCGTCACATCAGGAGCAGTCAGAAGCTGTGGCACGGTATCTTCTACACCCCGGGCTCGAAACGAGACGAGCTGGATAACTGGCACAAGGTCGAGGAGCAACTTGACTTCTTCAACCTCGGCGAGTTTGCCGCTACCCCGGTCGGCAGTCTGCCTTACGGCATCCAACGTCGGATCGAGATGGCCAGGGCGATGGCGGTCGATCCGACCTTGCTGATTCTCGATGAGCCGGCTGCTGGTCTCAACGACAATGAGACCCTGGGGCTGCTCGAAACGATCTTCAAAATCCGTGATAAGGGGGTCACGGTGCTGTTGATTGAGCACGACATGGATATGGTCATGGAGGTCACCGACTATCTGACGGTGATCAACTTCGGTAAGAAAATCGCTGAAGGCACGCCAGCAGAAATCCAGAAAGACCCTGCGGTCATCGAGGCCTACCTGGGAAGTGAGGATGACGACGATGAGTGATCTGTTGTTTGAAATCAAGGACCTTGAGGTCTCCTACGGCAGTATCGCCGCCATCAAGGGGATCTCGCTCGAGGTGCATAAAGGAGAGATTGTCACCATTCTCGGTGCCAACGGCGCCGGTAAGACCACCACCATGCGCACCATCAGTCAGCTGCTCAAGGCCAAGGCCGGGTCTATTCAGTTCAAGGGCCAGGAGTTGACTCAGGTGCCGGCACACAAGATTGTCAAACTCGGGATTAGTCATTCCCCCGAGGGGCGCCGGGTGTTTGGTGTCCTGACGGTTGAAGAGAACCTGATGCTCGGGGCCTATTCGCAGAGTAAGCTGGATCGCGAGGTGCTCGACTGGGTCTACCAGCTCTTCCCGCGTCTCAAGGAACGGCGCAAGCAGTTGGCCGGTACCCTCTCAGGTGGGGAGCAGCAGATGCTCGCTATCGGACGTGCGTTGATGAGTAAACCGGAAATGCTCCTGCTCGACGAACCCTCGCTGGGTATCGCGCCGATTCTGGTCAAGGCGATCTTCAAGCAGATCAAGGCGATCGCTAAAAGTGGAGTCACCGTGCTCTTGGTGGAACAGAACGCCAAGGCGGCGCTCAAGCTGGCTGATCGCGGTTACGTACTCGACGTCGGCACTATCGCCCTCTCGGGGACATCGGCCGAGCTGCTGGCCTCGGAGAAGATTCAGGAAGCCTATCTAGGGAAGAAGCACTAATCATAAGACTGGTCAGAGGGAGTAGAGTAATGAATCTCAAAGACATTCTGGTTCATATCGACAATCGCCCGACATGCGCTTCACGGCTGGCCGTCGCCATTCAGCTGGCCAAACAGCAGGACGCACGGTTGAGTGGTCTCTATGTAATTTCGCACCCATATTACGCACCGCATCATCATCCGCCGCAGGAGTTGGCTGCTGAGGCGAAAGGCCATTTTGAGCGGGCGGTTGAGCAGGCTGGCCTTGAGATGGAATGGATCTGTGTCGATACGGTCATGTCTGGCCTCGATCTGCCGAATGCCCTGAACCTGTATGGTCACTATCATGACCTGCTGGTCGTTAGTCAGACCGATTTCGATGCCCCCGATCGGACCATCCCTCCCACTCTGCCCGAAAAAGCGATCCTCGGCTCCGGCCGGCCGGTACTGGTCGTACCCTATGCCGGTGAGTACAAGACCCTTGGTAAACGGACCATGCTCGCCTGGCGTGGTGGGCCGGAATCGAGCCGTGCTTTGCACGATGCCCTGCCACTGTTGCGCCATGCTGACTCGGTGCGGGTGATCAGCATCCAGGGGCGCCACGGCGATGAGGCCTATAGCGTCCATGATGCCGATATCTGCGAGCACTTGCAACGCTATGGGTTGCCGATCTCCTCCGAAAAGCTCAGCGCCGGTGAGCTGAGCGTCGGTGATATACTGCTCAACCGTTGTGCCGATGAGGGGATCGATTTGCTGGTAATGGGTGCTTTCTCACGATCGCGCCGCGGTCATCAGACCCTCGGCGAGGTCGGGACTCAGCTGCTGAAGATGATGACTGTGCCGATCTTGATGTCACATTAGCGTAAACTGATGGGCAGGAGGGATGATGGACAGAACGTCTCAGGAACTGAACTGGGAGCACGACGCGATTATCGATTCCTCGTCTGACGGGTTGTTCGTATGTGACGGCCAGGGAGTGATCTTACGCGTTAACCCGGCCTCGGAGCGGATCAATCAGGCTTCAGCGTCTCAGTTGGTCGGGCGCGATTATCTGGAAGCGGCTCGAGAAGGTCTGGTCATTCTCCCTTCGGCTGCGCTTGAGGCGATAAAAAAGCGAGTTCAGGTAAGTCTGCTGCAGGAAAATCGCTTCGGCCGCAAACTGATCTCGACCGCGACTCCGGTTTTCGACGATAGTGGTGAGTTGATCAGGGTCGTAGTCAGCGAACGCGATATTACCGAGATTGATCGTCTGCAGCGTCAGCTCGAAGAGCAACAGGTTCTTGGCGACCAGTTTCGCCATCAGATTCTTGAGTTGCAACAGGAGCAACTCGGTAGTCAACCGATCATTGCCAAGAGCCCCTGTATGGTCAAAACCCTCAAGCAGGCGCTCAAGGTCAGTGAGGTCGACTCAACGGTCCTGCTGCTCGGCGAATCGGGGGTCGGCAAAGGTTTGATCGCCGACCTGATTCATCAGCACTCACGACGTTCTGACCGCCCGATCATCAAGATCAACTGTGGTGCCATCCCAGAAACCCTGGTCGAGGCAGAACTCTTTGGTTACGAAAAGGGCGCCTTTACTGGCGCAGTCAGCAGCAAGCCGGGTTATCTGGAGGTCGCTGATGGCGGCATTCTGTTTCTCGATGAAGTTGCCGAGCTTCCGCCAGCCTCGCAGGTCAAACTACTGAGGTTTCTGGAAGACGGTCAGCTGACGCGCCTCGGCGCAACTCAGAGTCGTAAGATCGATGTGCGCATCCTCGCCGCCACCCATCAAAACCTTGAACAGATGACCAGACTAGGTCGCTTTCGTCTCGATCTTTACTATCGCCTTAGTGTTATCCCACTCACTATTCCGGCCCTGCGCGAGCGTCAGGAATGCCTGGTATCACTGATAAGGACCTATATCGATCAATTCGCTGCCAGATCTTCAGTTCGTAAACGCCTGACCACAGCGGCCCTTGATTGTCTTACCCGTTACCACTTTCCAGGCAATGTCCGTGAGCTGATGAATGTTTGCGAACGGTTGGTGGTGATGTCTGACACCGAACTGATAGATGTTGACGATCTTCCGCAAAATGTCGTCTCGGGCAGTGATGAGGGGTGCAAGGAACTCTTTGGCCGTTGGCCGGATGAGATGAGCATGGTACAGATTCTTGCATCGGTTGAACGGCAAGTGTTGCTCGATATCGCCGCGCGTATGCCACGTCAGCAACATATTGCCCGCTATCTTGGTATGAGCCAGCCGACTGTCGCACGTAAGCTGCATAAGTATGGGATCGGTTTGCATTTCGGACCGCGTGATTACTGAAGCAGTATAGATTCTGGTTCTATATCCTAGTCTGGTCCCTCAGTAGGCACTCATATTCAGAAGAATGTTCCGAATCTTAAAAATAATATTCCTTGATTCCTTCCAGGCCTGAGTATAGAGCATTTCTTTCTAAGCCCCTCTTTGTTGCAACATAAATCCTGCAACAGACTAATGCAACATCCTGAATGAATGTTTCTAATGTTAGCAAACTGAAGCAATAAAGCGCCTTGTTGTGCGTATAAATAGCGAGAGAGATACGCATTTGGCATATTTAATTAAGAATATATTGGGTTGCGGGGCTTTTCGTTGAAAATCGACGTTGCACATGCAACGAACATTCTGATATCTCGAGATGATTTATGAATCATCTTGTTCGTTTAACCTACTGTTTTTACTGGATTTAACGTTAGATATATGAATTATTGAATTTCTGGCATGAACCTTGGAATGTAAACATAGCGAGAAGCATGGAACAAAAAAAAACGGGAAGTGAAATCCCCCCCCCACTCGCTTAGGAGGACAGCATGACGAATTCATATGCGGTAAATAACGTTCAAGTACAAATCGAAGATCAGATTGATTCTCAAGTGGCCTCCAACCCGCTTGCAAATCTCTGGCTCGGATTCCTGGCAGTTATCCTTGGTGCCACTCTTTTCTGCACCACAGTATTGATGGCTTGGCCGATCATTGCTCAAATGGCCGCTGGTTAGGTTAGATAAGGATAGAGTTGCAATATTATAAACCTCGTAACGCCCTGGCTGATTGGCTGGGGCGTTGTTGTTTAAATACATCTGTCGCCCGTTGTTTTATTTACAGGCTCTTGTCTTGCCTGATTCGTATAAATGATGGAAATTTTGGAATTCCTGATTGGTACTTGTTATAGAATTTGAAGGTGATAAGTGTGCCGATCTCTGGTGGGTTTTCCCTCTCGAGATCGCTGAAGCCACTCCCGATTTTGAATTGGGTGCCGTCTTCGAGTCGCACCAGTAACGCTCCCAACCTCCCAGTATTTCTGCCTTTCCCTGTCAAATGTGCAACGACCGTCGCTTCGTCATCCTGATAGTTTTTAACCTTGAGAACCTCTGAACTGCGGCCTGCTTTATAGAGGGCTTCTGGATTGTGTACGATTAGGCCCTCACCGTCAAGAGCTTCAATTCTCTTTAGCTCCAGTTGTAGTTCGGTTTGATCCTGCACTGTGATTTGTGGAATTACGAATGCGTAATCAGATGGGTGCGAAGTAAACCACGCGTTGGCTTTTGCAATACGCGTGATGAAATTATCTGGTGTTTGTGGAACATCGAAAATAGCGAATTTAAGCTGTAGCCAACCGGTATGTGGTTGCCGCTTTGTAACGATTGATACGGTTTGTTCGAAAGTGCCACGCCCGCCCCAGAGCTCACCTTCCAGCGCGAACTTTGGGAGCTGTGCTGTAAATTCTGATGGTGGGAAAAGGATTTTTCCATTTTTGGAGAGCAGACGTTTGCCATCCCAGTGACCACGCACACCGTCGAGTTTTTCGCTCATTAACCATCCGCTGATATCTGCCTGTTCACGGTATACTCGCGGCAACATCGGTTCTGTTGCACCGCTCTGTTCAGTCAGCAGCAGATAGCAGAATAAGAGCAAGACGATTTGTGCCAGGGCATTGGATTTCCTGTTGAGCTTTTCAAAATTCATTGATTCCCCCATGTGGATTTCGACAGGCATTGCAATTTGTGGCTATGGTCGCACAGAGAATACCATCAAGCTCTTTTCAGAATCTTACATCTGAGCTAAAATTCCGTAAAATTGTAATAATTCTCGAAGGAATGTTGCCATGCTTCAAGACTCTTCCAGTTCACGGTATCAGGATGTTTATGTTCTGGTCCGACAGGTTCCGCCCGGTTTCGTGACGACCTATGGGCGGATCGGGCAGCTTGCAGGGTGTACTGCGCGTACCGTCGGCTTTGCTATGGCAGCCCTGCCGAGGGGGAGCGATGTCCCCTGGCAACGGGTGATCAATAGTCAGGGGAAGGTTAGTCCGCGCAGTGATGGTGAAGGGAATGTCTTGCAACGGGAGCTACTCGAAGCCGAAGGGATTGTGTTCAATTGTAACCAGGGAATCGATCTTGAAAGGTATTTATGGAATTTTTAAGACTGATTTCCGCCCCGCTAATCTGCTTAACAGCGCTCCTGTCATAAATGCTGCTCCGAGCAGTATCGAAATCAGCATAACCACTCCATTCCATCCCCAGACTTCATAGAAAAAACCTCCACCGGTGCCAGAAATGCTTGATCCCATGTAGTAGGAGAAAAGATAGAGTGATGAAGCTTGGGCACGTGATTGACCCGCAAAGGCACCAACCCAGGCCGACGCGATGGCATGAGCGCTGAAAAAACCCATAGTGAATACTACGATACCGCTGATAACCGCTAGGAGTTGCGGCAGCAGGGTGAGCAGAAGGCCAATGGCCATGATGCTCAATGCGCTGAAGAGCATCGGGCTACGACCGTAACGATCGGTCAGCCGGCCCATAACACTGGATCCCCCGGCACCGAAAGCGTATGCGAGAAAAATCAATGCAACCTGGGCTTGGCTGAGGATAAATTCCGGTCCGAGTAAGCGGAAACTGACATAGTTATAGAGTGTAACGAAGCCGCCCATGCAGGTGAAGGCGAGAAAGAAGAGGCAGAGTAGACCCGGGTTACGCAGGTGTTCAAAGAGTGAAGCACTCAGTTGGCCAAGATGTAAAGGCCGACGGACGAAGTTGCGCGAGGGGGGCAGTAGCTTCCAAAAAAACAGTGCCAGAACCAGACTGAGCATTCCGATGCCAGTAACCGCAACTCGCCAGCTGAAGAGGTCGGTTAACCAGGCGGTCAGTATTCGTCCGGTCATCCCTCCACAGGCGTTGCCGGCAATATAAAGACCCATCGCGCTACTGATGTCGCGCGGATTGATTTCATCATTTAGATAGGCCATGGCCACTGCAGGGACGCCCGCAAGAACAACCCCTTGGAGCAGACGTAATGTCAAGAGGCTGGAGAGGGCGACATCGGCAGCACTTGTCAGCGCAAGAAGGGCTGCAAGGATGACTGAGACCCCCATCAGCTTACGTCGACCCCAGGCGTCCGATAGACTGCCGGAAATCGGTAGCGTTAAAGCGAGTGCAAAGGTCGCAAGGGAGAGGGACAGACTGGCGTATGCCGGAGAGATGTCGAATTCGGCGACCAGGTTGGGGAAAAGTGGTTGAAAGGCGTAAAGGGTCGAGAAGGTTACGAACCCGGCAAAAAACAGTGCCAGATTTGCACGCCGATACTCACTGCTACCGCGTGAAATATAAATTTTCTTTGTCATTCATCGATCTCTGGTGAATTGCAGCTGTTCACTGGAGGCAGAGTTTACTCGATATTTGGGCTGTTACAAAAGAGATTATTGAGATCAATACGACCCTGGTCTGCTGGTATCGATTTTGTATGGTTGGTTTAGTTTTGCGTAGCAATACTATCCAGCCAGACCTCAAAACGCTCACGCGCGACCCGTGAAAGGATGCGGTGGAAGGTTTTGCAGTCATAAAGATAGAGACAGTGGCGAATAGAGGTGTAGGGGCTGAAGCTGCTGTCGGGATCTTCCGCCAGAAACTCTGCAGAGTATTCTCTGACCGCTTTCATGTTTTCGAGCAGGCTTCTGTGGAGAGTGGACTTTTCAAAATCAGGTGCCAGTTTCAGGATGTCCTGAACGAAACCATCGACCTTGTAATCCTCGAACTCGAAATCTCTAAAAAAGTGACCTGCGACCCGTAGAAAGCTGAAGGCATTGATCAGCTTTTCATTACCCTTCGTATCGAGCGTTGTGTCTTCCTCTGCGGTTGAATTTTCAATCGGTTCGACTGTTGCCTGCTGTATCAGTTCAGCGGTCGCGTTGCGGATCTCTTTGAATTCGCGGTCAGCCAGTTCAAACAGCGCTGACAGCACATTTATCCGTCGTCGCAGGTCGTTGGGAATCGATTTCTTGTATTTGATCTTGTGATCCAGGACGCTCCAGGCATCCTGAATCAAAGAACGGATCTGCACTTCGAAGGTCAGCTCCGCATAGGGGTGGTATTTCGGTTGCTCGGCCAACTCGTCACTCAGGGCCAGATCCATATGTAGCCCCTTGTAGCCGAAGGAACCCTCAGTGCTCTCAACGGCTGAGATCTTGTCGGTTACGTCAATGATTTTAAAGTAACGCTGCAGAACTTGTGAAACGACAGCTATCTGATCTTCGTAGAGGCAAACGATGCGAATGCCGATCAAATCTGAAATGTAATCTTTGATTTGATAGGGTTGCTCGTCAGATTCGAGTTTACTCTGGTACTTGCGGTGAAATTTTTTAATGCATTCAGCTTTGTCCTTGACCCGCCCTTCAATTTTGGTCACCTCGCCGATATCTGATTTCTTGATCAACGAAGCGATAATGCTGATATCAGCATTCTTGGCCTTTTCGAAGAGCGTCCTGTTGGCGTCATAATATTGATGAAAGTTCCGTCGTTCCTGTTCGAAATTGAGAGAGGGCACAGGCTTCTCCTTGTCCGCAGAAGGAATCCAGCTGTCAGATTATAGCACCCATGGCAAATGTCATGCGTCAAATATTCTATCATTCCCCTGTGAGCCAACTTCGATGGTAGACATTCTTTCTGACACACCGCGCGGTATCAATCTGCCGAGGGAATCAGCTATACTGATTCGAGGCTCAAGCGAAAAGTGTCACGTCGAGTTTGTTTTGTGCAACAGTTTTTTGTGAGGAGTTCGGGTTGCTGTGGTGGGCGCTGCGCCCATGGTAAAAGGAGGTCAGCCTATGATCGTTTTACGTTATTCCGCTATGATACTTCTGAGTATTCTGTTGAGTGGCTGCATGCATCATGGTGGAGATCATGCCGCTCATCAGGCGATGTTGGAACGGCCGCAAAGCTATACCCGTTCCATGGCCAACTATCAGATTCCTGATGCCACCTTGATCGATCAGGACGGAAGTCGGCTTCCTCTTCCTCAACTTCTGAAGTCCTCCGAGCCCTATGCCCTGAATTTTATTTTTACCTCCTGCACTACGATTTGCCCTGTCATGTCAGCGACATTTTTTCAGGTGCAGCAGGAACTTGGAGCGGGGTCGCATGAATTACAGATGATATCGATCTCAATCGATCCTGAATATGATACGCCCTCGACACTTAAAAAGTATGCCCAGAAGTACGGTGCCGGTACTAATTGGCGGTTTCTGACCGGTGATGCTGCAACTATCGCTGAGGTTCAGCAGAGCTTAGCTGGTTATGTCTCGGATAAGATGAATCATCGTCCTTTTACACTCATTAAAGTCCCGAACGAAGAGAAGTGGTTGCGGGTTGATGGATTAGCTACTGGTGCCGAGTTGGTCGCTGAATATCGTCGGATGGCGGGTCAGTAGATGAGTCTTGTCCGTTTGCTGCTACCGATCTTGCTGATTGCTGTATTCGGTGGCTGTCAAGCCAGATCATATGTCAAGGGCAGGGCAGCAATAGAATCCTTATCCGAATCTGAACTGCTGACTATTGGACAGAAGGTCTATCGCGACGGGCGCTTGGCTGATGGCACTCCTGTCAAGTCTCTGGTTCTGGGAGGAGTGCCGATCGACGGAACTCAGGCGACCTGCCTGAATTGTCATCGACGTAGTGGTATGGGAGGTGCGGAAGGGGACAGGTTTGTCTTACCGATCAACGGGCCAGCGCTGTTTAGCCCACGCCAGAAAATTTATCATGAACGACCCGCTTATACCGAGGCAAGTCTGGCCATGGCACTACGCAAGGGGGCAGATTCTGAGGGACAGATCTTCGATCCTGTCATGCCTGTTTATGATCTGCCAGCATTGGAAATGGCTGGACTTATCGCCTACTTGAAGCAGCTTTCGAGCAAAGATTCTGCTGGAGTAACAGGTGAGAGTATCCATCTGGCGACGGTCATTGGTCCCGGCGTAGATCCAAAAATCAGCACGGCGATGTTGGAGGTGTTGGAGCGGTTTTTCAAGGACAAGAACAGTGGCACGCGTTCCGAAATTCGGCGCAAAGCATCCGGTTCCTTTTTTCATGAATACAAAAATAAGGCCTATCGAACATGGGAACTACATCGCTGGGAGTTAAGCGGGCCAGCAACAACCTGGCAGGCACAGCTTGAGGAATACTACCGCCAGCAACCCGTTTTCGCTTTAATCAGTGGCGTGATCGATGGTGAGTGGCAACCGATTCACCGTTTTTGCGAAGAGCAACAGATCCCACAACTGCTGCCAAATACGGATATGCCTCAGGTCGACAGCAACGAGAACTTTTATACGCTCTACTTTTCCAAGGGATTGGTGTTGGAAGCGGAAGTTCTGCTTGAGCATTTGGCTGCGTCCTCATCGGGCGGGCGGATCGTCCAGCTCTATGGCGATGGCAGTGACGGTGCCTTTGCTGCGCGCGCCTTGCGTCATGCGCTGACTGCTTATCCCCAGTTTCAACTTGAGGATCGGCTGTTAACACCGGACTCTGACAACTCTTTACAGGATGGAGCAGAAAAGAGAGTCGCAACGATCGCCTGGCTCGACAGAGAGGAAATTGAGTTTCTCTCATTACCGATGACTACAGATACTGGTCTGATCTATCTCTCATCTTCGTTACTTGGTGGGGATGTCAGCGAGTTCTACGGCAAATTGGCAGGCCAGGTTTTTCTGATTCATCCATTTAACCAGCCGGAAGATCGTGACGTTCGTTTTAAGCGACTTGAAACCTGGTTGGAATTGCGTAAGATCCCGTTTACTCAACCGCGAGTTCAAGGGCAGACCTTTTATGCTGCAATGATACTCGGCGAGGGCTTGATGCATATCAAGAGTTATTTCTATCGTGATTATCTACTTGATGTGTTGGACCATGGTGACCGTATGGCGTTGTATGCCAACAATTATCCACGCCTCAGTTTCGGCCCAGGGCAGAGATATCTGGCCAAAGGGGCCTCAGTTGTCGATCTTTCACGGGATAAGGATGCCTCGCTAGTTGAGCCAGTGGTTTGGATCACTCCTTAGCTTATGAGTAGCGGTGAATAGATTTATTGGCTGGCTGAAAATCCGTTTATATGGCCCGTTAAGTCTGACAAGCTCCTAGCGCATCGTGACAAACTCTTCTGATCCGGTCGGATGAATCGCAACCACGTTGTCAAAGTCTGCCTTGGTCGCTCCCATCTTGATTGCAACTGCAAATCCCTGAATCATCTCATCCACAGCAAAACCGACGCCGTGCAATCCGACGATTTTTTCCTCAGCCCCGGCACAGACTAGTTTCATTTTGCACGGCTGCCGATGTTGGGTTACGGCGGTGTACATGGCGGTGAAGCTTGAGGTGTAGATATTGATCTGTTCTTCACCATACTGAGCAATCGCCTCAGGTTCGGTCAGGCCGATAGTGCCGATTGGCGGATGACTGAAGACGACGGTCGGAATCAGGTTGTAGTCCATTTTGGCTTTTTTCATTTGAGGGTTAAATAACCTCTCAGCGAGTAAGCGCCCTGCTCTAACCGCAACCGGTGTCAATTCAACTCCATTTTCGATCACATCCCCGACGGCATAAATATTGTCAGCAGAAGTCGTTTGATATTCATCGACCTTGATGTAACCATCCACCGTTCGTTCAATGTTCGATGCTTCGATATTCATTCCATCGGTTGAGGGGTGCCGCCCGATAGCCCAGATGATCTGGTCAAAATTGTGGGTCTCCCCATTTTCTAGGTGCAGGATCAGACTGCCATCCTTCTCTTTTGTGACTTTCTGCGGAGTCGCATAGGTATGCAGAGTCGGCCCTTCGTTTTCCATCACCTCCATCAGGGTGCTGACGACAAGGGGATCGAAATTACGTAATGGGGACTGTTTGCGCACAAATAAATGCGTGGAAGATCCAAGACTGTGCAGCATGCCGGCTAACTCAACCGCGATGTAACCGGCGCCGACAACGGCAACACGTTTTGGTTGTTCGGTTAATGCAAAAAATCGATCTGAATCGATGCCAAACTCAGCGCCTGGAATATCAGGGTGTGTTGGTCGACCTCCTGTGGCGATAAGAATGTGGTCTGCAGTATATTGTTCACCATCAGCTTCAACGGTTTTATCATTGATAAAGGTGGCAAAACCTTTGATCACGGTGACGCCATTGCTCGCTAGAGATTTGTCATAACTTTGGTGAATACGGCTGATGTAGGCATTGCGATTCTCGACCAGTTTAGGCCAATCGAAAGATTTTAGCGTTAGATCGAAGCCATAATCAGGCGCATACAGCTTGATAGCCTCTGCGACTTGCGCACCATGCCACATCACTTTTTTGGGTACGCAGCCGAGGTTAACGCAGGTTCCGCCAAGTTGTTTTGCTTCGATGATTGCGACTTTTGCGCCACGCATTGCGGCCCTATTGGCTGAAGCAATGCCGCCGCTACCACCACCAATAGCGATATAATCAAAATGCCGTGCCATCTTTCCTCCTTGACCTGAATGTTTGCTGCGTAGTTTAACATCTAAATTCGGTTCGTGTGGAGCGAGAATGATTTTCTCCGATAGGCTGGGGGACGTCGTGTGCTGTTGAGGAGGGTGCAGTTGAAGGTAATTTATTCATTGCTGCATAAAATATGCTTTTTTGGATAGCTCTTCATTTTTAAAGATGAGTTTGTTTTTCTTTGAAATGAATAATTATGTGAATTTTCAAGAGGTTATAAGGTGAGGGTAGTCCTTGGTGTAGTTGGTACCTAAATTGCTGAATATTATCATGGCATCGCCAAGACAACGACAGTTCTTGTCCCGAAGTGGTTGTTCACAGTATTATTTCAGGTTAGACAAACGAATCAGTCTCCGGCTCGAATAGGGAAAGCAAAAAGGGATCATCATGGAAACCACCGAACGATTGAAGATTGATCCACAGCGTAAAGCTGCTGCTGAAGGGAACTTCTACCCGGAACTTAATAGTTCTCTTGGACCGGGGATGAATCCTCGTATTCAGCGCTTACGCAAGCTGAGCGTTGAGACCGAGCCGAGCCTGTCGATCGAGCGCGCCTTGCATGAGACTGCATTTTATCGCGAGAACTACGGCAAATATTCGATTCCGGTGCTTCGGGCGTTGAACTTTCTCGACCACTGCCAGAAGAAGACGCTATATATCGGTGCTGATGAGCTGATTGTTGCTGAGCGTGGCCCTCGGCCGAAAGCGGTGCCGACCTTCCCCGAACTGACCTGTCACAGCGTCGAAGATTTTCATGTCCTGAATACACGCGATCAGCAACGATACACGATCAGCGCTGAGGACATTGAGACCTATGCACGTGAGGTGATTCCTTATTGGCAAGGAAAGACCATGCGTGAGCGGATCTTAAACCATGTGCCGCAAGAATGGCAGGCGGCATATGAGGCTGGTCTCTTTACCGAGTTTATGGAACAGCGTGCGCCAGGGCATACCGCCCTCGACGGGCAGATCTATCGAAAAGGAATGCTCGATTTTAAGGCCCAGATTACGACTGAGATCGCTGCCCTCGATTATTTGAATGATCCCGAAGCGACCGATAAGTTTGAAGAACTCAAGGCGATGGATATCAGCTGCGACGCGGTGATTCTTTTTGCCGAGCGCCATGCTGATCTGGCCGAAGAGATGGCGGCAAAAGAGACTGATCCGCAACGTGTCGTTGAACTTGAGAGAATTGCCGCAGTCTGCCGACGGGTACCGGCGCACAAGCCGGAAACCTTTCACGAGGCGATTCAGATGTACTGGTTCGTGCATCTCGGAACCATTACAGAACTGAACGGCTGGGATGCAATGAACCCCGGTCATTTCGATCAGCATCTGACACCGTTCTACGCAAAGGAGATTGCTGCAGGCAGCCTGAGCCGCGAACAGGCCAAAGAATTGCTCTGCTGCTTCTGGATCAAGGTCAATAATCACCCTGCACCACCTAAGGTCGGTATCACTGCGCGTGAAAGTGGCACCTATAATGATTTCACCAATATTAATATTGGCGGCATCACTGGCGAGGGGAGGAACGGAGTCAGTGAGGTTTCCTATCTCATGCTTGAAGTGATCGAAGAGTTACATGTTCTGCAGCCGGGTAGTTCGGTCCATATCAGCAGCAAGACCCCTGAACGCTTTTTGAATGCTGCCTGCAAGGTCATTCGTCAGGGCCACGGCTATCCATCCATTTTTAATCCCGATGTCTACACGGTCGAACTGATGCGTCAGGGGAAGTCTTTAAGGGATGCCCGGGAAGGGGGATGCAGTGGCTGTATAGAGGTCGGAGCTTTTGGCAAGGAGGCTTATGTTTTAACCGGATATTTGAATGTTCCGAAGGTTCTTGAGATGACTCTGAACAACGGGATTGATCCGGTTACCGGCAAGCAGGCAGGCATGGCGAGTGGCGATCCTTTGGGCTTCAAAAATTATACAGAGCTGTATGCTGCCTTCCGCAGGCAATTGAATTATATCGTTGAGACCAAGGTGCGAGTCAGTAATTATATCGATCGGATGTTCGCCAAATACGCCCCGGCACCCTTTTTATCGGTGGTGATTGAGGATTGCATCAGCAAGGGCAAGGATTACTACGACGGTGGTCCACGTTACAACACCAACTATATCCAGTGTACTGGCTTAGGGACCACTACCGATTCGCTGGCAGCGCTGAAGAAGCATGTTTTTGAAGATCAGACCTTTGGTCTGGACCAGCTTCTCGCGGCGGTCGCGAATAACTTTGAAGGAGAAGAATTCCTGCGCCAGACGATCCTCAATAAGACCCCATTTTTCGGTAACGATGATGATTTTGCCGATGAGATCGCATTGCAGGTCTATGCTGATCTGCTTGAGGCTATCGATGGCAAGCCGAATGTCAAAGGGGAGAGTTTCCATCTCAACATGCTCTCAACGACCTGCCATATCTATTTTGGCAAGGTGATGGGCGCAACGCCTAACGGGCGTTTTGCCGGAAAATCGATTTCTGATGGGACTTCGCCGTCCCACGGTGCTGACACCCATGGTCCTTCGGCGGTCATCCGCTCACTGACCAAGCTCGATCATACGATGTCGGGAGGAACCCTGCTGAATCAGCGTTTTCTCCCCAGTTTGCTCAAGCGGGATGAGGATATTGCCAGGCTCGGACAGCTTGTCCGCAGCTATTTCACCCTTGGTGGGCACCATATTCAGTTCAATATCATCGATACTGCGACACTCAAAGCCGCTCAGGAGAGCCCTGAGGATTATAGGGACCTGCTGGTGCGCATGGCCGGATATAGCGACTATTTCAACGATATGAATGCCGATCTTCAGCAGGAAGTGATTGAGCGCACAGAGAACGAAGCATTTTGAGTGAGTCTCTTCCTCTCATCTTCGACATCAAGCGTTACTCGATTAACGATGGCCCCGGTATCCGCCTGACGATCTTTTTCAAGGGTTGCCCTTTGAACTGTCGTTGGTGTCATAATCCTGAAAGCCTTTCGATGCGGACACAGAAGCTCTACACCAGGAGCAAATGTATCGTCTGCGGCGAGTGCGTCAAGGCCTGTCCGAATCAGGCTTGCCTTTTGAGTAAGGGGGGGATCGTAACGGATGCTGAGCGCTGCCAGACTTGCGGGACCTGTGCCAAGGTCTGTCCTAGCTTGGCGACCGAGATGTCAGGACGGTTTTATTCTGTTGCAGAACTGATGGGGATCATCGAGAATGAGATTCCTTTTTTCGACCAGTCGGGTGGTGGGGTGACCTTCTCCGGCGGCGAGCCATTGATGCATACTCCGTTTTTACTTGAGCTTCTTAAAGCCTGTGGTGAACGGCAGCTTCATCGTGCGGTCGATACCTCTGGTTATGGTAAAACCGCTGATCTGGTCGCAATCGCCGAACAGACAGATCTCTTCCTCTTCGATCTCAAACTGATGGATGCCGAACTACACCGGAAATTCACCGGGGTCGATAACAGCTTGATCCTCGACAATCTAAAAGCCCTTGCTACGGCTGGCGCACAGATTGAAATACGTGTACCCCTGATCGCCGGACTCAATGACGATCGGCAGAATTTGGAACAAATGGCCACATTTGTAGCGCAATTACCCGGACCGCGACCAACACTCAGCTTCCTGCCGTTTCACAATGTAGCCGAAAACAAATACCCTAAGCTCGGCCAGATTTACGATATTTCCGAGATGGCGGTTCCGGGGACTAAGCGCTTGCAGCAGGCTGTCGATATCTGCGCTGCCCATGGCTTGATCGCGAGCGTTGGCGGATGACTTCTAAGCCTGTGAACTTTTCGCGGATTTTGCGCTTCTGGACGCCGTTGCTCGGCACCTGGTTGCTGATGGCGGTCGATGGCCCGCTGCTTACGGCCATCATTGCGCGTATGGCCAATGCTGAGTTGAATTTGGCGGCCTACGGGGTCGCCTTTTCTTTTGCGCTGGTCGCCGAAGCGCCGATCATCATGCTGATGAGCGCTTCGACTTCTCTTGTCTCCAGCCCGTTGGCTTATAGACGTTTGCGTCGCTTTACTGCGGTGCTGACTCTCCTGGTGACCCTCGGCTTGGCGCTGTTACTTATCCCGCAACCATATACCCTGTTGATGGAAGGTTTGATCGGCTTGCCGCATGAGATCGCATCGCGGACTCACTGGGCCTTGCTGGTTCTGCTCCCCTGGCCTGCGGCTATCGGCTGGCGGCGATTTTACCAGGGGGTGTTGATTCGTAGCGGTCAGACCAGCAGGGTGGTGCTGGCGACGGTTTTTCGACTGATCGGTATGGCGGGTTGTGCCTTTTTTCTTTTTAATCACTCCAGTATGCAAGGCGCATTGCTCGGCGGGATCGCCCTCAGCTGTGGGGTGGTTGCTGAGCTGCTGGCCAGTCGGTTTTTATCGCGGCATGCCATCAGTCAGCTGCTGGCCTCACCCCAGCAAGGCGAGGTGCTCGATTATTCAGCGCTCTGGCGTTACTATCTACCGTTGGCCCTGACACCATTTATTACTCTGGGCGTCCATCCGCTGGTGACCTTCTTCCTTGGCAAGGGGCGTCTTCCACTAGAATCGCTGGCCGTGATGCCGGTGTTGGGTGCTCTGACCTTTATCTTTCGCGCTATCGGTCTTTCCTTTATGGAAGTTGTGATTGCATTAATCGGCAAAGATTTTCAGGGTTATATTCCAATCCGTAACTTTGCCTATGGCTTAGCCCTGTTTACCAGTGGCTGTCTGCTGCTGATTGCTCTGACGCCGCTCTCGGATCTGTGGTTGCTGCAGGTTGCCGGACTCAGCGCCGAGTTGATCGATTTTTCTACGCTTCCGTTGATCCTGATGGCAATGCTGCCGGCCGGCTCGGTGATCAGTTCCTTTCAGCGCGGTTTGCTGATGGAGGGGCGGAAAACCAGACCGATCTCGACTGCGACTGTCATTGAAGCTGCTGTTATTTTTGGCCTTTTAACTCTGCTGTTGCTCTATACTTCTTTTTCCGGGGCACTTTGTGCTGCACTGGCCTACGTGATTGGTCGTTTGGTGGCAATCCTCTGGATGATAATCCCCTGTCGCCTGGTTCTGAACAGAGTGGCGCTTGTTTCTGGCGGTAGACGCGTGAGATGAAGGATGTTGCAATCTTTATGAAGGATAATGCTGGAGCATATTACGTCCTTGGCGCGGCACTGCTCTGGGGGACGACCGGCACTGCCCAGTCTTTTGCCCCGGTCGGATTCGACTCGACGGTTATCGGCTTTCTGCGACTGGTGGTGGGGGGGCTTGCTCTGGTCGTCTTGGCTGCCAGTCGTAAAGAATTCGGCCGTTTGAACGAGTGGCGATTCTGGCCGACCCTGCTTGCAGCAATCTTTATGGCCAGTTATCAGGTCTGTTTTTTTGCAGCGGTCAGCAAAACCGGAGTCGCGGTCGGAACTATTATCGGGATTGGCAGTGCGCCGATTGCCGGGGGTATTCTCGGCTACCTGTTCCGAGGAGAACGTCCCGGAAAACGTTGGCTGGTGGCAACCCTGCTCGCCATCTGCGGTTGCAGTCTTCTTCGCCTGGGTAGCGGTGGCATTGATGTTGACCCCGTGGGGGTCCTGCTGGCCTTCGGGGCTGGCCTCTCCTATGCTCTCTATACCTTGTTGTTCAAGGGGCTGTTCGAACGTCAGGCCCCGAGTGCGGTGTTGGCGGTAGTCGTTTGTCTGGGGGCTCTGCTATTAGCTCCATTGTTGATCGGTAAGGATCTTTCCTGGGTCGCTCAGCCCCGCGCTATTATTGTTGTGCTCCATCTGGGGCTCGCGACCATGGCGCTTTCATACTGGCTGTTCGGTCGAGGTCTGCAAAGGGTCCAGATCTCCTCCGCGGTGACTCTGTCGCTGGCTGAGCCGATGACGGCGGGATTACTCGGTGTGTTGCTGCTTGGAGAATATCTGACTCCGCAAGCATTTGGCGGCATCGGTCTGATTTTCATCGGTCTTCTTTTGCTGGTTTTACCGGTTGAACGTACTCTGCGGTGGACGGTTAGGAGAGCTAAATGACCCGGCAGGGACGCGCCTACCTGTATGCTTTGATCACAGTTCTGCTCTGGTCAACTATTGCCACCGCTTTCAAAGTTTCGCTGCGTTATCTTGAGCCGATCCAGCTACTTCTCTATGCCGGTTCGGTCTCGACCCTATTGCTGGCAGTCATCCTGCTTGTACAGGGTAAATTTCACTTCATCTTCAGTTGTACTCGCCGTCAGTATTTAATGTCGATTTTACTCGGACTGCTCAATCCCTTTCTCTATTATCTGGTCCTGTTGCAGGCCTACAAGCTGTTACCAGCTCAGCAAGCGCAGCCTTTGAACTATACCTGGGCGATTACTCTGGCACTGTTGTCGGTTCCGCTTCTAGGGCAGAAACTGCGCCTTGCCGAATTAGGGGCTTTGCTGCTCAGTTATGCTGGTGTGGTGGTCATTGCTACGGAAGGTCAGCCATTCAGTCTCCATTTTACCGATGGCACCGGGGTCCTTCTGGCTCTGGCGAGCACTATCATTTGGGCGCTCTACTGGATCTACAACACCCGCGATACACGCGACCCTGTGGTGGCGTTACTGGTCAATTTCCTGTGCAGCTTTCCTTTCGTACTCGGTTACTGTCTGCTCTTCTCCGAGCTGGCATGGCCGCCCTTGCCAGGTCTGCTTGGAGCTGTGTATATCGGTTTTTTCGAGATGGGAGCCTGCTTTGTTCTCTGGCTATTGGCTTTGCGCTATGCAGAGAACACGGCCAGGATCAGCAGTTTGATTTTCCTTTCGCCCTTTGTTTCGCTCTTTTTTATTCACTTTGTGGTTGGAGAAGAGATTTTACCTGCGACTTTTGTGGGGCTGGTTTTCATTGTCTGTGGACTTTTGTGGCAGAAGTCACTAGGCAGAAAAGTAAAGAGCCCAGCTTGACTCTGTGTAGACATTTCTTTCGGAGAGACTCTTCGATTTTAAACAAAAAAGTAGGGCCCTGATCAGGCCCTACTTTTTTGTCTATACCGGCGCTGTGGCAGAAGCGTCGAATGGTTAAATTTTATCCGCAGGTTTCCGGCTGGTCAGAGTCAAGTGCGAAGTCGAGGAAAAATTTAAGCAGATTCTTTTGATCTTTCTTGCTCATCCCTTCCCAGACTTCTGGCTTTTCCTTGTGCTGGTTTTTTTTGAAATAGATGCGCCACTGAGCTTGAGTTTTTTGAAGCGGAGAGAGCTTGCCCCCTTCGCCTTTTCTGGTGTGGCAGGTTTTACAACTTTTTTTGAAGACTTTTTTACCCTTGCGTGAACTCGCAGCGACAACCGGTGATGCAAGAGCAATTATAACCGTAAAAATTGTAAGGATCTGCAGCAAACGTGTCATTCAGTGGCCTCCTGTGAATGATTTGAATTATCCCAGCATGGGATATTATTTTCGAAGAATATCCATCGCTTTAGCCAGGGAGACCTTCATCCGGTTAAAAGCATCAGCCAACAGTTTGATCTCGTCGTTCCCTTTGACATTAAATTCGCGATCCATTTTTCCGCGACTGATATCTACTGCAACCTCGACAATCTCTTCGATCGGCTTAACCACGGTACTGATAACGATTCGGTCGATGAACAACATGGCCATCAGGAACAGCAGGCTGATACCGCCACCGAAAAGAGCCAGCTTCTGCTTGGTGATTGCATCGCTTGCGGTCATTGAAACATAGACAAAGCGGCCACCGACGATATCTCCGACCTCATATCCATAACCAGATTCTGTACCATATTCCTCAACCATATCTGGATGTGCAACCTCGGGGGTGTCATGGCACCAGATGCAGCTTTTTCGAGCCTCGACCGGCACTGCCGTTGCGTAAAAGCGTTCGCCTGCCTTGGTGATCGTTCCCTCCCACTCTTCGAAATCTCCGTTATCAAACCCGGCAATAATTGAATTTTCGAAGGAGTCAGAACGATTGTCTTTGTTCAGTGGATTTGGCGATGCAACTTTGAAAATATATTCAGGATACTCTTCACGGATCATGCTGGCAGTTTCGCCCATCATTACGATGCCGACGGTTGCTTCCGGGAAGTAGGTGTCCGGGAGGAGATCCATAATTTCAAACCGAACATTCTGCGACATATACTTCTGATTGGCGCTCATGACTGTGGTGAAAAGCTCAGTTTTTTCTTTCGCTTCACGTAGCGAATCACGGTCAAGAATGTAGTAACCACCGGCAATAGCGCCGACCATTGAGATGATGTAGACCACAGACAGAATAACCATCAGACGTTTGCGGATACTCATGTTTCTCAGCATGCTTAACCCTCCAGGGTATTTCAGATTGACTACTGTGCAGCAGCGTCAATAAAGCTTTGGCGATCATCATCAGGAATTTCAGCAGATAATGCGGCGATAAAACGGGTAAAGGTTGCAGCGTTCATTGAGGCCCCATCAGTGTGGGCCAGATCGCTGCAGATATTTTCAATGAGGATGGTACCAAAGGGGCCGACTAGATCGATAAACTGATTGGTCACAGTACTGATTCGGGCCGCGTCTATCTCGGCACCCTCAATGACAATTTTATTTTCAGGTGTAGCTTCCCCTCCAATTTCTGCGGCCTGCGCGGCCTCACCTTCAGTGGGAGGTGTAGCTCCAGCGATATCCAGCAGCAGTTGGTTGATGGGCTCGTCCAGACGTTTACGAGCAGGCAACCCCTTGATGAAGTTGCTCCATTCTGCGACTTTGCCCACCATGGCATCAAGGGCATCAGTTGGCCCCATTGTTCCCAAAGTCAGGTAGATAGCCTGCCCATTTTCAACGGAGATTTTACACAAATGGTTTTCTCCGACGAACTTGATGACAAGTTGGCCCTGCTGATCGTCGCTGAGGTAGGTTTTTAGTACCTCCCCGAGATCCATAATTACGCTCCGAGGTGCTGTCGAATCGCGAGTAGCAAATCGACAGGGTTGTAGGGCTTGGTGATATATTCTTCGGCGCCCTGTTTCATACCCCAAAACTTATCGCTGTTCTCAGATTTTGAGGTCAGCAGAATAATCGGAGTATTTTTGTGGGCAGGGTCTTTCTTTAAGGTGCGGCAAACCTGAAAACCATTTTTGCCTGGCATAATAACATCGAGAATAATTAAGTCGAAGTTGCCCGCTTTTGCAGTTGATTCTGCTTCAAGTCCATCGCGCGTAACCGTCAGGTCATGACTGGTTTCTTTCAGCACTTCCATGAGGAATGCCAGTTCGGTGTCGCTATCCTCTGCAATAAGTATTTTCGCCATTTTGAGTCCCTTCCTTAACTGAGTCGGTTGTTTGATGCTCCGACAATAGAACTGATTCTAATAGATAAACATAAGGCATGATTTAACAGCAAAAATCATGCCTTATTAAACGGTGAATTACGTGTGAATATAGCATCGTTTTGAATGGTTTATTAAAAACTTAATGAAGTTTCTGGTGTTATTCCCGCCTAATCATTACAGGTGCCGCCAATTGACGTTTTATCCCTTAGCTTGTAAGCCTTGGATTTCCCCCGTCCAGGAGCAAGCGGTGCAATGAATTGGTGAAAAGTCGGCCTTGCTGAGATCGGATAAATTAGTATCTGTCGCAACCGGCCAGAAATCAGTATTGATTTGAAAGAAAAACATTTCCCCTTCACCCCCACGTGAATAAAATTTCTTGCAAGCACAACGAGGACAGGAGAGGAATTCTTCTGACATGCGATTAGCCTTTCTTTTATTCAGTGTCTCTTGAATAAGACGTTGCTCTAGATAGCCTCTATTTTTTTATAAGCATCAATTATGGGAAATGATTGGGATTCTGTTACTGTCGAATCACTTTAGTTGCATATCTGGTTCAAAAATAAATTTCATCCAATTATTTCAGGGCTTTGCCCTGTTGTCAATTTAACCGGAAATAAAGATCACTTTTTGTTGGTTTGAGATGAATTCAAACTTTCGTAGAGTGCTATCTGCTCAGCGATACTCATTTTTTTACGACAGTCGGTCTGCAAACAGAGACGACATCGTTCATTCGTGCACCATTGGCACATCTTACAATCAGGGCAGGGATGTTTTTTATTTTTAGGCATAAGTCTATTCTATCCCGAACCTGCAACTAGAGGCGATATGTGGCAATGGGCAACAACCCATTGTGATGAGCATTTCAAAATTTTCTCCCTGTGAAATCATAAAGTTGACCTATAGCAACGCTAACTCTTTTGCTATGACTTTTCCCCTTATTTGACCTTTGGTTCTGAACCTCCCGGTAAGAATTATATCCAAACAATCGGCATATTATTAGAGAAAACCAAGTCGGTTCAAAGTTGAGTGATGTGTTAGGGGATTAATATTAGAATTTGTTGACTATTTAGGTTTTTAAGGTTGAATTCCTAGACTCGAAAATCTTAATTCATAGTCTTGTCTACTCATACTTGTCGTTATTCTACATAAGTTTTAAAAAACAGAAGGAGAGTGTCATGGCCGGGAAGTCACAGTTTAGTGTCGTGCTAGTGTTAGTTTTGTTGGGATTGTTGGGAATATTACAAGGTTGCGGAGGTGGTGGGTCCACAGCCGCAGATTCAGGTACGACGCCGACGGTTGCCACTGCCGGAATCGCCCTGCCGGCAGAAGTGTCTGCTATATCGACCACTACTAGCGTAGGAACTGCTTCGCTTGCGTCACAGGTTCGGGCTGTTGCCGCAGCAGTTAGTACCCTGCCAGCAGGCTCAGATTATGAAACGACTCTGACAGCAAAGTACGTGGACGAGCCAACTCTTGAGGTGTTTGGAATCATCGAAACTATTCTCAAGGCAACGTCACAGACCCATTACAGTGATGCTGCTAACGTCGGCACCGGAGCTTACCGGGCGAAGGTTTCTTGGTTTGATGATGAAGGTGGGAAATCAACCAAGTCTTTGGAGGATTGGGTCGTGCAATCCGACATGGTCGCTGGAGTCAATCAGGTGAAGGTCTGGATTGATGACGATAATGATCCGGCCAAAGTGCAGGTCAATATTGTCACTGCGCCGACGCAGGCTGCTGATGGTAGCTACACAAATTATGGAGAATGGACGATTTTGGCTGTCATCGGTAACGGTAGTGGCAGCGATGATGGAATCTTTTATGCTAAGGCGGAGATTGTTGCGGGGCAGACTCAACTGAGCATGTCAGAAGACTTCACCATGAACGAGAATATTGGTGGTAGTCCCGTAGCGATTACCGAACAAACCAAGGCGGTCATGATCAAGTCGAACGCCAGCGGCTACGGTAAGGCTTCCATCGCCGACTTCAATTATTGCTGGAGTAACGTCGGTGGTTCAAGTCCTTGTGCTGGTCAGGCCACCGTTACGCTGCCGACCATAGATGTTCAGTATGCATATAATGCGGATACCCTTGCACTCGATCCGGGCGGTAGTGATCCGGTTGTCTACAAGGACCGTAGCAACCCGGTTGAAATTAATTATCGCTACGGTGTTTTTGATGCCACAAGTGGCCAGAATGTCGAGAAGGTTAAACAGTTTGGCTTTCCAGTTACTTTGGATAGCAATGGTTCGCACGGTTATTACGGGGCCTGGCAGGGCCGCCACCAGTTCTGGGCAGGAGATTCTGGTGCTCCGGCCAACGGTACCAGCGTAACCAAGGAGGTCTGGGATGGCAGTGTCGCACCGACTTACACAACCAAGACTTTCAACGGCAGTTTGAATAAGCGGATTCTGACTACGGCGGACCTGAGCCAGGTGCTGAACATCCCGGTCGAAATCTGGATGAGCGACGGTTTCTCCCTGCGGTGGGACAATGCAAACTCCTGGTGGGAAAAGTGTATGTGGGATCCGACGGCTAACAGTGGTTCCGGGGGTAACAGTTGCGGCACGACCGCTTATGATCTGAGTGCCCTGGCCTGGAGTGATAACGATCGCAAGCAGATTAACCTCAATCGCTGGGACCAGGCTGCCAACGGTGGCAGTGGCGTTAATGTTGATTACTGGTACGATGACGTTAATTCTCAGCTGAAGCAGCTTGATAATAGCAGCTGGCCGCCGTCCAAGCTTCAGACGGTCTATACTCCATCGGTCGATGGTGAGGAAATCTGGGCCTGGATCAGTGGCTCGACCTACATTGAATATACTGGTGACTTTACCGGTCCATCCTCTGGCTGGGTTGAGAAGGATCTAACCAGTTTTGATGAACAGACCTGGACTCCAACATTCGCATCGACCAACCTGGGTGAATTCGCTTTCCCGGTCGGTATGGAGTATTACATCAACAATAAAGGGGTGAATTTTGTTGTTGAACGGACTGCTGCCAACAATGCGGCGAATGATTATGACGTGTCGATGGAACTGCAGCAGGTGGCTCGTCCTGATAATGCTGACACCTTTATGACGGGTGTCTCCTTTCTTGCGTCGGCCTGGGAGGATGCCTCTACGCGTTCGACCTATGAACTTGAAAGTGACCCCAATAGTGCCAATTATCTGCTGCTGGTCTATAAGACAATCGGTAGTAATGACAGCGACAAGATTGTCGGTGATGTTGTGACTCAAGGGACTTGGGGCCTGCAGGCCTATGACATCAGTGGTGCAGAAGTCCTTGATGGCAGCAGCAACCCGATTCAGTTTAACTGGGAATATGCTGATCCGAACCAGCAGAACTCATGGGGTGCTGTGACCTATTTACTGAACGGCAGCAGCTATGTCTATCTGGATGATCCGATTATGCTTGATCCGATCTCTTTGACACCTATGGGCGGTGGGTCTGCACTGAATTTTTCCCTGCAGTACGATGGTTGGATGCACGGCCTGCCTGACATGCATTGGGAATTGGAGAAGAGCGGCTTCATCCTGAACGATGATATCAAGAATAAAGTCGTCAATATTCCTGCGGGGACTGAGGTTACCGATAGTTCAAGCAACACTTACTACATCAAGCCGCTGGAGGTTGGAGTTATTCTGCCGATCCTTGGTTCAGCCCCGACTGGTGCTCCCGATCCTGCCGATGCGGATAGCCTCTCACTGGCATTCACTGTGCCGGTTCCAACCGATATAGGGATTATGCCGACTGGTCTGACGACTAAATATGTAGAAGGAGTCGATGTGCAATAGAAGTTTTGCACAATAAATGTAAAAGAAAAAGGGTTCCGAGTTGATCGGGGCCCTTTTTCTTTGGGTCTAGTTACCGGTTCCTTTGGCGAACAAGCAATCGCCCGCGTTGGATTCGCAGGTAGGTGGCTTCAATTGCTTCTGCTGACAGCAGTAGCGCTATCCCGATGGTTGCCCCGGAAACAGGGGGGGTGAATTCAACGATTGGCCACCAGCTCAGCAGCAGAAAGCAACTTTTAATAATGGTTGAATACCCTAGCAGAGCCGTTTTGTGTTCTCCCGCAAACCAGCCGCGCAGCAGGTTGCTGAAGGCATAGAGCAGTGGAAAGAGAGAGCATGCGGCCAGGGGGAAGCGCAGGTAGTTGAGCAGGGTAGATTCAACCCCGAGAAGTTGACCAAGGATCAGTTGCGCGGCGGGCCCAGCGACCAGGAGGACCAGTAGCCCTAGACTCAGTGCGACGACCACGGCGAAGCGTCTCAGCATCAGGTCGTCAGCAATGGTTTTAACCAGAGTCAGATAGACCTGTTGCAGATTGCGCATCGGACCTGCGAGTAAAAAAAGAAATCCACGAATTACGCCGAAGGCTGCCAGAGCAAGTGGTGCGTCAGGGAGTCGGCCGAGGATCGAATTAATCAAGAGAGGAATGGTTTGTTGCAGGCATGAAGAGTACGCAAGGGGTAGAGCATAGCGGAAAATCTCATCTGTGGATTTTTCGTTTTCATGCGTATTCAGTGGTAAGTGAACTCGCCAGGCAAAGAATGCCATAAACAGGGTTTCGGTGATGATGCAGCTGACCAGAGCGAAGGCGCCGAGTTGGGCGCCGAAAAACCAGTCTTTGCCGAGAGCGAGAAAGCCTATGAGGGCTGCGACTCGAATTCCTGTCGCAATAGAGACAAGCGAGGTGCGTCTGGATTGAATGACAAGGCCCTGAAAGAGTCCGCGCATACCGGTGAAGAATGGGAGGAATACCAATAGCTGTAATGCTTTACGGGCTGCGTTGGCGATTTCTGGTGGTGCACCGATCAGCTTGATGAGCACCAGATCTCCCAGGCCGGTAAAGGCTATGAGGCCGAGCATCACGGAAACATAGACCGCGACCGCTCCGACAAACATCGAAACACTCCGTAGCGAATGCCGCCCGCGCACCATGGTGATGGTGATCGTATGATTCTGGTAGGAAGGGGAGGCGATGAACAGATGAACCACCATCGCGACCGACATCCCCGCCAGAGCCGTGACATAGTCAGCGTAGCGGGCCAGTGCTCCATTGATGATGGTATGTGAAAGGCTCATCAACTGAATGTTGAGAAGCAGAGGAAAAAAGAAAAGGGCGATGTCGCGTTGGCGCAATGGCCTGCTGCAGGTCATTTGCTCAGCAATAATTGTTGGAGTTCGGAAACTGAAGAAACTGTAAAATCAGGGTTCTCTCCACCGTTATTACCGTAGCCCCAACGACAGAAACAGGCAGGTATCCCGGCAGCCTTGGCGGCGCGGATGTCAGTATGATGATCGCCGACCATCAGGCTACTTTGTTGTTCTGCTTTTAGCTGGTGCAGTGCTTCGAGTACTGGTGCCGGGTGTGGTTTTTTTTGCGTGCAGCTGTCGCCACCGAGTACAAACCGGAAGTACCTGCTCAGCTCCAGACTCTCGAGCAGTTCCGTGGCCATCTGTTGAGGTTTGTTGGTTACGACTGCCAGCGGGTACTCATGGAGTTGTTCAAGCATTTCGCGGATGCCCGGATAAGGTGAACTTAATTCGCAAAGGTGTTGCTGATAGTAAGTCAGGAAACTTGTTAGTTTCTCCTGATCAAAGGATCCATCTGGCAGGGCGCGTTGTACCAGTGCTCTGGCTCCATCACCTACATAGTTCCGTACTTGAGAAATGCTAAGTGCCGTCAGGTTGAAGTCGGTGCGGAGTCGATTGATTGCGGTCGTCAGATCAGGCAGTGAATCAACCAATGTGCCATCAAGGTCGAAGAGGAGGCAGCTCGAAGGCATCTGGATCAATCCCGTGCGCCGAAGATGGCAGTTCCAACTCTCACCAGAGTTGCTCCTTCTTCAATCGCGACAGTAAAATCATGACTCATCCCCATTGAGAGCTCTTCGATAATCACATTAGGCAGGTTTGCAGCGCTCAGCTTTTCGCCGAGAAGGCGGAGACGTCTGAAATATGGCCGTACTTCTTCAGGGTCATCACAATATGGGGGGAGGGTCATCAGGCCACGGACCTGCAGGTTAGGGAGGGCAGATATCTGTTTTGCCAGCTCAAGGCCTTCAGCTTCGTCAGCGCCACTTTTTGATGATTCTCCACCCAGGTTGAACTGCAGCAAAATATCTGCTGTCTCACCAATTTTTCCCCATTGCGTACTGATTTCCCGGGCGAGTGAAAAGCGGTCGACAGAGTGGATGAGTGCCGTTTTGCCGCGTAGATATTTAACCTTGTTACTCTGTAAACCGCCAATAAAATGCCATTCAATCGATAGCTCAAGTTCTTCAGCTTTCTGCGAAAATTCCTGGACATAGCTTTCACCGAAGAGAGTCTGCCCCGCATTAAACGCGTCAATAATAGACTGAGATGGTTTTTTCTTGCTGACTGCGAGTAGTCGCACCGTTTGTGGGTCGCGCCCGCAACTCTGGCAGGCAAGGTCGATCTGATGACGTATTTGAATCAGGTTAGCAGTGATTTCACTCATCAAAGAATGCCTTATCTCAGCCGGGCTGTTGCAAAATCGGAATCGGTGCGCCGAGCGTTTCGAGGGCTTGGACAACTTCACAGAGCGGCAGGCCGACAACGTTGCTGTAACTTCCTTCAATACGACTGACCATGAATGCGCCGAGGCCTTGAATGGCATAGGATCCAGCTTTGTCGGCCGGTTCTCCTGTGGCAATGTAGCCCGTGATTTCGGCATCTGTCAATGAGCGAAAGGTGACGCGAGTGGTGATTGCTGCGGTCCGGTTTTCGCCGGTCCCGCGATCAAGAATCGCATAGCCGGAGAGGACCTGATGGGTGCGTCCGGAGAGCGAGCGGAGCATGCGTGCGGCATCTTCTGGGTCTGTCGGTTTGCCGAGGATTTCAGCATCGCGTAGCACAATGGTGTCACTCCCGATGACCCAACGTCCGTCGATGTCATCGCGGGTCGAAACCTCGCGAGCTTTGTTCAGGCTGAGACGAATTACATGCTCTTCTGGCGTTTCACCAGCTATTTCAGTTTCGTCGGCTTGGCTGGGAATGACTTCAAAGTCGAAACCGACTTGCTTTAGCAGTTCGCTACGCCGCGGTGAGGCGGAGGCGAGAATTATAGAGTTTTTCATTATTTTTGCTCCGAAGTACTGATACGGGCTGCTTCGATCTTTTGCCACCAATCAGGCAGCGCGGCCAGTGCTCGCTCGGCCATTGCCAGGCGGCGGTCGGCACGTTTCATCTTGCGTTCCAGGACCAGGGGTGGGAAGAGACCATAGTTGACGTTCATCGGTTGAAAATTGTCGGCATCTGCTGTCTGCAGGTGATTTAAGAGCGCACCCAGCGCAGTCACAGGTTCTGGGGCTGGAATCTCATGTCCGCTGATCTCTCCAGCAACAAAGAGGCCAGCGAGAAGCCCTGCGGCCGCTGATTCGACATAGCCTTCGACACCGCTGATCTGTCCGGCGAGGGTGATGTGAGGTGCATTGTTGAGCTGTAGTCGTGAATTGAGTGAATTCGGTGCGTTAATAAAGGTATTGCGGTGCATGCTGCCGAGTCGCTCAAAACGCGCACTTTCCAGACCTGGAATTGTACGGAATATGCGCTGTTGCTCCGGATAGGTCATGCGGGTTTGAAATCCGACAAGGTTATAGAGGCTGGCGTGGCGATTATCCTGACGTAGCTGAATAACTGCGTGCGGAATATGACCAGTGCGTGGATCGGGCAGACCAACTGGTTTCATTGGTCCGAACGAGAGGGTTTGAGCGCCACGCGCTGCGATCTCTTCGATCGGCATGCACCCTTCAAAGTGGATCAGTTTTTCAAATTCACGACCAGCGACTTTATCGGCTTCAAGTAAGGCCGCAACAAAGTTGTCGTACTGCTCACGATTCAAGGGACAATTGATATAGTCATCTCCGCCTTTGTCGTAGCGTGAGGCGCGCCAAGCGATGTCAAAGTCGATGGAATCGGCCTCGACGATCGGTGCGATGGCGTCGTAAAAATAGAGATGTTCCGCACCGATAAGCTGTGCCAGCTGTTGCGACAGTGCCTCCGATGTCAGAGGGCCTGTTGCCAGAATCGTCGGTCCGGAAGTCGGGAGTTCAACGATCTCCTGCCGAATCAGCTCAATCTGTGGCGCGGCTTCAATTTTAGCGCTGATATAACGTGAAAACTCCTCACGGTCGACAGCCAGCGCTCCTCCTGCTGGGACCTCGGTGGCATCGGCCGCTTCGATGAAGAGTGAGCCGCATCTGCGCAACTCCTCTTTCAGGCAGCCAACAGCATTGTTCATACCGGCGCCGCGCAGGCTGTTTGAACAGACTAACTCGGCGAGTTGCTCTGACTGGTGGGCCGCAGAGAATCGCAACGGTTTCATCTCATAGAGTTTGACATCTAATCCGAAGTTTGCCAGTTGCCAGGCGGCCTCACAGCCGGCCAGGCCAGCTCCGATGATTGTGACTTGCATATTATTTGCCTTGATTTGTTGGAAATAAAAAACCGGTCGAACCCCTGTTGGAGGCCCGACCGGTCGTTATGTTGTAATTTCAACCGCGATCAGACGTCTTTAGTGGTTGCCTGTTTAGCCGGAGCTTTTTTGACCGTGGTCTTTTTCGCTGCCGGTTTCTTCGCTACGGTTTTTTTAGCAACGGCTTTTTTAGCAACGGCTTTTTTAGCAACGGCTTTTTTAGCAACGGCTTTTTTGGCCGGAGCTTTTTTAACAACAGCTTTCTTGGCGGAAGCTTTTTTAGTCGCTGGCTTTTTGGGAGCCGGTTTTTTCTCCGGTGGGATCAACTCGTTCTCCCAGTCGCAAGTTTCTTGCGGGCAACGTTGGACTGTCCCCCAGCGCTTGGTGGTCTTGATCTCGGTCAGCGGCCAACTGCACTTTGGGCAGGCCTCAGCTTTGGGCGGATTCCAGAGTGCGTATTTGCATTTAGGATACTGGTTGCAGGAGTAGAAGATTTTGCCGTAGCGACTCTTCTTCTCCATCATCTCCCCTTCGCTACACTGCGGGCATTTGATGTCCAACGCCTTTGGTTTTTCGAGAGGCTGAATGTTCTTACAGTCAGGATAGGCGCTGCAGCCGAGAAATTTACCATAGCGTCCCTGTTTGATCTGCATCTGGGCATCACATTTTTCACATTTTTCATCTGACATAACCGGCTCTTCGGCCGTTTCGCCATCACCTAAAAGCGGTTCAGTGTGGCGGCAGTCGGGAAAGCCGCTACAGGCGAGAAAGCGTCCCGCTCGGCCGAGCTTGATCACCAACTCTTTGCCGCAATCAGTCTCGGGGCAGATTTTGTCGGTTTTCTCGGTAGTGACATCGGCCTTGCTGACCTCTTTGTCTTTGATCTGCAGAAGTTCGATGAAGGGTTCCCAGAACGCTTTGACCAGCGGAATCCACTGTTTCTCGCCGCGCGAAATCGCATCCAGCTCTTCTTCCAGACCGGCGGTAAACTCGTAATCAACGTAACGGCTGAAATGGTCGGTGAGGAGCTTGGCGACGACCTTGCCGACATCTTCGGGGAAGAAGGTGCGCTTCTCCAGTCGGGCATACCTGCGGGTCACCAGAGTATTCATGATGCTGGCATAAGTGGAGGGTCGTCCGATGCCGTGCTCTTCGAGGGCCTTGACCAGGCTCGCTTCGGTAAAGCGGGGTGGCGGTTGGGTGAAGTGTTGTTCTGGAATCAACTCCTGCAGACTGAGGTTTTCCCCCTCCTGCAGGGCTGGGAGCAAGCCTTCTTTATCCTCATCTTCGCCGTTGTCCGTGCCTTCGATGTAGAGGGTCATGAATCCGGCGAAACGGATAATTTGGCCGCTGGCGCGGAAACTGTAGTTTTCACCTGCCGCGATATCAACGGTGGTGGCATCGAAGATTGCCTGAGCCATCTGCGAGGCAACGGTGCGCTTCCAAATCAGTTGATAAAGGCGCAGTTGGTCAGATGACAGATACGCTTTGAGTGATTCAGGGGTCCGGGCCACAGTCGTCGGGCGCACCGCCTCATGAGCTTCCTGGGCGTTTTTGCTTTTATTTTTGAAAGTCCGGGGCTCAGCAAGGGCATACTCTTTACCGTAGAGTTGAGTGATAACCTCGCGGGCCTCATCGGTGGCAACGGTAGAAAGTGCAACCGAGTCGGTACGCATGTAGGTAATCAGACCATGGGTTCCGTCACCGACTGCGATTCCTTCGTAAAGTTTTTGAGCCGTACTCATGGTTTTGCGAGCTGAAAAGCCGAGCTTACGGCTAGCTTCCTGCTGCAGGGTGCTGGTGGTAAAGGGCGCCGCCGGATTACGTTTACGCTGCTTCTTTTCAAGCTTGGTAATGTGCCATACGGCATTTACAAGGTCGCTCAGAACGGTCTGGGTATCTTGCTCAGCGGGCAGGGCAAACTTGTCTAGCTTTTGGCCTTCTTTACTGTGCAGGTGAGCGCGGAATGGTTCTTTCTCGCCATTGGTCAGATCGGCTTCGATGCTCCAGTATTCACGTGGGTCAAAGGCATCGATAGCGGCTTCACGTTCACAAACCATGCGCAAGGCAACGGATTGTACGCGCCCGGCCGAGAGACCGTAATGAATTTTCTTCCATAAGAAGGGAGAAAGATTGAAGCCGACCAGATAATCGAGGATTGAACGCGCCTGTTGGGCATCGACCATGTCTCGGGCTATTGCGCGCGGCGCAGCCATGGCGGCATCAATCGCCGGTTTTGTGATCTCGTGAAAGGTCACCCGGCTGACTTTAGGTTTGTCGCCATGTTCATCAATCCCCAAGGCTTCAAGCAGGTGCCAGGCGATCGCCTCTCCTTCACGGTCGAGGTCAGTTGCGAGGATCAGTTCATCGCTTTTGGCGACCTCTTTTTTCAGAATGTCGATATGTTTCTGGCTCTCAGGAAGAATATGATATTTAGGGCGAAAGTCCTGATCAATATCTACCGAACCCTGTTTGCTCGGCAGGGCACGTACGTGGCCATAAGAAGCCAGAACTTTATAGCCCTTGCCGAGAAACTTTTCTATAGTCTTCGCCTTGGCCGGCGATTCGACAATTACCAGTGATTGAGCCATGGAACTTTCCTCTCGCCGGGAACAAAATCGAGGCCCGGAACCTAAAAGGGCTGCTAATGGTAGATGCGTGCCCAGTCTTCAGTCATCAAACAGTCGATTTCGCGTTGCCACTGATTGCTGTTTTTTGTAAGCAGGCAGAGAGCTGTAAGAATTTTCATCTCCTGAAGGCTGACCGGCTCTTCGGCGGCGGCAACTATGCGATCTATCAATTCTTCTTCAATATCATTATTAATCAGGCCCATAGCGCGTAGCCGGACCAATAAACCGCGAGCCTCGGTATCTATGAGTCGACACTCTTCAGCAGTAAACATACGCATAGTTGAGGATGAAGTGCTGATGTTGACTTCGTCATGTTGTTGCTGTGTTTGATCGAGGGCAGTTGATTCCATCCAGGAGAAGGCATCGTTGATCTCCTGGGCATCGAAGCCCTCCGACATCAGTTCGGCAATCAGCTCTTGTTCACTGATCGCTGCACCATTAGCACCCAGAACATATTTGGCAATGAGATTGACGATTGCCAGAACTCGCTCGCGCAAGTAG
>JAJRRT010000096.1 GCA_024279255.1 Deltaproteobacteria bacterium | reverse complement strand
CTGGTGCACAGTCAGGTGTCGGTGCTGGTTGGAATGTAGTCACACCTTGGTAATGGGGTTGAATCAAATCAGTAACTTTAGCGATCAGGAGATTGTTATGAAAAAGTACATGAAGCCGAAAGTGGTAGGGAGCAGCAACGTACATCCTTGCTGAGCCAAAAGATAAAATGAAGTTAGGTAGAAGGGCCGGATCAGAAATGATCCGGCCCTTCTGTTTTGAATGTTTTGAATGTTAAATCACTAGAACTTTAAAGAAACAACCTGGTTAAGCAAGCTGTGGCACAATCTAATGATTCCAGCTCAGCCCTCTATGATTAGCTCAGTCTGTGAGCGAGACATGCTGATTCGCCTTTGAATCGCAACGTGGTCTGGGAATCACCCTATTCAAGGCCTCAGAAAAATTATATATATAAGAGACTCTTGCAAAAGTCTCATAAGACAGTTTATGAAATCTCTTCTCTTTTAGGGCTGTATTCCGTGAAAATTCGTTGGAAATTACTGTTTATAGTTTTTTTGGGGGCGCTTCTTTTGAATGTGACCCTTTTTGTGATAGCGCGTAATGAGTTGCTCCCGGTTATGACTCATCTCGAAGTAGAGAGGATAGAGGCGCAATTAGAGTTAGGCTATGCTGACCTTTATCAGCCGATAGAGACTTTAGCAAATATCGCTGAGGATTACGCCGCCTGGGATGAAACCTATGCTTTTATTGAGGCCCCCTCAGAGGCATATATCCGTTCAAATATCGTTAAATCAACATTTGTTAACTTTGGGTTGAGCTTTTTTGTGTTTATTAACCAGCAGGGCGAAGTTGTTCATGACGTCTATTATGTGTCTGGTAGCGAGTCTTTGAGACCGGTGAGTGAGGGGTTACTCCAGGAATTATTACAAGAGTCCCGACTTTGGACTTTTGCGGATGCAGATCAGCTTGCACAGGGCTTTTACCAATTAGACGACAAGATTTATGGATTGGTCTCGCACCCTATCGTTTCCAGTAATGGTGAGGGACCAAGCCGTGGTGCTCTGATTGTTGGTTTGGTCTTGGATGAGGACGAATTTGTGAGAATCGGCGAAGACTGGGGGCATGATATCGACATTAAGTTATTACAGTCAGATTTTCACTTAGACGCTGTTGGGCCTGACGCCTCAATTCATCCATATGATGTCAGGGTCAAGGACAATGAAACTTTGGTCAGTCGAATCCATGTTCGGGATATCTTCGGTCGGCCGCTCATGGATGTGGTTTCTCACTTCAAACGAGATTTTTTCACTCATGGGAAAATCATCCTCGAGACGATGTTACGCTGGAATCTTATCATCTGCCTCGCGTTTGCTGTTATTTGCTACCTGGTGGTCGATAAGGCTTTTCGCTCGCGTGAAAAGCGAATTGAATCAGATGAACAGTACCGTAAATTATCGGATGAGTTTGAGACGATTCTCGATGGGATACCAAATCCACTGACGCTCATCTCGCCAGACCTTAACGTTCTCTGGGTCAACAAAGCGGGATCAGAGTTGCTTGCAGATGTCGCACCTGCTGAAAGTGGTAAGTATATCTCAAGGGTTGAATTTATTTCGGGATTTGCTGAAGGTGTCAGCGCTGTTGAACGTTGTCTCCTGAGCAAAAAGACAGAACGTTATGAAGCTGAGTTGCCGGACGGCAGGGTTCTCGAAGAGTATGCTTATCCCATTAAGGATGCTGATGATGGTATCCTCTCGATTATTCGCTTAGTGGTTGATGTCACCGAGGCGACCTATTTGAAGCGGGAAGCCAACCAGAATAGCCGGCTGGCCTCGATTGGTGAATTGGCTGCCGGAGTCGCTCATGAAATCAATAACCCGACCGGGATGTTGTTGCTTAATCTGGATCTGATGTCCGATGTTTTTTCAGACTTTATTCCAGTACTTGATGGATACCACGCCAATAATCCTGATTTTGAACCTGGTCGGATCCCCTATGCAACCTTGCGTAAAAAGATGCCTTATCTGTTGAAAGAAATGACCGATGCAGGCCTGCGAATTAAGCGGATTGTTGAAGACTTGAAAGGTTTCGTTCGTGCTGAAGAAGCGACAAAGGTTGAAGCTGTTGATGTGAATGAGGTGGCCGATGCTGCTCAGCGCCTAGTTGGATATCAGCTTAGGAAAGCAACCGGTAACTTTACTTTCAGTCGCGGCGAGGGGTTACCTCCTGTCAGAGGTCATTTTCGGCGTTTGGAGCAAGTGGTGGTTAATTTGCTGGTTAATGCGACTCAGGCTCTTGACGATCGTAGTGGCGGAATATGTCTTTCAACCCGCTTGAGTGAAGATGGTCGCTGGGTGCTGATTGAGGTTCAGGATCAGGGAAAAGGGGTAGATCCCGCTATTATTGATAAAATCACCGACCCATTCTTTACAACTCGCAGGAATGATGGTGGAACAGGCTTGGGGCTCTCGTTATCTTCGCGGATTGCTGAAGAACACTCAGGGTCGATAAGGATTTATTCCAAGGTTGGACAGGGAAGCCTGGTCAGTCTTCAGCTACCTTGCTATACGGAGAAATCATGAATTTGAAACTATATCCAGAACTGCCAATATTGTTGGTTGATGATGAAGAGAACTGGCTTTGCAGCCTTGAGTTGATGCTTGCCAGACAAGCAAGGATCAATCATGTGATCAGTTGTTCTGATAGCAGCATGGTTATGGATATCCTCGCTAATCAGGAGTTCAGCTTGGTGGTTCTTGATTTCACCATGCCTGGGCTGTCGGCTGAGGATTTGTTGCCAATTATAGGGCGCGATTACCCGGATTTGCCCGTCATCATATTGACCGGGCGCGATCAGGTTGATACGGCTGTCAATTGTATGAAATTGGGAGCTGCTGACTATTTTATTAAGACAGAAGATGGTATGCGTTTGCTCGCAGGAATACAGCGTGTGCTGCGGGTCAGAGAAGTGGAATGTGAAAACCGCCTGCTGAAGAATGGGATATTGGCAGCCGAGCTCAGGCAGCCAGAACTGTTCGCCGAAATTGTGACCCAGAATCAAACCATGCAATCCATTTTTCATTACGTGGAGGCTGTTGCAGGTGGGAGCCAGCCGGTTCTTATTCATGGTGAGAGCGGTACCGGTAAGGAACTGATTGCGATGGCCCTACACAAGGTGGGGAGGGTTGATGACCACTGGCTGGCGATTAATGTTGCCGGAATCGATGAAGATACTTTTGCCGATACTCTCTTTGGGCATGAACGCGGCGCTTATCCTGGAGCCGATAAGGTTCGCAAAGGATTGATTGAACAAGCTGGAACAGGTACGCTTTTTTTGGATGAAATAGGGTCTTTAAGTGAGGTCAGTCAGCTGAAATTACTACGTGTTCTTCAAGATGGTGAATTTTTCCCAGTCGGAAGTGATCGACCACACCGATCCAACGCACGGTTTGTGGTCGCAACCAATCAGGATCTGAAAAAATTGGTTCAGAACGGGCGTTTCCGCAGTGACCTTTATTACCGACTTAAGGTTCATCAGCTCGAAATCCCTCCCTTACGCAATCGATTGGAAGATATCCCTTTGCTTCTAGAACATTTTCTTGGTCAGGCCGCAGTGGAATTTAACAAGAAAAAACCGACACCACCTGCAGAGCTCGCGGTGTTGCTGCAGACCTATCATTTCCCCGGAAATATTCGTGAACTCCAGAGTATGGTTTACGATGCCGTCAGTCAACATCATCAACGGAAAATGTCGATGGACGTTTTTAAAAAAGCGATGGGACGTACTGGTGTTGCTGATGAATTGGATACGGATGAAGAGGTGCCAGCAGTGCAATTTGGCGAGCAGTTGCCTTCATTGAAGCAGGCCGTCAGGCAACTCTTGATGGAGGCGATGCAGCGCACACAGGGAAACCAGACCATGATGGCAACCATGCTGGGGATATCACGTCCGGCGCTTAGCAAGCGGCTTAAGAACTTGCGTGAGGAAGATCAGTAGTGGAGGCGATTTTTAAGGTTTTACATGCGGTGTTGAGCTGGTTTATATAACGTCAAATCAGGTTAAAATCAGCAACAAGAAGGGTCGCTTTCTCGTCAGAGAGAGCGACCCTTCTTGCGTTTATAGCTTGTTTTGGAGAGGTCGTGTTTTGCCCGAATCAAAGAGCGGGCTCACGGGAAAAGGCGGTTCGTAACTAGCGAGTATTACGACAAAACTCATGTGGATTGTGTTTTTTGAAAAAAATAACCCTGTGCAATAAGTTAATATTGAATAGGGATACAAAATCATTCTTTCGCTGTTCATACTGCAGTAATTTCGCTTTTTAGACAGTAATAGGTGTGCAAAAAAGAACATGATTAAATACATGTCGTAAAGATTACGCCTATTCTAAGTATTCAATAAGTATAAAAAAACTATAGCCATAATAAGTTGCAGTATTTGTTTGTTAACAATGGTTTTGTTGATAAAATTGTGTGGCGAATTGCATATGTGTAGATGGAACAAACATTGCTTTGAACCTCAGCAGGGTGAATTATATGTTCAGCCTCGCTCTATTTGTTCGTTGATACCTCTGATGTTGTTTAGGTCGATAGGAAATGTGAGAACTTAGGCAACAGAGATATCTAGATTGCCAGATTCGATGGCCTTTGCCTGAATAGAAGTAACTTTTAGATAATTTTCTTCATATAGCGACAAGGTGGAAAAATGAATTCTTTGAATAGTGTTGTAGCCAGAGAGCAGGAGACGATGATGCGACGAGGTCTTGGAATGTTGTCCAGGAAGTTTTCAGTTCTGAATAGACTGGCTGTGATAGCCGTGTTGACAACGGTGTTTGGGATGGCTGGGTTTGTTTCAAATGCCGATGCTGCTATTCACACATATATGTATGGTAATACCGGTAGCGGCACAACAATCGCTCCTGGAGTTTCCACCAATATTGGTACCTGTGGTACCTTCGCTGGCCCGCCTTCAATTATGACCATTGCCAGAGATGCTAACTCTTCCTGTGCGGATAGAGATGAGCAACCCGCAACGACCGGTTCACTGTATGAAGGCTGGTACAATACCGCTGTTTCATCTGCAACAGATTTCAATGGACAGGCGTCCGGCAATACTTGGTATGTCAGAGACAAGGGGAATAGCGGTTCTTTGGATATAACCCTGTCGATGTTGAAGCTTGATTCCTCTGGCACGGTTACCGTTTGCGGTGGAAATACTATCAACTTGCCTGCTGGTTTTGCTGATCAGGATGTAGATTTTGATCTATCGGGAATTACCTGCTCCTTGAATGCGGGTGACAAGTTTGGCCTTAAGCTCAGCCTAGATGGCGGAACTCAGACGGCTGCCAGAGTTTATTTTGGCTCGGGGAACGGTATCAATAGTGGCGATGTCGGTCTGGTTGTCGTTGATGAAGTCTCTGGTTGTTCCGAAACCGCCACGGTCAACGCTGTTAATCCGGGTGTTGTCACCGGCGCAACCGCTATCACCGCCACCCTCGGCGGATCAGGCGGAAGTTCTCCTCAGGTGCGTTGGAGCATCGACGGTGGCGCTTTCAATGGTTGGCAGAATAGCGGCGCAACCCTGACCCCTCCCGGTGGTGCTACTGGTCCTGTGGTCATCGAAGCCCAGGCTTCTGGTTTTTGCGGAACTGTTACTGATCCCTCTCCGGCTAACACCACATACGATACGACCTGTAGTGAATCGACACCTTCTTCGATCAGTTTTAATGGAACAACCAGTGCCTCTGGTGATTTCTTCGGAGCCAGTATGGTCACTCCGGTCGACTTGAACACTCTTGAGTTCCGAATTACCGAAGGTTCAGGCGGCGGAGCTCCGTTTGATCAACTCGACAGCGATTTTGGCAATGGTAACCACGTTCAGCTTTCGACTGTTTCTACCAACTGGACAGATACTGCCGGTTTAAGCTGGTGTGTCCAGCAAGGCTCAACCGCGTCAAGTGGACCTGGGCCGAGCGTTGGAAACCCTGATCCCTATCTGTACCATGAGGCCTCAGCTTCAAGCAGCGATGTCTGCCAAAATGGTTTTGCTCTAGGTGATACTGTTCAGGTTGAGAGTAATCTGGTTGATGCTGGGGCCTATAAACTGAGTTTCGATTTTGATTACAACTTCACTCTCAATGGATCCACAGGTGCTTGCGTCTACCTTGACGTCTGGGATGGTGCCTGGAATAACGATGTCACCAACGGAGCAATTTTCTGCGGCGACAACAACGATGCCTGGGACCCCGCCAGTGTCGATCTTGATGCCCTTGGTTTCAACACTGGTAATATTCGCCTGCGTTTGCGTGTGACTAACGATGGAAGTGGTACCTCCTGGCACTATGATACGGCTTTCGATAATCTGCATATTTACGGACCGTCCCGGTCTGTCGAAGTCGAACGCCTCGCCTGGAACCCCGATCCGCAGGAAGCAGGTGCTGTTTTGACCAATGGTAACAGCTACAACCTGTATGCTCGCGGGACTGATCCCGAATGCGGCACTGTTTATACTGCTGCCGGTAATCAGGCCTTCACCTGGATCGACTGTAACGTCTCGGCTGCTCCGGCAGTAACCATTGGTACTGTGAGCGCCAACTCGGTGGTTGTTAACTGGAGTTCGGTCGCCGGTGCAACCAGCTACAAAGTCAACGGCGTCGATGTCGGCAACGTG
>JAJRRT010000095.1 GCA_024279255.1 Deltaproteobacteria bacterium | reverse complement strand
TCGCCGTCATCAGCAATCAGAAGTTGATAATCCAGATTGGCAAAAACGATTCCAACAACCTTTTGGATTGTCAAACTGTCATCAGCCAGAAGAAGTTTCTTCAACATTCGATGCCTCCTCGCACCTGCGTATGCCCCACCAAGTTCAGGGACGAATCAGACTAAGCATAAATACATCAACATTTAACACCCGATAGCGATTGCTACGATAACAAATGCTCTCAAGAAAAAAATCAGTAGTTTCTTGTTCGGATGCCACATGCTCATAACGATTTTCGGCAACAATCCCAACAGTCATATCTGCAGGCAGAGCAACGGTCCCAACTTCTGTTGTGATCAAAATTTTAAAGTCAGCACTCAAACCTTGACCGGTAGTAACACCTGACAACCAATTCGAATCGAGCACTGGGATAACTTCATCGTCAAGAATGAGCATCCCGGCCATCCTGTCAGAAACCAATGGCAAGGTCGTACAAAAGCCACAATCAATAACACGCAGGATACGATCCAACGGGACAGCGTAACCACAATTCTCCAGTCGGAAGAGACCGAGTCTCCGACTCATCTCTCCGCTCCGGAATAGCAGTCTGAAAGATTCAGTCGTAAAAACGGATTCCCTGAATACAGTGCAATCCGATCAAAGCAATACCAACCGTCTGCCTGAAGCAATAGAGGAACTGGGCAATCTGTCATTTCGGTGGCCGAGTAAAAGCCTTCTACATGGTCAACCAAAAGGCCCCAGGTTCCAGCGGAGCTGTTCAAAATTAGAACAATATCTGGAGAAACCGACAGAATATCTAGCCGACTCGCTAAATTGACCACTGGTATCGAGGTCCGGTGAAAAGGCAGGGTCCCAACAACTGACACCTGCTGATCAGCTTGACTGTAATCTATCAACTCAGTGACCGGCTCACGTATTTCAACCAACTCACCCAGATTGAGGCAGAAGCCAACAGTTCCTATATGAAAGAGCAGTCTGCGAGCGATAGCATCCATAGCTTGGAAAATTCCGTAAGAATCGGTCCATTTCACGCCTGAAACCGCGCTAACGCTAGCATACTGGTTTTCAGAGTGTCAAGCTTTTCCCTAGGGAAAATCAATGGGTTACCTCGACTTAAAGGGGCTTCCACGGCTGTGGCAGAAAGAGTCGGCTATAGAGAGCCAAAGCAAAGCGATCGGTCATTCCAGCGATGAAATCTGCGACCGAGACCTCTATAGAATCACCAGGGTAGCGACGCCCGCCAGCTGAAATAAAGTCTGCTTCATTTTCAACGAAATAGTTAAAGAGTTCCCGCAGCATACGCGATGCCTTAATAAAATCGCTATGGACGGCATCAATCTCGTAAACTCTCTCAAACAACCATGCCCTCAATGCACGAATGGCATCATCCATCTCCTCTGAAATCCTGATCTGTGAACCTCCTGCGAATAAGGATTGCGTAATCAGATCACTAACCATCCGCCCAATACGGTGAGCATGCGAATCACCAACGACCTTAACGATATCGACCGGCAAATCCTCCAGACTAATGATCCCGCCACGAATAGCATCATCCAGATCATGATTCACGTATGCAACGATGTCCGCCAGGCGAACAATTTGGCCCTCCAAAGTCATAGCGCGAGAGTCATCATCAGGAGCAAGCAGAGGACCTTGGCCCTTGGAGTGCCTGAGAATTCCATCTCGCACCTCCTGCGTTAAGTTCAAGCCTTGACCATCTTTTTCCAGAGAGTCGACAACTCTCAGGCTCTGCACGACATGCCTGAAACCGCCGGGAACCAGATGGTTCAACACTCTTTCACCCGCATGACCAAAAGGAGTGTGTCCCAGATCATGGCCCAGCGCGATAGCCTCGGTCAGGTCTTCATTAAGAGCCAATGCCCGAGCAACGGTACGCGCAACTTGTGATACTTCAAGAGTGTGGGTCAAGCGCGTCCGGTAATGATCTCCTTCAGGGGAAAGAAAAACCTGGGTTTTGTGCTTGAGTCGACGAAACGATTTCGAATGTAAAATGCGATCTCTGTCATGCTGAAAAACAGTTCTTACAGTACAAAAATCTTCCTTCCTTTGCCGGCCCAAAGATTCAACACTATGACAAGCATACTCCGAAAGAATTGTTTTCTCGCGAGATTCAATGAGTTTACGAATATTCATATAAGTATCATCTGGCTAAAATCTCCTACATATTAAAAATATGAAGCTCTATGAGAGGAATAAAGATGTGACACTGAAGCGCCAGAGAAGACAGCCGTTGCCTGAAAGATCTTCGGCAAAGAAAAAAGAAAAAGCAGAAGGGCGTCTCTAACTCAAAGGACGCCCTTCTCTACAATTTACTCCACCCTAAACTGAACTGTTGTCATCTCGATACCGGCAGGGCCAACAACCCGCACCTCCCACTTGCCTTTCCACTCAGGAACAATTCTCTTGGATGAGTAGGTTCGCCATTTTGCCGAGCGAACGGGCAACGTGATACGAGCCATCTCCTTCCCCTCATAAAGCCAGACATGGTCAATGCTGGTCTCTCCAATCGCCCCCTCTATCAGCGAAAAACAATAGAGCTTTCCTTGTTGAGCGGGATAGATATCAACAATATCAACCGGCACTCGATCCTTGACCATAGTCGTGATAACGACATCAGATGCAGTCATCGCACTGACTGACAATGGGCACGCCAGCAACAAAAGAACCAAAATCAATCGTTTCATATCTATCCCCTTTAATCGGTTATACGCTATCTACGAATAGCGTGAAATGAGCTAAAGAATCAGATTCAAATCATCAGCCCTAACTTTTTAGAGCAGGCAGGAAACTTGTCCCACCGACATAATCGAGTGAGAAAATATCGGCCAATGTCGCGGCAATATCGGTAAAACTTCCACGAACGCCAAGAGATCGACCCTTTTCGGCCCGTTGCGACCAGACCAGTAGCGGCACATATTCTCGGCAGTGATCTGTTCCAGGTGTCGTCGGGTCACAACCATGGTCTGCTACAATCAGGAGTAAATCATCCGAAGACATTTGTTGCAAAAGTTGTGGCAACTGTTGATCAAATTCCTGCAAAGCGATGGCAAAACCTTGTGGGTCAAGCCGATGTCCGTAGAGCATATCGAAGTCTACCAAATTGACAAATATCACCCCGTTATTCTGTTGTAACAAAACCTTATGTAATCCTTGTATCCCCTCAGAATTATTTGTAGTGGTCAAACACTGGTCAAGACCGCGACCGGCAAACAAATCTCCGATTTTTCCTATACCACAGGTCGGTATTGCTGCCTTCTGCAAAAGGTCCAAAATTGTATCACTGCCGGGCTCCACTGGAAAATCGTGCCGCCTTGAGGTCCGCTTAAAATTTTCGGCACTGTTGCCGACAAAGGGCCTGGCAATCACCCGACATAAACCATAAGGGCGCACCATATCAAGGGTGGCTTCACAAAGTTGATACAGCCGCAATGGCGCAAGAATATCTTCATGGGCCGCAATCTGAAATACCGAATCACTGCTGGTGTAAATGATCGGACGTCCGCTGGTTAAGTGCTCTTCACCATACTGTCGCAAGATATCGGTTCCACTTGCAGCAATATTTCCGAGTGGCTCGTACCCGGAGAGGGACTTAAATTTTTGAATAATTTCAGCAGGAAAACCATCAGGAAAAGTCGTAAAAGGAGCAACCTGCACAAGTCCAGCAATCTCCCAGTGCCCGGTCACTGAGTCTTTCCCGTGACTCATGGGCGACATTTTACCCCAGAATGCGCTCGAGTTCTGCTGAGGAGGTACATTCTTGATTTGACAGATATTCCCCAACCCCATCAATTGCAGATTCGGCAAATTGAGTCCGCCGACTGCTTCAGCGACATGTGGCAGTGTTGCAGCGCCTTCATCGCCGTAGGCGCCAGAATCTGGCAAGGAACCAACCCCGACACCATCAAGAACAATAAGGACAACCCGCTTGAAACCTTTCATGTTCCTCTTTGTACAGCACACCACTGCTGCATAATATCAACTCCTGCACTGGTGCCTATGCGACTGGCTCCAGCTTTTTGCATCTGGCGTAACCCCGCAAGACTACGGATTCCACCTGCAGCTTTGACTCCGATCCGTCCGCCAGCGACTTCAGCCAAAAGTCGAACATCCTCAACGCTTGCCCCAGAGGAGCCAAAACCGGTTGAGGTCTTCACGAATGCAGCGCCTGCACTCACAACAACATTCGTCAATGCGACCTTTTGCTTGTCAGTCAGGTCACAACATTCAATGATAACTTTTATTTTTGCAGCGGGTGCTGCCAGTACGACTTGAGCGATCTCTTCTTCAACCAGCGAAAAATCAGCGACAAGAGCATGACCTATCTGGATCACCATATCAATTTCAGCACAACCAAGGCTTTCCAGTTCAGCGGCCTGTCGCACCTTGGAAAGAGTACTATCATAGCCGCAAGGAAATCCAACCACGCTGGCCACCAGCGTCTCGGAGCCATAAAGGCAGGCAACAGCAAGTTTTGCGAACACAGGGGGGATACAAACCGCAGCGAAATTCCATTCTACGGCTTCCTCACATAACTGCTCAATCTGCTGCTGGGTTACCTGGGGACGCAAAAGAGTATGGTCGATCAACCATGCCGGATTGTCCGCAGTGATTTCAGGAACGATAGTCGGCATTGATCTTTACGTATTCATAAGTCAGGTCTGAGGTGTAGTAACTGGCATATCCCTCGCCCTGATGCAGATCGATTGTTACACAAAATTCCGACTTCTTGAGCACCGCAGTCGCCGGTTCTTCGACCTGTAAACCAACATAGAGACCACCTTTGGCGACCATAACCTCATCAAAAAGAATATCGATATTCTCCTCGACAACCTCAACCCCTGCGTATCCGACTGCAGCGATAATCCGTCCCCAGTTAGCATCCTCACCAAAAAAAGCGGTTTTCACCAACGAAGAAGTAGCAACAGCCTTCGCGACTATCCGTGCCTGCTCACAACTTTGAGCGCCAACGACTTTGATCTCCGCAAGTTTTGTTGCACCTTCACCATCCCGAACGATCATCTTGGCCAAATCAGTCAGTACCTGTTGCAGACTGGCAGCAAACTGCTCCTCATCGTCACTGCCCGCAACAACTTGTGTGTTTTCCGCAGCGCCATTGGCCAATAAAAGAACCATGTCGTTCGTTGAAGTATCGCCATCAACGGTAATTGAATTAAAACTATTTTCAACCGCTGGGCCCAACAGCCTTTGCAGTTGTGCCGTACTCAGATCGGCATCGGTCATTACAAAACCAAGCATGGTCGCCATATTGGGGTGGATCATCCCTGCCCCCTTGGCCAAGCCCAAAATACGATATGGATGACCGTCAACCTTCCCTTTGGCAAAAGACACTTTTGCAAAGCAATCAGTCGTCATCATCGCTTCAGCAACATCGTCAGCGTTCTGGATATCAAGCCTCTCTGCAAGCTCGGGCATACTGGAGACAAATGGATCCATCGAGAGAGGCTGACCAATAACACCCGTCGACGCAACGGCAACAAGCCCTGGAGCAAAGCCCAGACTTTCAGTCACCAGGTCAACACAATCTTCTGCGACTTGCAAACCGGACGAACCTGTACAGGCATTGGCATTCCCACTATTTACAAGGATCGCCTGGCACTTCCCTGCAGCGATCCTTGGCTTAGTCACTTGCAGTGGCGCAGCAATGATCTGATTTTGGGTAAAGACTCCAGTACAATTAGCAGGCTTATCGGAAACGATCAGACCAAGGTCAGTCTTGCCATTCTGCTTGATTCCACTTGCCACCGCTGCGAAGCGGTACCCGAGAGGACTTTCTATTTTTTCCATCACTTGATTCCTTAGTCTTGGCAGAGCCGCAGGAATGAAAACGAGGCTACCCAAAAGTAGCCCCGCCAAAAATATCAATTCTTTAAATGAAGCCCGAAGGATTAGTCACGCAACGCGCCGTAACTCTCTTCACTGGGAAGCAACATCCCGAAAGAGGCACCCTCCCCGTCCTTATCTTCAAGAAAAATCTGCCCCTTCATCTTTTCGACCACCACGCGAGCCAAAGACAATCCAACCCCCACGCCATGAGGCTTCTCAGTATTTATATCACCAAGCTGAGTATACGAATCAAAGATCGTCTTTTTGGCTTCCGGTGGAATCGTCACACCGTCGTTCTGAATCTGCAAATAGGCAAATTCAAGGTCATCGACAACACGGTTTTCGACACGAATAGATATTCGACCGCCTTCACGATTAAACTTAACCGCATTTTCGAGCATAGCATTTAAAGCGATACTGAACTTTTCAGAGTCTCCGTAAATATCTACCAAGTCTTCGGCAATCTCAACCTCGACCTTAAGATTGGCGCGTTCTATACTTTTCCCGTGATACTGAAAGGTTTCACTGACCGTCCAACCTAGATTAAACGCTTTCCAGCTCCAGGGCTCACGTTCCGATTCAATGGAAAAAAGACGCAACATACTGGTGATCAATCGCTCAAGGCGCACACCTTCTTCACGAGCCTGCCCGAGATAATCCTTGAGATCCTCTTCAGAGAGTTTCTCATAAAAAGATAGGGCAAGATCGACAAATCCCATTATCGAAGTCAGTGGCGTCTTTAACTCATGAGACAGATTACAGACCAATCTTGTGCGAGCGAGGTTGAGTTTAACCAGATCAGTGTTTGTCCTTTCAAGAGTCCTCGTCTGCTTACGCAGACTTGTCACCAGTTTATAATTCTCTATCGCCACAGCAACCTGGTGAGAAATCGCCATAAGCAAACTTTCATCTTGTGCATCAAAAGCTTCGCCAGAGCGTTTATTGTTGATGTTAATGACTCCCAGAGCCTTATCCCTGTAAAGAATCGGGACAGAGAGGAGAGACTGATTCCTATAGCGATCCCCGCCGACTACGGAGTTAAAACGCTCGTCAAAACTGACGTTCTGAATAAGGACAGGTTCACGCATCTGAAAAACATGCCCGGAGATCCCCTCTCCAGGTGCGACAAGAACAGATTTTGCGATCGAATCAGATAGACCGCGCGCGGCAGAAATGCGCAAGTAATTGTCGTCCCCGGCCATCATCAGTGAAGCGATTTCAACCCCGGATGAGTGGACAATGGAATCGAGAATACCCTCAAAGAGTTCCTGCAAATCACTCCCGGCGCTGGCCGTCTCACCAGTTTGCTTTAGTAGAACAAGATCGGCCATGCGTCGCTGTGCGTCGTTTAGAGCCTTTTTCTGATTTATTGCAGCATAGTAAGCGCAGAAACCCTGCTGAACCGCGCCAACAACCTCACCAGTGCCAAATGGTTTAACCAGAAAATCTAACGCCCGCTCACGCAACACCTCACGAGCTGTTTCAAAGCTCTGCTGACCCGAAATGATAATGACCTGAATTTCGGGACTCTGCTGCTTGATCTGACGCAGCACTTCGACCCCATTAATTTCTGGAAGCAAAATATCGCAAAAAACCACCGCAACCCGCTCATTTGCCAGAATACTGGCAACATCTTTCCCGGTTTCGCTGCGCAACACACGGTACCCGCTATCCTCTAGAATTTCCTGAAGGAGATCAAGAATCAAAGGAGCATCATCTACCAACAATACAGCAGGATCTGAATGTGGTTTTTCGTTGGTCATTTCGCCCGTGCTCCTATCAAATAATCACTTGCCGCAACATTTTTTGTGTTTTTTGCCGCTACCGCAAGGACAGGGATCATTGCGGCCAACCTTATCCTCTTCACGAGTGACAGGCTTCTTCCCTTCACTGTCACCCCCCATCCGATTAAGGATCATCTGCTGCTGCTGACGACGGCGCGCTTCCATCTGATCAATATCTTCTTCCCGCGCCAACTGGACTCGAAAGAGCTTTTGCAGCACTTCCTGACGAACCCGTCCCATCCTCTGCATAACAAGCTCAAAAGCTTCTTTTTTATACTCACCTTTAGGATCTTTCTGACCATAACCTCGCAGACCGATCCCCTCTTTCAGATGATCAACCGCCAGAAGATGTCCCTTCCACTGCGAATCTATCGTTTGCAACAGAAGAACCTGGCAGAGGTGTTCCATAACCGGAGGGGTAAATTCCTCTTCCCTGGCTGACAACTGTGTTCGGGCCTGTTGCTTGAGCGATTGCTCAAGTTCGTCACGGCTTCCTTTTTCCTGATCGATACCCTCAAAATCAGGCTCAAAAGCAAACTGATTGAGGACATCCTCACCTAGGCGCTGCCAATCCCAATCCTGGGGACGATTATTGTCCTGGCAAAAGGTCGCAACAGAATCTTCAACCGCTTCATCAAGGATGCTCTCGATCGTCCCACGGATATCATCTCCACTTAATATTTCACGTCGCTGTGCATAAATCACTTCGCGCTGGCGGTTCATGACATCGTCGTAATCTATCAAATGTTTACGAATATCGAAATTGTGAGCTTCAACCTTTTTCTGAGCATTTTCGATCGCCTTGCTAATCATACCATGCTCAATCGGCTCCCCATCGGGAATCCGTAATTTTTCCATGACAAAAGCAACGCGTTGTGAACCAAAGATGCGCAGCAAATCATCCTCAAGGCTCATATAGAAACGGCTTGCGCCTTTGTCTCCCTGACGACCGGAACGACCGCGCAACTGGTTGTCAATCCGTCGCGATTCATGGCGTTCGGTTCCGAGGATATAAAGACCGCCCGCTGCAAGCACAGCCTCTTTTTCCTCAATGCACTGCGCTTGATGTTTTTCGAACGCGGCATTAAAGACCGTCTCACTCTCTGCAGGATCAACACCTGTAGCCTCGGCACGCGCCATCATTTCAGCATTACCGCCAAGGACAATGTCAGTTCCACGGCCCGCCATATTCGTCGCCAGAGTGACTGAGCCTTTACGGCCAGCCTGAGCAACGATCAAGGCCTCACGACCGTGTTGCTTGGCGTTCAGAACATTGTGTGGAATCCCTCTTTTCTGCAACAGTTCTGCAAGCACCTCAGAATCTTCAATCGAGATAGTTCCGACCAGAACCGGCTGGCCGCGTTTATGACAATCAATAATATCTTCAATCGCCGCAAGATATTTTTCCTTTTTAGTCTTGTAGATCACATCTGGATTATCGACCCGCGCCATCGGACGGTTTGTCGGAATCACAACAACTTCCAGATTATAGATCTGAGCAAACTCTTTAGCTTCGGTGTCTGCCGTACCGGTCATCCCTGACAGTTTTTCGTACATTCGGAAATAGTTCTGGAAAGTAATAGTTGCCAGAGTCTGGTTTTCCGATTCGATTTTGACTCCCTCTTTGGCTTCTATCGCCTGGTGCAGCCCGTCACTCCAGCGTCGCCCCTCCATTAATCGTCCGGTAAATTCGTCGACGATCATGACTTCACCGTCCTTGACCACATAGTCAACGTCACGTTTGAACAAGGAATGAGCTTTCAGTGCCTGATTAACATGGTGTAGCAGCTCGATATTAACCGGATCATAAAGGTTATCGACTGCAAGAAGTTTCTCTGCCTTGCGAACCCCCTCCTCGGTCAACATTGCCGATTTGGCCTTTTCATCAACCGTATAATCACCAGTGTAATGCTTGACACTTTGCCCTATCGCCCCATCTCTGGTTTCACTGGTTTCGCCTTTTTTCAAGCGAGGGATTATCACATCGACCCGATAATAAAGATCACTCGACGACTCGCTGGGACCAGAAATAATCAGTGGTGTCCGTGCTTCATCAATCAAGATCGAATCAACCTCATCGACGATCGCATAGTGCAACGGACGCTGAGCGTAATCTGCAAGATCGAACTTCATGTTATCGCGCAGATAATCAAACCCGAACTCATTGTTGGTACCATAGGTAATATCAGAACCATAAGCATCCTGACGCTCTTTGTCATTGAGACCATGAACGATGCAACCAACAGTGAGACCTAGAAATCGATAAAGTTTCCCCATCCAGGCGGCATCTCGACTGGCAAGATAATCATTCACGGTGATGACATGGACGCCTTTACCAGTCAGCGCATTCAAATATGTTGGCAGGGTTGCGACCAGGGTCTTACCCTCACCGGTCTTCATCTCTGCAATTTTGCCATCGTTCAAGACCATGCCGCCAAGGAGCTGCACATCGAAGTGGCGCATACCGAGGATACGCTTACTCCCCTCGCGTACGACCGCAAAGGCCTCAATCAAGAGATCGGCGACAGTCTCACCCTGATCGATACGAGCACGAAACTCGTCCGTTTTGGCACGTAGTTGTTCATCAGTCAGCACGGCAAAAGTCTCCTCAAGCGCATTGACTTGAGAAACCTTGCCCATCATTAACTTAATATCACGGTCGTTTTTACTGCCAACGAACTTTCTGACCAGACTATTAATCATCGAAAAACAAGCTCCATAACCGCCTCTGGACGAATCAGGCCCAGGCAGAAAAGAATAGGGTTTATCCCACATATATCAAACAAGAAAGTAGTGATTACGCGCGGCATAGTAGCACACCGATATTCAGGCTAACAAGGATGAATAACATTGCTGATTCTGGGAATATCTGCACCCCGAACATGAGCAAATTGACAGGAGCGGCTAGGGTCAAATGTAACAAAGAGAGGAAGGCTTGAAGGCAGGCTTAAATAATTGAGGGACAGAATTTTGAAAATTGTAAACTAGTCGATGGCACAATCAAACATCATGATCTGTGAATCGGCTTTCAGAGTGAAAGCAAAGAAAGAGAATCAAAGAAATTTACGCGGATTGACGGGAACCCCATTTAAACGGACTTCATAATGCAAATGTGAGCCAGTCGAACGTCCGGTATTTCCAACTTCTGATATCTTGTCACCACGCTTTACACGGGTCCCGGCCTTAACTAATAGTTTCGAGTTGTGAGCAAAAACAGTACGATATCCATAGCCGTGATCAACCATCACGACCTTACCAAACCCGGATTCGGTTGTCGCTTTCACGACGACTCCATCAGCCGTAGCAGTCACCAGAGTTCCTGTGTTTGCGGCAATATCCAGACCTTCATGCATTTTGCGTTCGCCGGTATAGGGTGAAGGCCTAACGCCGAAGTAAGAGGTAAGCCATCCCTTAGTCGGCCACCCTGTCGGTGTTGCCAGAGCTAGAGAGTGTTTATCATTCAGAAGATCACGCACCTCTTCCTGTGATTCTCGACGTATATCGATAGCCAAACGAAGACTATTTATCTGCTGCTGTAACCCCGTCATATCTTCAGGTCGAATATCAATTGCTCCACCAATCGCAACCGGCAGGTTCGCAGGATCTTCATTACCAGGGTCTAGAGATCCACGCATCCGCGCATCCGCATCGGACAACACAACCATTTCACGATGTAAACCATCAAGGTCACGACTGAGCTGTTTGAGCTGTTGACGCTGCTCACTATTTTCAACCAGCAACTGATTGAAATGCTGCTGGTCAAACTGTAGCCGATAGTAGTCGATAACCACCCATCCCATGAGCGCGGCACTCAGCAAAACCACAGCCAGGGCTGAATAAAGCAAGCGGTGCGAGACCAGCATACGCCGGGCTTTCTTGCCTGAATCAGGGATATACATCAGGGTGAATCGACGCGACACGAGCAATTATCTCCTTGAGTAGCAAATAAACTAAGTTGTGATTTTTAGAGGTTTTTCAGCCGCCTGTCAAGGCGCGCATCTCTTATCTCGACCAGAAAAGCGACAATCTTAAGGACCAGGAATAAAATTATAGATTGATAGCCAAAGCAATTTCATCACAATCGGGGAACTTGACACAGTGAATGCAGTCGGTCCAGATCTTATGAGGAAGCTCAGACTTTTCAATCTCGGAAAATCCAAGACGGTTAAAAAAAACGGGTTGGTAGGTCAAGGCAAAAGCTCGCTGCAACCCTAGTTCACGCGCTTCATCCAGACAGGCTTCAACAATTTTCCGCCCAATTCCCCGACCAGATAGCCCCGGTTTGACAGCCAGAGACCGAATCTCGGCAAGGTCCTGCCAGCAGATCTGCAATGCCCCGACGCCAAGAATTTCACCATCCTCTTCATAGACATGGAAGTCGCGCAGGGCGTCATAGATATCAACCAGCGACCGCCCCAGCAGCTGCCCTTGTTGAGAATAGCCGAGCAAGAGTTGATGGATCGCTTTAGCATCAGAGATACGTGCAGTACGAATCACATAAAGTCCAATTCAGTCCGCAGTATTTGAGCAGACAAGTAACTCACGGGCATGATCAAGGGTCCGCTCTGTCACCTGAGCGCCACCCAACATCCGGGCCATCTCATTGACTCGCTCTTCACCCAGTAAAGGGGTCAACTCAGTGCGGGTCCGACCGCTTTCTTCCTGCTTTGACACCCGAAAGTGATGATGACCAAAAGCGGCGACCTGGGGCAGATGGGTGACACAGAGCACCTGCAAGTCTTCACCAAGTCGACAGATTTTCTCCCCGACAGCTGTCGCAGCTTCACCACCAATACCGGCATCGACTTCATCAAAAATCAAGGTACGAACGGTATCTCCTTCGGGGATACTGCGACGCAGAGCGAGCATAATACGAGACAGCTCTCCACCCGATGCGATTTTGGCCATGGGTTGCGCAGCCTCTCCTGCATTAGCGGCCAGATAGAACTCGCCGTTCTCAAAGCCATCCACAGCAGGTTTTTCCAGGGGCAAAAGACAGACTTCGAAACGGGCATTCGGCATAGCCAGCTCGGCAAGTTCTTTCTCAACCATCTGCGATAAACGAGTTGCAGCAGCAATCCGTTTTGTACTCAGAAGTTTCCCTTTGGCTGCAAGCTCAGCTTCCGCTGCGACCAACTGTTGTTGTAGTTCATGGCGACGCTCATCGATATCACGCAGATCAGCCAATTCATCATCCAGGCACAGAAGATATTCAAGAAGCTCTGTCACTGTCGGCGCGTATTTGCGCTTAAGCGATTTAATCTGAGCCAGCCGGTCTTCGACCAACTGCTGACGCTGTGGTTCAAAGCTGATCTTCTGCGCGTAATCACGCAACTGCATCGCGACATCTTCGATCGTATAAAGTGCGGTCTTCAGGGATTCTCCGAGTTCGTCCAATTGCGGATCTATTTGCTGCAGTTGACACAAAGTTACAGAGACCGCCGACAATTCTTCGCAAACGGCACCAGAACCAGCATAAAGCGTTCGGTACCCTCCGTTACTCGCCTCCGATAGCCGTCCGGCATGCTGTAAAAGCAGGCGCTCCTGTTCCAGAAGATCATCTTCGCCAGGCTTAAGCTCTGCAGCTGCGATCTCCTGCCGTTGAAAGCTAAGCATATCCAGCCGTTGTTGCCGTTCCCGTTCGGCCAACTCCAGACGCTGGAGCTTATCGGAAATTTCACGTTTGCTCTCGTAAGACAGGCGATAGGCAGCGGATTCAGTCTGACACCCGGCAAAGCTGTCGAGAAGGGGCAAATGAGTTTCAACCCGTTGCAAACCCTGATGTTCATGCTGGCCGTAGATATTCACCAACAACGGAGTTAACTCGCGCAACTGTGCCAACGGGACAGCCAAGCCATTAACAAAAATGCGGTTTTTCCCATTGCGCGCGACAATACGCCGAACCAGTAATTCTGAGCCGTTTTCAAGCCCCATCTCAACAAGTCGTTGCTGTAACAGCGCACTGGAACCGACATCAAAAACTGCCTCGACCGTTGCCTCTTCGGTCCCGGTACGGATCACTTCACCTCTGGCCCGCCCCCCGAGCAACAGGTTAACGGCATCGATAATGATCGACTTACCCGCACCTGTCTCTCCGGTTAAAACGTTAAACCCTGCATTGAAATTAACATGCAGTTGTTCAACGATGGCGAAATTTTTAATAATCAGTTCACAAAGCATAAAAACTCGACAGTAGGATTAACAAGCATAGGCATTTCCACCACAAACAAAGCTAGCGTTCTCCCCAACTCAGTTTGGTACGTAGAATTTTAAAATAATCACGCGTCGGACTCTTAATAAGATGAGTCCGGGCCTCAGACTGACGAACTTCAACTCGATCCCCTGCCTCAAGGTTGGCACCAATCTGACCATCACCAGTAAAATAGACCACATCATCGGCAAAACTGACATCAATCGCAACGACCGAACTGCTCGGCACAATCAATGGCCTGTTCGTCAGCATATGCGGACAGATCGGCGTGATCACCAGACTGTTGATTCCTGGATAAATAATCGGACCACCGGCAGCCAGATTGTAGCCGGTAGAGCCGGTAGGCGTACTGATAATCAAACCATCAGCTTTGAAGGTTGTCAGATAATCACCATCCACCCAGGTTTCCATATCTATGATCCGCGCCAGAGTCCCCTTATTGATGACGACATCATTAAGCAAAGTATGGGTTGCGACCGATTCCCCTCGTCGCAGGATATCAACATTAAGCATCATTCGATCTGAGATCACATATTGCCCGGCAAGCACGTCTTCCAACATTACCGGTAGTTCCTGACGCGTAATCTCAGTCAAAAAACCAAGGCTGCCAAGATTGACGCCAAGAATCGGCACCCGAAGATCGTTCACCTGACGAGCAACAGAGATCAGGGTGCCATCGCCACCAAGGACTATAATCAGGTCAGCTTGCTGAGGGATGACATCTTTAGCCGCGACAGCTTTGCTCCCCAGAGCCTCGCCAAGCCAAGGTTCGAGCAAAAAATCGACATTGTGCTGTTGCAGGATACTGCAGATATCCTGAGCCAGTTTCGGCGCTTCGGAATGATTTGTCTTGGCATAAATACCAACGGTATTAATCAAGGGGTCTCTCCCGCTATTCTAAACTAATAAATAGTGAATTCCGTGTTCACCGGGATACCACATGTTTCCCCCAAAGTCTATCGCTTTCAACAACTTAGAGAGTTGTCGCTGCTGAGCCGACGTGCTACATTGCAGACCTCTTCAACTGACTCTCAAGAGGCCACCGTGGAAGATCTTTTTGATCAAGAGAATCATCAAAGTAGCGCCCGGCCATTGGCCGAAAGGATGCGTCCGCGCAACCTGGCAGAGGTGGTCGGACAACAGCATTTGCTTGCTGAAGGCAAATTGCTGCGCCGACTCATCGAAACTGATCAACTTGGTTCCCTGATTTTATGGGGTCCCCCTGGTACCGGCAAGACCAGCCTGGGACAGGTCATCGCCAACACCACCAGCTATCGTTTCGTCTTCTTCTCAGCGGTCCTCGGCAGCATTAAAGATGTGCGTGAAATTCTTGCTGAAGCCAAGAATCAACGTGCCTATCACAGCCGCCGCACCCTGCTGTTCGTCGACGAAATTCATCGTTTCAACAAAGCACAGCAAGACGCCTTTCTCCCCGCGGTCGAGAAGGGAGACATCACCCTGATTGGCGCTACGACCGAGAATCCCAGCTTCGAGGTAAACTCGGCGCTCCTGTCACGTTCACGTGTTTTTGTCCTTGAGCCGCTCGACAGCGATGCGCTTAAGCTATTATTGCAACGAGCACTCAGTGAAGAGCGCGGATTGGCCGCACGCAAACTGCAGATTGACATGGATGCGCTCGAATTTCTTGCCGACAAGGCCGATGGTGATGCCCGTGTCGCCCTTGGCGCTCTTGAGGTCGCTGCAGCGACAGCCACGACGGGACAAATCGATCTGAATCTGGCCCAGGAATCACTCCAGAAAAAAGCACTGCTCTACGATAAAGGGGCAGATGAGCACTACAATGTGATATCAGCATTTATAAAAAGTATGCGGGGCAGTGATCCAGATGCGGCACTCTATTGGCTGGCACGGATGATCGAAGCGGGAGAAGATCCACTATTCATTGTACGGAGGATGGTTATTTTTGCCTCGGAGGATGTTGGCAATGCCGACCCACGCGCTCTGCAGATGGCCCTTACCGTACAGCAAGCCGTCCACTTTGTCGGGCTGCCCGAAGCCAGAATCACTCTGGCCCAGGGAGTCACCTATCTCGCCACCGCACCCAAGAGCAACGCCAGCTATGTTGGCATCAAACAGGCCCAGGCCGAGGTCCGCAATAGCGGTGCCCTGCCTGTGCCCAAGCATGTTCGCAACGCTCCTACCAAACTGATGAAGGAACTCGATTACGGCAAGGGCTACAAATATGCCCATGATCATAACGGGGGAGTCGCCCAGCAGGAGTATCTGCCGGACCGACTGGTTGGGACCAGATATTACCAACCGACGGAACGCGGCTATGAGAAGCTGATAGGCGAAAGAATGGCTTATAATCGTAGTCAACAGGTAAAGCCCCAGGATCCACAGGATTAAAAGAGACCGCAGTCATGGCAGTATCCTTTACAAACCGACAAACAGCAGCACTCCTATTGATTAATTCAAGCCCCGACAGCTAAAAGAGTGCGATTGACGTTCATCCTCTAGCTCCCACTTCATTCCGACTCACCACTTTACAAGAGGCGACCCGATAGCTATGTTTTACAGATGACATCACCCTACGCTAAAAAAATCAGCACAGACATTATCAAATGCACCCTGATGATTACGATCCTCTTCGGAGTCCTGCCCGCAATTGCGATTGCCGCCAATTGGGAGCCCTGGGAAGCAACAGTAACCAATCGGCAATCAACACCCCCATCTGAAATCGATCCCCTCGATCAGGCCGTTCGCACTTTCCAGAAATATATTTCACCGCTTGATGGTGCACGCTGCCCAATGTATCCAACCTGTTCAGCTTATTCGCGGCAGGCCCTGCACAAACACGGACCACTTCTTGGGATCTTTATGACGGCTGATAGATTGATGCATGAGGGGGATCCGATCGAACAGCAGGAGACGATCATCAAGTGGGGTTTCCGGCGCTATTTCGATCCACTGAAATACAATGATTTTTGGTTAAACAAGGATTAGAACATAAAACGGCGCATACTGACGTTCATCAACAGGCCGACACCGATCATCGTTGTAATCATACTCGTTCCGCCATAAGAGAAGAGTGGTAAGGGCACCCCGACGACCGGTAATAAACCGATTACCATCCCCAGGTTCACCACGATATGCCAGAAGATCATCGCGGTCACGCCGATGGCAAGAAACATCCCGAAACGATCGGCGGCTCTTCGTGCAACGTAAATTCCCCAGACAATCAAAAACAGATAGCCAAGCAAAAGCATCAGGCTCCCGGAAAACCCCCACTCTTCGGCAAATACTGAAAATGCAAAATCGGTGTGTCGCTCAGGAAGAAAAGATAGCTGCGACTGAGTTCCAGCCATAAAGCCCTTCCCCCAGAACCCGCCGCTGCCAACAGCAATCTTTGACTGAATGATATGGTAGCCACTCCCCAGGGGATCGGCCTCGGGATTCAAAAAAGTGCTGATTCTGGCTTTCTGATAGTCGTGCAGCATGAACCAGCCTGCAAACACAGTCATGAAGCTGGAGAGGATGAGGAAGATCGAGGTATTGCGCTGAAGTCCGGCGAAGACCAACATGGTCCCGGCGATAAATATCACCATCAGTGCCGTGCCAAGATCGGGCTGTTTAACAATCAGTACAAATGGAACCGCCAACAATATGGCCGGTAACCACAGGTCGAATAAACGATAACCGGCTGGCAGGGCCGTGCGCCCGAAGATGCGGGAGAGCATGATGATAATAACGAGCTTAGCAACTTCACTTGGCTGCAGATTGAAAAACCCAAGGTTAATCCAGCGAGTTGCGCCCATCGATGTCTTGCCGAGCAACAGCACAAACAGCAGCATCCCCAAAGTCAGCAGGTAGGCGGGAAGTGCAAAATGTTCAAGATGGCGATAGTCGAAACAGCAGATGAATAGCGCCAGGAAAACTCCTCCTCCCAGCCAGAGAGTTTGCTTGAGATAAAAAGGGGTACTATGCTCAGCCCAACCGGTCGTCGCACTGTAAAGGTTGAGAATGCCAACCCCGGCCAGAGAACAAACGGTGATCAGTAAGACCCAGTCGAAATTGATGACCAAACGACGATCAAACATCATTCCCCCTCATCCAAGACTGTCAACACGGTTTTTCGCTGCCCTTTGAAGTAACTATCAAACATCGCCTTGGCAATCGGGCCAGCAGCACTACCCCCATGCTGACCATGCTCAACGACGACCGCCACCGCAATTTCGGGATTCTCAGCTGGTGCATAAGCGACAAACAGAGCGTGAGGCCGGAAACGGTAAGGAACCTCTGCCTGCTCACCAGTCTCTTCTTCATCTGACTTTCGTCGCACGACTTGTGAGGTTCCAGTCTTGCCAGCCACTTTAACATTCTTCAGATGAGCAGCCCAACCGGTGCCATGCGGCTCATTAACCGCTGCGACCAGACCTTTGTCTATCAATTCCCAGGCCTCATCAGAAAAATCTGCATGCTTAGACACCTGAGGTTTGAACTCTTGCAGTATCTGTGAATCCCAGTCCTCAATGCGCCGGATAATCTGCGGCCGCAAGACATCACCATGATTCGCCAACGCTGCCGTCATAACAGCTAACTGAATGGGTGTCGTAAGAACGTAGCCCTGACCGATTGAAGCGATAACTGTCTCACCGCCATACCAGGGAGTATTAAAGCGCTGTCTCTTCCAGGCCCGCGAAGGGATAACTCCAGGTTTTTCACCCGCCAGCGGGAAACCGACTGGAGCACCCAAGCCAAATTCACGCGCTGCTATTTCGAGCTTATCGATCCCCAATTCAAGACCAACCTGATAAAACCAAACATCGCAACTCTCGCGAAGTGCCTTTTTCAGGTTGGTCCTACCGTGCCCATCCTTTTTCCAACAGCGGAATCGAGATCCCCCTAAAATGAAACTGCCGCCACAATCGATAACACGGTGATCGTTGACGATCCCCTCACGCAGAGCGGCCAATGCAACGATCATTTTAAAAGTTGATGCCGGAGAATACAGCCCAGACAGGACCTTGTTCTGTAACGGGTGCCGTGAATCAGTGAGCAACTGCGACCATTCTTCACTCTCAATACCGCGCACAAAGAGTGAAGGGTCAAAGGTTGGCCGACTGAGCATCGCCAGAACTTCACCAGTGCGTACATCAAGCGCCACGGCGGCTCCCGACTGATCACCAAAAGCCTGGTCAGCTGCGCGCTGGACATCACGAGAAATGGTCAGAAAAATTTTATTCCCGGGCTTTGCCTGGTCGACTTCTAACTGTTTAAGCAACTTGCCTTTTACATTAACCTCAACAAGGCGCCGGCCTTTTTGGCCGCGCAGATAGGTTTCATAAGCTTTTTCCAATGCTAATTTACCAACATAATCCCCTGGCTGCAGGCCCTCAAAAAAGTCCTGACTCAATTCATTCTCCGTCACTTCACCAAGGTAACCAATCAGGTGGGCTTCAGAACCTTTTTCGAGATATTCACGTACCGGTTGAACTTCGACCAAAACGCCGGGTAGTTCGGTACTGTGCTCCAGAACTCGCTCCATAACCGCGCGAGAAACATCAGTCGCCAGCGGCACCGGCCGGTATATCGGGAATCGGCTCCCTCGTGCCCAACGTTCTTCAAGAGTTGAGGTATCGGTCTCTAACAACTCTGACAGCTTTTGGAGTAATGCTTCAAGATTATCAACATCCTGCCGCATCACTGAAACCGTAAAAGCGGGGCGATTATCGACAAGAAGAACGCCGTCACGATCATAAATCGGACCACGCGGAGCAGCGAGAGAGAGGACACGCGTGCGATTTCGCGTCGCACGCTCGCTATAGCGCTCATAGCTGATGATCTGCAGGTACCAGAGGCGAAGGGCTAGAAGTAAAAACAGTGCTGCTGCTGCCACAGAAAAGAGGAGCAGACGCTTGTGCACAACAGGCAACTCAATCCAACGCGTATTAAGCCCCATGATGTTTACTCTGATAGGGGAGCCCTGCCATCCCGTGCCGGGTCCCAAGCAAAGGCTGAAACATCAACAGGAAAAACAGCAACAACCACCCGGACAACAGATTGGAAAGAATCTGAAGTGGCAGTGCTGGTAACAGTATCCAGAGGACAGGCCCTGCTTCAGCAAAGGTGGTCAGTAAAAAACCGATCAAGACTGTTTGTAGAATTGTACCTGCAGTGATCAAACCGAGCAGCAACCTGCGACTTTCCAGATTAAGACGATCGGAGACGAGTCGAATCAGTAAAAAAACCGCCAATTGAACTGCGACATAAAGTCCAAAGGTCGACCCACAGAAAACATCCTGCAAGGCACCGAGCAACAGGGTCAAGAATGCCGCACGCAGAAAGGATTCACTCAACCCAAGATAAATCACCAGAATCAGCAGAAGATTGGGTCTCATTTCAGGGGAGAGAAAACGTGGAAAAATTGTTGTTTGAAGCAGCATGAAAACAAGGCCACAGAGTAGCGCGAAGATCAGACCTCTCATTCGACAGGATCCATCAGCACCAACACCTCTTCAAGGCGTGAAAAATCGACAGCCGGTGCCACCTTGATCTGCTGAAAAAGCCCAAATTCATTACGTTGTACTGCAGCGACCCGACCAACAACTAAACCCTTGGGGAACACCCCACCCATCCCGGAAGTGATGATCAGATCTTCCTCTTCGACAAGGTCATTGCGCAGCGCAAATTCGAGGTTTAAATCTTTGCCGTTGCCACGGACGACACCGCGGGTTCGCGTGCGCTCAACCAATCCGGCGATCGAAGATGACGCATCCGTAACCAAAAGAACCCTGGAACTATTAGATGCTACCTTAATCACACGCCCGACCACCCCTTCTGCAACCACAACCGGCTGACCTTCCAGAACTCCATTGCGCAGCCCTTTATCGATGACAATTGTTCGGGCCCAACTGCTGGCATCTTCAGCCACAACTAACGCCGGAAGGACCTTGCGTGGGTCAGCTTCAACAAAATCGAGCAATCTTTTCAAGCGTTGGTTCTCAAGAGTCACTTCTCTCATTTCCAACAAACGCGCCCTCAGATAACGGTTCGCTCGCATCGTTGCAATGTTCTGCTGTTGAGTATCGATCAACCAGAGATAATTATTCCAGAGACTTTTGATGCGGGTACCGGTTCTATCAATTCCCAGTTGCAACGGTTCCGTCAGGGTCAGAACAGCGCGTTCAAAAAGAGTAGTCGTAGTTTTCTTGCGAAGATTGGCAGAATAGATGAGCGCGATCACCAGAACCAGCAAAGTGATCAATAGTGGAATTTGATGGCGTTTCAAAAAGTCACGCATCAGTGGATCCTAGATCTGCCGCCCGACACAGATGTCGTTTATTAGCATGCAGAAGCAGTATGCAAAACGGGAGGATCGCCTTGATCCTCCCGCAATGGCGGTAAAAGACAGATTAAAAAAGCATCCTTGACAAGGGAAACCTGCATCCAATTAAGAAGGAACAGCGACCTGTCGAAGAAGATCCATATGATCAAGAATCTTCCCGGAACCATAAACAACACAAGAAAGTGGGTCTTCAGCAACGGTAACCGGCAACCCTGTCTCTTGACGCAGCAGGACATCTAGATTTTTCAGGTAGGCACCACCACCAGCAAGCACAATCCCCTTGTCAACAATATCGGCCGCCAATTCGGGGGGGGTATGCTCAAGGGCAATCCGTACTGCTTCAATTATAGTGTTGACCGGCTCAGACATCGCTTCACGGATCTCAGTTGAGTTAATTTCGAGGGTTTTGGGAATACCGCTCACCAGATCACGACCTTTGACTTCCATGGTCAAAACCTCGTCGTCGGCAGCGAAAACATTGCCAATACCGATTTTGACCGCTTCGGCAGTCCGCTCGCCGATCAACAGATTATATTTACGCTTCATATATTGAACAATCGACTCGTCAAGCTTGTCGCCACCGACCCGCACGGATTGTGCGTAAACAATCCCGGCGAGTGAAATCACAGCAACTTCAGTTGTACCGCCACCGATATCGACAATCATATTCCCCGATGCCTCAGTGATTGGCAATCCGGCACCGATCGCAGCGGCCATCGGCTCTTCGATCAGAAAAACTTCGCGGGCACCTGCAGACTCGGCAGATTCACGTACCGCGCGTTTTTCTACCTGAGTGATGCCTGACGGGACACAGATAACTATCCGCGGACGAACCAGAGTCTTACGATTGTGGACTTTACGAATAAAATAACGCAACATCTCTTCGGTGTGATCAAAATCGGCAATCACACCATCCTTCATCGGGCGGATCGCGACGATACTCCCGGGAGTCCGACCAAGCATTTCTTTGGCATCCTTACCAACCGCCAGCACTTTACGTTGGCCGCCAGAACCCGTATGAACGGCAACCACCGAAGGTTCGTTACATACGATTCCCTTTCCTTTTACAAATACCAAAGTATTAGCAGTACCGAGGTCGATGGCCAGGTCGTTGGAGAATACACCCCAAACAGCATCAAAAATATTCCACATAGTACGTGTATCCTCTGCCCTATCGGGCTAAAATTTAAACCTTTACGTCCCCCTTTAAGCCGCGCCCACTCTAGCAAACCGACTCTCTAAGCGCAAGACCCAAAAAGGGAAATATATATTGCATTTCAACAGATTGCTGGTCTAACATGCGTGGCTGTTTTCAAGCCTTTCTATCACTTGGTTTCCAAGGAGTTTTTTAC